>CAYNGP010000104.1:0-7213 GCA_964396885.1 uncultured Bacteroides sp. | reverse complement strand
GAATCAGGATGGAGGTAGCACCGCATGCAATACCTGAATTAAGTGCGAGCCTGCCTGCTCATCTGCCCATTACCTCAATAACACAGCATCTGTCGTGTGACTCAGCAGTATCACGGATACGGTCAACCATTTCCATAATTGTATTCAGACAAGTGTCATAGCCGATTGTGTAATCGCAGCAGGCAATATCATTATCAATCGTACCCGGAACACCAACACAAGGTATACCACGCTCGGATAAATCCCTTGCACCACGGAATGAGCCGTCACCGCCGATAACAACAACGCCTTCAATTCCCCATTCCTGACATGTGCGAACAGCCTTGCGCATACCCTCCTCGGTAGCAAATTCTACCGAACGTGCAGAATAGAGGATAGTGCCGCCTCTGTTAATAATATCAGAAACAGAGCGAAGATCCATTTCAATAAAATCGCCGTTAATAAGACCATTGTAGCCGCGAATAACGCCATAAACCTTCATTCCGTTTTCACAGGCTGTGCGAACAACTGCACGAACTGCAGCGTTCATACCGGGTGCGTCACCGCCGCTTGTTAATACCGCAATAGTTTTCATATTAGTATCCTCCTTATGAGAAAGTAAATAACAAAATATAAGAGTATTTTAATATTACTTGCGAAAAAAGTCAAGTGTTGAGTTTTTACAAGCTGATTTATCCCATATAAACGACATTTTCATCGCCAAGTATCCTTTTTAATTCCTTAAGCTCGGTTTCATTAACCTCTACAAAGTCATATCTTGGCTGCAGCTCATATTCCCCACTGTCAGTATAGTAAAAATACAGTGGTATTGTTCCATCAAAAATTGTGGTTACGCGCTTAGCCAGAACTATTTTTTCATCCTCTTTATTTTTAAATCGTAAATAAAGCGCTTTCTTTTTTCGCTTTTTAACCTCATTATTACCGCCGTTTGCACCTGTGGGCGGAGCTTCAATAACCCCTGCAAGAATTTTTGCATCCTTTTCCTCTTCCAGTGAAAGATTACCGCTTACACTGATAATACTGCCGTCATAGATCAGGCTCTGATACTGCTCAAGAGTTTTAGGAAACACAATAACCTCTATTGAGCCGTATAAATCCTCAAGGGTTACAAATGCCATAGAGGCATTATTCCTTGTCTGCTTTAAGGTTGTATGCGTAATAATTCCGCAGATTTTAACATTTGCCCTGTCCTTATATTTTGACATTTCCTCCTTGCCTGCCTCAATCAAATCAATTGTATCGGCATAGCCCAAGCGTTTACAGGTATCTGCGTACTTATCCATAGGATGACCTGAAAGATAAAGCCCGGTCATATCCTTTTCCATTTTTAAAAGCTCTGTTTTAGGAAACTCACTCACATCAGGCATTTCGACATCAAGGCTGAAGCTGTCACCGCCGTCCAGCTCAAAAAATCCAACCTGACCATATCTTGTGCTTTGGCGGTAATTGTCAATATTCGTCAGCAGAGCAGGAAGCACCTGAAGCATCTGTCGCCTGTTGGCACCAAAGCAATCCATTGCACCAGCACGAACAAGACTTTCAACTGCACGGCGGTTAAAATGCCCCTCCTGCAATCTTTGGCAAAAATCTGTTAAGGATGTAAATTCACCGTTTTTACGCTCCTGCACAATATCATCAATGAACTCACTGCCGATATTTTTAATACCAAGCAGACCATAATTAATCACTCTGCCGTTCGCAGTGAAGCCCTTTAATGATGTATTGATATTCGGCGGTCCGAGTCTTAAGCCAATACGCTTGCACTCTGCCGTGTATCTTGCAATTTTATTGGACTGGTCCAGAACAGAGGTCATAAGCGCCGCCATAAACTCAGCAGGATAATAGCACTTAAGATAAGCCGTTCTGTAGGCAACCAAGGCATAGCAGGCAGCGTGGGATTTATTAAAAGCGTATTTGGCAAAGTCAGACATCTGATCAAAAATCATATTCGCAACCTTGCTGTCAATATGATTCTTTTCACAGCCTGAAATGAAAGCCTCCCGCTCCTTTTCCATAACATCAAGCTTTTTCTTGCTCATCGCACGTCTTACAATATCCGCTCTGCCATAGGAATAGCCTGCAAGCTCACGAAAAATCTGCATAACCTGTTCCTGATAAACCATACAGCCATATGTGTTTTCAAGAATAGGCTTAAGTGCTTCTGCAGCATATTTCACCCTATCGGGATTATGTGAATTTTCAACAAAGGTATCTATCTGCTTGGCAGGACCCGGTCTGTAAAGGGATGTAGCAGCAATCAAATCCTCAAGCGCAGTTGGCTTAAGATTCATAAGCATCTGCTTCATACCGCTTGATTCAAACTGGAATATACCCTCAGTCTGACCCCTTGCAAATATTTTATAAACATTCGCATCTTCAATGGAAACATTGTTTATATCAACACCTGCTGCCTTAGCCGCATCGTCAATTACTGTCAGGGTACGCAGACCGAGAAAGTCCATTTTAAGCAGTCCCAGCTCCTCAAGAGTTGTCATAATATACTGGGTAACAGGCACACCGTCATTCGTAGCAAGAGGCACATAGGTTGAAACAGGATTGTGAGTAATAACAACACCAGCCGCATGTGTAGAGGTATTTCGAGGCATACCCTCAACCTTTCTTGCAGTTTCAATAAGCTCATTCACCTGTGGATTTTCCTCCATCAGCTTTGAAAGCTCTTTTGACTTATTAACCGCCTGTTCAATGGTTATATGAAAATCATTGGGCACAAGCTTTGCAACAGCATCAACTGCCGCATAGGGCATGCCCATTGCTCTGCCCACATCACGGATTGCCGCACGAGTGGCAAGCGTACCAAAGGTGACAATCTGCGCTACGTGGTCGCTGCCGTATTTATGAGTTACATAATCAATGACCTCTCCCCTGCGTTCATAGCAAAAGTCAATATCAAAATCAGGCATTGACACACGCTGGGGATTTAAAAACCTTTCAAAAAGCAGACTGTATTTCATAGGGTCAAGGTCTGTTATGCCCATGCAGTAAGCCGCAATCGAGCCTGCACCCGAGCCACGGCCGGGACCGACAGGAATATCCTTGCTTTTTGCAAAGGATACAAAGTCTGCAACAATAAGATAGTAGTCGGTATAGCCCATCTTTTCAACAGTTTCAAGCTCATAGTTAAGCCTGTCATAATATTCCTTGGGCGGATTTTCACCGTATCTTTTAATCATTCCCTCATGGCACAGCTTTTTGAAATATTCAAAATGGTCCATATTATCAGGTGTTTCAAAATAAGGCAGCTTGGTGTTGCCGAATTCAAAATCAAAATTGCACCTGTCAGCAATAACCTGCGTATGATCAATTGCCTCAGGCGTATCTGGGAAAAGCTTTCGCATTTCCTCCTCACTCTTAAGGTAAAATTCGTCGGCGTGAAACTCAAGCCCTGTATCATCACCGATAACGTGGTTGGTTGCAATACAAATCAACACCTGCTGTATTTTGGCATCCTGCTTTTCAATATAGTGCACATCATTCGTTGCAACAAGGGGTATGCCTGTTTCTCTTGCAATACGTTTAATACCCTCATTAACAACCTGCTGCTCGGGCAAGCCGTGATTCTGCAGCTCAAGATAATAGTTACCGCTGCCAAACAGCTCATTATACCAAAGAGCGGTATTCTTAGCCCTTTCATAATCCTTTTGCAAAAGTGCCTGTGGAATTTCACCTGCAAGGCAGGCAGAAAGACAGATTAACCCATCGTGGTGTTTTTCGAGCAAATCGTGGTCAATCCTCGGTTTAAAATAAAAGCCCTCCGTGAAAGCCCTTGAAACCATATGGATTAAATTTTTATAGCCTGTTTCATTTTCGCAAAGAAGTATTAAATGGTTATATTCCTTATCAAGTACTTTATCCTTATCAAATCTTGTTCTTGGTGCAACATAAACCTCACAGCCGATAACAGGCTTTATACCCTCGCTTTTACAAGCCTTATAAAAATCAACAGCCCCATACATATTACCGTGGTCGGTAATAGCAAGAGACTGCATTCCCAGACTCTTTGCACGACACACCAGCTGCTTGATTCGGCAGGCGCCGTCAAGCAATGAAAACTCTGTATGTGTATGCAAATGAGTAAACATATTATTTTTTCAATCCTTTATTATAAATTATCGGCAATTTCTACAATTCTTTTCAGCCTGTGGTTAACACCTGACCTTGACATTCCGCTAAGCTTTGAAAGCTCTGCCAATGACAGCTCAGGGTTATCCCTTCTTAAAATTGCCATTTCTTTTAAGTCATTCTTTAAGTAATCAAGACCCTTAATATTTTCAATCTTTTCAATTGCTTTGATATGAGCAAAGCTTGCCTTAACTGTTTTCTCAATATTCGCAGCTTCGCAGTTGGCAGTTCTGTTCGCCTTATTTCTGAAATCCTTAACGATTTCAACATTCATCATCTCAAACATAGCAGAGGAAGCCCCCATAAGGTACAGGCAATCCTCAATAGCCTCACTGCCCTTAAAATAAACTATATTATAGCCCTTTCGGTTAGAGGTTTTCGGCGCAAGCTCAATCTCACCCAAAAGCGTAACAAGACTCTTTGACAGATTAAGATAAGGAACAGTAAATTCCAGATGATAATCCTTCTGCGGTGAGGACACCGTGCCGCAGGACAAAAATGCACCTGCAACAAAAGCCTTAATACAATTGTCACAGTCAAAATTTGAATGATTAATTTTAAGGCTTCCGCCGTCATTATGACCGAAAATGCCAAGTATTTTATCGCAATCGGAGCCGTCATTTATATTAACAGAATAGTTTCTGCCGCCGGGAGATACTTTAATTTCACACTTCACATTGCAGTACTTTTCAATCAGCTTTTTATAAAGCTTTGCAAGCGCCTCGTTCTCACTTTGCATACTCACGCCAAAGGATGAAAAGCTCTTGCCGAAAATACAAATTCCGTAAAGCATTGCTTTTTCGCAGCAGCTGTTTTCATATTCAATTTTTAACAGTTCGTTTTTTACATCCTGTGAAAATGACATTTATACCCGATTACCTTCTATCAATATCTCTGTGGTTAACAGATACATTATCCCATTTTTTTGAAAAATGATTTTTCAGCGCCTCGGCAAAGGCTACACTTCTGTGGTTACCGCCTGTACAGCCGACAGCAAATACAATCTGACTTTTACCCTCTTTAATATAAAGAGGATTAAGAAAATCAACAAAATCAATCAGCTTGTTTAAAAGCGCCTTTGACTGGTCAAAAGAGAACACATAATCATAAACCTCTTGATCAAGACCTGTCTTATTCTTAAGGCTGTCGAGCCAGTAAGGATTCGGCAGGCAGCGAACATCAATAACAAAATCAGCTTCGCTTGGAATACCGTGCTTAAAGCCAAAGGACATACAGTGAATATTCATCATATCATTTTCACTGTGTAAAAGAATTTCAGTTAATCTCGCCTTCAGCTTCTGAGGCGTAATGTCGCTGGTATCAATAATATGGTCAGCCCTGCCCCTGAGCGGAGCAAGAATTTTCTTTTCATAGATAACAGATTCCTGAATGCTTCCATTAAAGCGGTCAGCAAATGGGTGCTTTCTTCTTGTGAGCTTATATCTTTTTAAAGCCTCTTTATCATGAATATCAAGGTAAATCACTTTGACCAAATAGCCGTATTCTTCAATCTGACTGATGCTTTCAAGAAGCTTTTCAAACACATTGCTTGACCTGATGTCACAAACCAAAGCAACCTTGTTATATTCATCGCCTTTAGTAAGAATACCTACAAAGGTCGCCATAAGCTCAGGGGGCATATTATCAATACAATAATATCCGACATCCTCTAAAAAGCCCATAGCTGTTGATTTACCGGCACCGCTTACACCTGTTAATACTACTAATTCCTTTTCCATACTTTACCTTGTTACCCTTATTTCCATTTCCAGCTTAACGCCTTTTTCTTTTTCAACCGTTTCACTGCAAAAACTGCACAAATCAAGCACATCCTTGCAGCTTGCGCCGCCCTTGTTAATGACAAAGCCGGCATGCTTTTCACTAACCTGTGCACCGCCCACAGCTTTACCCTTAAGGTTACATTCTTCAATCAAAGCACCTGCAAAATACCCTTCAGGTCTTTTGAATGTAGAGCCGGCTGAGGGATACTCAAGCGGCTGTTTTTCACGCCTGCGGGAGATAAGGTCATCCATTTTTTCTTTAATCTCAGCCTTATCGCCCTTTTTCATTTTCATATATAAGCCTGTAATGATACAGCCATTGTCATAATAAGCAGAGTGGCGATAGCTGAGCTTAAGCGCATCGCCCTCCAAAAAGCCCATATTTCCGTCACGGTCAATATGCGTGCATTTGAACAATACGTCCTTCATCTCACCGCCGTAAGCGCCTGCATTCATAAACGCACCGCCGCCGCAGGACCCCGGAATACCATAGGCAAATTCAAGTCCGCTCAGGCTATACTCAAGTGCAAAGCGGCAAGCCTTAATAAGCATTGCCCCTGCTGATGCATAAATAATATCATCATCAAGCAGCTTAATTTCCGCAAAATGATCATCCAGAATCATAACACAGGCATCAATGCCCTCATCTGCCACAAGCAGATTTGAGCCATTGCCGATTGTAACAAGCCTGATATGATTTTCATTTGCACATTTTACAATAGCGCTGATTTGCGTCTCATTTTCAGGATAAACCACAAGCCTTGCAGCACCGCCTATTTTAAAAGTCGTGTGCCTGCTCATAGGCTCATTCTCAGCATATTCACATTTTAAGTCATTAAAAAGCTTAATTAAATTTGTCAAATTATCACCGATTATTCTTTAACTGAGCCAAGAATAGCCGCACCGATTACACCGGCGTCATTGCCAAGCTCAGCCTTAACAATTTTAGTCTGAATTTTACTATGTATTGAATATCTTTCAGCCTGAACAAATCTTCTGAGCGGCTTCATAAGTGTTTCACCCTCGTTACAGATACCGCCGCCGATACAAACAATCTCAGGCTGCAGAGCATTAACAAGGTTGATAAGACCGCAAGCAACATATTTGATATACTGGTCAACTACCTTAATGCCTGCAATATCGCCCTTTCTCATTGCGTCAAAAGCAGTTCTGCCTGAAACCTTGCCCTCAGCCTCTGCAATCTGATGCATATAGGAATCAGGATATTCATCCATAGCCATTTTTGTCTGTCTGATCAGTGCGGTTGCAGATGCATAAGCCTCCCAGCAGCC
>CAYNGP010000103.1:0-7498 GCA_964396885.1 uncultured Bacteroides sp. | reverse complement strand
ATGGCAGAGTTCAGCCTTAAGAATGGTGCGAGAGATAACTCCGGCACAAATATGCTGACACTCCTTAAGGCTCTGTGCAAGGAAAATACAGCCTTTACATACAAGACCACAAACAGTATTGATGAACTGAAAAAGCACCTCCAAAACGGCGGTATGGCTATCGCAAATCAGGGTGATGCATACAACGTGTTCAGCACTGCAGGTCACTACGTTGTGCCTTGGAAAATGAGCGGTAATAACGTCAATGTTGTTGACCCTCAGATGTACAGCGGAAAGTATGACAGCTACAGCAGACCAAGCAGAATTGTATCAAAGACCGACACAGGTGCAATTGTCAGCCCTGCACAGCTTGATAAGGCTTGCAGTGACAGAAACCCAAGGTATTATCTGATTACATACACACCGCCAAAGACAGCAAGTAAGCCTGTGTATAACGCAGGCAGTAAGTACAAGCTCACAGCAGCCATCAATGTGTGGACAAAGCCCACAACAACATCACAAATCAAGAAGGTCAAGGATTTAACCGCCGACGGCAGAAAGAATGCCACAAGTACCGACCCGAACGCAAATGCAGTCCTCAAAGCTGGCACAATCGTTGATGCACAAGCAGTGTCTACCGACACCGCAGGTAACATCTGGCTTCAAATCCCAAGTGGTTATGTTGCCGTCTACTATAAAGGCAATAAGAGAGCTAATTGGTATAAGAATTAAATATAACAATACAGCCCCTGTCTCAATCAAGAGATAGGGGCATTTTTTTATTGCTGATTTGAACAATTTAAATGCAATATTTTTGTGCAAATATACAAATTATGACATTTTTCGACTTTTTTGCGTTACTTTTTGTGTTTTTTTGACACTTACATTTATAGTAAGAAGGATTTTATAACATTCTATTGTTATGATAATAAAATTTATACATTTTTGTCAAAAAAACGTGCAGTTTGCATTTTATATTGAAAGAATACTCAAGATTAAAGTTTTATGGAGTATGATTTTATCATTGTAATTAAAAAAAATAAGGAGAATATAATTATGTATATCAAGGATTATCAATCAGAATATAAAGAATTGGGTGCGTATATGAATAATATTAATCTTGAGAAATTTATTTTGGCGACGCCTTTTGCAACAAGCGATCAAAAAACATCATTTGATAGAAAATTAAACACTCAAAGTTTCTTTGATCTTCTATATTTGAACACAGTAAAAGCAGAGTTGTTAATAAAAGATATTAATGAGAATGTTGATTACGGTTACAATAATGTTATTTTATCTGGTTATAAGGGCTGCGGCAAGACAACCTTTGTCAATTATTTTGTAAATAAGAAAGATAAAGCTAGATACAGGCTGATTAATTTTGACCATTATGTTGATAAAGATCATGACATTAAATCAACAGTTTTACTGTTTTTTTATAGGCTTGTTGAAGAGGATTGGCATTCTGACAATTGTAAAGTATTAAATACGTTATACAAAATATACTATATGAACGATAATGATATATTCTTTAATGGAAATATTGACAGTACAGGTGTTTTTGAGAAATTCATTACATGGATAATGTGTTTTGTTTCAGAAAATAATCACGATAGACAAAAGTCGTTGTTAGTTCATGATTTTAAACAAATTTTGAATGAGATGAATGTCATACAATTACTCATACTTTTAATTTTGTTTGATTTATCAGCACGATATTTGGATGATTTAAATCCAAGGTGTTATATTGTGTTTGACAATTTGGATGTGTTTTTTAATGATAAAGAACTTGAAGATTTTACAAGAGATATTTCTATTTTCAGAAATGATATTAGCTATATATTAGACAATGTTACAATAGATGGCTTGACAAAAATCGGGTACAATCCATTTCAGGATTATACACTGATTTTCTGTATGAGAGAAACAACAAAATGCGAATTTATTGAGCATTTTTCTGATAGAGGAATGGAACCTTATGTCACAAATGAGATTTCTAAAATATATGACAAAAGAGCTATAATAGAAAAAAGATATGATTTTCTCAAAAGAATGAGATATGATCCAAATTTCAAAAATTCTGATTTATTGAAAAAATTTGAAGATTTTGAATGCTTGTTGGAAGATTCATATATATCTGATAATATTTTTTCATTGTTTAATGATGATTTCAGAACAAGCATACGAGTTTTGGCGAAAATTGTGGATGATATTTACAAAGAAGGTTCAAATTGTATAGAACATATTAATGAGTTAAGAAGAGTGTCATCTGTAGACAATTGGAATAATCATGCTGCAAGATGTATTTTGTTGAGGCGAATTTACAATTTATTTATTGAAGAAAAGTATTTTGATCATATAAAGAGCAGCGAATATCAAATTAGAGACGCGAATAATGAAATAAAAGCTATTAATGCAACAAGAGTGATTCTCTTATATCTATCAAATTGTAATACTTATCACTACTCTAATAACAATACTCCATTACAATATTCGGTATCACTATTTAATTTATTAAAGGATTTATCTCCATTTATAAAAACAGATGTCACAATCAATACAGCATGGGATTTATTTGATTTAAGACGATGTAAATATTGGAATCATTTGGTAACTTTTGATGGACTTTCAGATATAACGCTTGAAAATTTGAAATTGCAAGCAGAAAAGTTTGAAAATGGATGTACGAAATATTCAGAATATTGTAAGCTTGATATTACTGAGGCAGGTGAATTTTATCTCGAATATTTGCTGCCGCATTATGAATATTTTTCATCAAGAGTGATTATAGGAGGAAAATCCTTATTTGAATTTACAAGCGAGGAAATGTCTGATCTTGATTTGTTAGAAAATTATATTTCAGATGTATTTGAAGAAGTTAAAGTCTGCTGTAAGAAACTCACAAATTTTTATAATGATTTCTTTGTTGATAAATTTAATTACAGTGATCGAGATTATCTTGGCTCGAAATTTTCGTGGCATAAATTTTCGGAATCTGATAACAGAGTGGTTTCAATGTTCCATTCCGAAAGAATTATACATTCACATATTGGTTATTTAAACGATTTAAGAATGTATGCATTTCATATGGTAGATGACGATAAAACAAAAATAGCCATAAATGCAATTATTGTTAAGTATATAGAGAAATATATTTCTTTATTTGCAGAGGCGAATGGTAATGAGGCAATCGCTTTAGGCTCAGGACAAAGTGATAATTTGGTAGAATTATATAAAAACTGTATTAATAAAATTAAAAAGAATGTTTATAACGATTTTGTTACCAGCATAGATCGTAGAACAGGAAAGGCATTAAGAGATGGCAATTGATAATGATACATTAAAAATAATCGTACCTGCTATTTGTACAGCTGTTGCTTCAATTATAGCAAATATTGTACAGTATAGAATGTTTAAGGGGAATAAAGCCGCTGAAAGAGAAACAAAAATAATTGAGTCTTATAATGATTTTTACATTAAACTTCTTAATGAATTGTCTGTAATAAATACTGAATACAAAACTATAAAGAGACATAATAAAAAGATAAACAGTTACAAAACATTTGGAGCATTTTTATGCAATGATGATAAAGGAGATACGGCTGAAGATGCTTGTAAAGATAAATGTTCTGTTGCTTTTAACAATATTTTAGAGTCTATAAAGTCTGGGAAATATTATCCCTTAAATAACAAAATAAACACTAAACTGTTGAATTTAATGTTTTATATTCAATATAAAGATAATCATAATGGTAGTTCAATAGAAATTAGACTTACAAACATAAAAAGATTGCATAAGGCAATATTTAAACAACTTAAAAAATTAGGATGATTTTTTAATGAATTTTATAAAAAGAAGCAATAAAAAGCACCATAATTTGGTGCTTTTTATTTATAATTGTCTATAGATTTATGTATACAACATTGATGTACTAATTGGGGTGGATATTATGATGAAGTGTGTGGACGTTGCCAGATAAGAATACTATGAAACAATACGCACATATTTTAAAATCTCAATTATTTTTGCTATTTTCATATGCAGAAATAATTAATAGTGATGAGGTTTGCGAAAAATTAAATGAAACACATTTTGAAGAACTTTTTTAATTGCATGATTTTATATTCTAATTGTTTATAGTTTTCATGTGTGTTAGAGATAAAATAAGTTTATCATATTTATTTGATGTACAAAAATCGGTAAACTTTTAATCTCCAAAAATGGAGAACAGTTTTATTGCAGTCTTATTGCAGTCAACTGCAACAGAAAATGCTGATTTTTACAGTATATAAGGGATATTTTACAATTCTGTTCTTGTCGGGCGGACCAAAGGCAATGCACAGACGTTTGTCTGTGCATTGCCTTTCTTTCATTCGAGAGGACGAGAAACGAAACTCTAAAAATCAGAGTGCAGCGAATGATTTTTAGGAGAAACAGTCCGGTGGACTGTTTCGTAGTTGAGAGGAGAGTCCTCTCGGGCAGATTGAATTGAGCCACAGGTGAAAATTTGGAAGAGTCCTCTCGGACATTCCGAATTATATATAATGTTTCGATTGGCGTTTGATTTTCTATTGAAATCTATTGCTTTTATTGTTTAAAATTGTGTAAATTATCCGTTACTTATAATAAAAGAAATAACTATATTATTGAAAACGGCAACAACATAAGAAATGCAAATCATAGAATTTAGCAAGCGAAATTGTAGAATTTTGTTAGCCCTTTTGGTGAGGTGACAAAGTGACTGCAACAGAAGGTTTAAAAAATTATCTGAAAAAGGAGCTTGTTAATAAACGTACAGAACTTGGTATATCTCAAGAGAAAATGGCAGAAAATCTGAATATCTCATTACGTTCTTATTCAAACCTTGAACACGGCAGATACTGTTGTTCCTTGTTATCATTTATCAATTATGTAAATAACTGCGGTGCAGATAAAGATAAATTGTTTTCCGAGGTTGCGGAAATTCTTAAAAGCTGTGATAATTAAAATTCTATACATCCTAAAAAAATCCCCTTTAGCTAAAATCGGCTAAGGGGATTTTTGTTTGATATTTAAGTTAATAAAAAGAATTGTCATTATAATCCTGCGTTATTCGTATAAATGATTTTATCATCAGTGAATACTGCAGCAATGCCACCCTCATCATCTGTAAGAATGATGGATGAATTGGTGTGCTTTGCAATTCTTCTGATTGTTCTTTTATCAGCATGTTTATATGAGTTTGTTATAACAGATACTTTGGGATTAACAAGTGTCAAAAAGTTTTTCTCTGTTGAATGGCTGTAGCTGTGATGTCCAACCTTTAATAAATCTACAGGACCAACCAATTCTGCAATTTTTTCTTCATCACCGTTTAAATTATCCAAATCACCTGTTAAAAGGGCTTTTTTTCCGTTCTTTTCAACAAGCACAACAAGTGAGTTATCGTTTTCACCAACCTTGCGGCTGCCATCCTCATATTCAGTATTCAGAATGGTAAGTGTGAAATTGCCAAGCTTGAATGGCTCGGAGCTGATTTCTGAAATAATCGGTATTGATTTATTATTGAGTGCCTCAATCATTTGGTCATAAACTTCCTGATTATCCCATTCGTCAATCTCTTTATCAATAATGCTTTCGCTGTGATATTCTTTTAAATATGCTTTGTCAGCAAAAACATTTTCATCATTCAGGATTGTGTCAAATCCACCGATATGATCGGAATGGCTGTGGGTGCCAAGTACAAAATCAAGGTGTATTTTACCCTTCTCGTCAGCAACAGTTTTTCGGAGAAATTCTAAAATCTCCTGTTCATAGCCGACATACTCGAGATTCGGAAAGCCACGTGGATTGTCGTTATCCTCACCGGCATCAATCATAGCAAAATGACCCTGACTCTGAAGCACTATTGCATCAGAACTGCCTGTATTCAGAAAATAGATAACATCCTTGTCTTTTGTATCCACTTTTTCAAAGGCAACATTGCCAACTAATTTTTTAGTGTTTTTATCCATAATAATATAAACTCCGGCTGTTATGTCAGCTACAGCAGTAGTTAATGCTGCTGCTATTTTTAATGCTTTTTTCATTATATTTTCTCAATTATTATAACTCTGTTGTAGTAAGCGCCTCTTACCTCCAAATCAATGCCGACATTCATAAGATAAGCACCGCTTTTTTCATATGTTTCATTATCTATGGTAAGGGTGTAACGCTTGTTTTCATCAAGACCGTCGAAGAGCATCGGCACACTCTTTTTATAAAATCTTGTGCCGTTTGCTGCTATAAATGCAACACTCTTTGTTTTTTCATCATTCACATATTGATTAAAGAGAATTTCATCCTTATCAATATCCATAAGTCTGTAAAGATTGCCGAACTGAACCAGCTCTCTTATATCTTTATATAAAGCAACATTTTTCTTGCTGATTTCTATATCCTCTTCGGAATATTTCGTTAAATCTCCGCCAAGACCTAAAGCACCCTGCATTGCAATGTTGAAACGGAAATCAAGTGAACAGGGCTTGTTAATGCCGGCAATGTCAGTAACCCATGCACGCATTGTTTTGACTGGTCTGAGGAGTGAATAACCCTTCTGAATCACCATACGGTCAATTCCGTCGGTGTTGTCACTGGTCCATACCTGGTCATAGTGCATAAGTGCACCGTAGTCAGCTCTTCCTCCACCTGATGCACAGCTTTCAAAAGCAGTGTCAGGGTGAAGTGCCTTAAGCTTGTCAACGATATCATATACTGCCTTGGTGTGCAGATACCAGAGCATCTGCGGGCAGTCAAGATTTTCGGCACCAACCTCTGATAAAGGTCTGTTCATATCCCATTTAACATATTTGATGTTGTGGTTAGAAAGTAAGTCATTCAGACAATTAAATATGTATTCCTGAACATCTTTTCTTGTCATATTTAAAACAAGCTGGTTGCGAAGCTCACAGGAGTATCTGTTGTCGAAATGATAAGCCCAGTCAGGATGTGCACGGTATAAATCACTGTCACGGTTAACCATTTCAGGCTCAACCCAGATACCGAAATCCATACCAAGGTCATTCACCTTGTTAACAAGCTCATCAAGTCCGTTCGGAAATTTGTCTTTATTGATAAACCAGTCACCCAAACCTGCTCTGTCGTCGTTACGCTTACCGAACCAGCCGTCATCCATAACGAACAGTTCAACACCGATTTTTGCAGCAATTTCTGCAAGTGCAGTTTGATTTTCACTGCTTACATCAAATCCGGTAGCTTCCCAGGAATTATAAAGAACAGGAAGAATTTTGTCGTTAAAGGTTTTAGGCAGAACATGGTTCACAGCAAATTTATTCATCTGTCTTGACATATCACCAAAGCCCTGTGTGTGACCGCAGAATACCTTTGGTGTGTCAAACTCTTCATTTGCTTTAAGCTCAAACTTAAAGTCAAAATCACTCATACCGATGATAACTCTTGTGGTATTAAACAAATCTCTTTCAGCCTTAACCTTAAAGTTGCCGCTGTAAGCAAGTGCAGCAAAATAAACAGCACCGCTTT
>CAYNGP010000102.1:0-7579 GCA_964396885.1 uncultured Bacteroides sp. | reverse complement strand
TTTTTGAAATTTTTTTCAATTTTTTTCTAAAAGTTTTTTCTCGCCCTATATATGGAGAGCTTTTATTGATGTTGTGCAAAATGTAGTATGCGAAAACAGATAAAAAATGCAGCCACTTTTGTGACTGTCTTTTTTCATTTGGTGACCCGGACGGGAATTTCTTCTCAGCTATCAAAAGCTCCACCGGAGCTTTTTCCTGCAAATTTCGCTTCGTTCCAATTTGCAGAGTTCGTTTCAATTCCCCTCCGCCCAAATGAACATATAAAAAAGACAGTCACTTTGTGACTGTCTTTTTTCATTTGGTGACCCGGACGGGAATTGAACCCGTGTTACCGCCGTGAAAGGGCGGTGTCTTAACCTCTTGACCACCGGGCCGTTGGTGGCTTTAACTGGATTCGAACCAGTGACACTGCGGGTATGAACCGCATGCTCTAGCCAACTGAGCTATAAAGCCATTTGGATTTGTGCAAGCAAAATTATATCTTATACGATTGAATTTGTCAACACTTTTTTTAACATAATTTAAAAAAGATTAAATCACGGGCACAAATGTTTGACAGAGAGCTATTATAATGCTATTATATACACAAAAGATACTATAATACTTATTATTAACGGAGGACGTATGAATAATTTAACTCAAAAGCAGAATGCTATCTTTGAATATATTAAGGACAAAATTTCTCAGACAGGTGTTGCTCCCTCCGTTCGTGAAATAGGCGAGGCGGTAGGACTTCGCTCAACATCTTCTGTTCAGTATAACCTGAATGCACTTGAAGAAGCCGGTTACATCAAGCGTGACGCCAACTTAAAGCGCACAATCCGTATTGCAGGCAGTGCCGAAAGCATTGCGCATATTCCGCTTGTAGGAACTGTAACTGCAGGTTTGCCTATTTTGGCAACACAACAGATTGAGGAGTATATTGCTCTGTCAGGTGTAAACGGCAATAATCTGTTCGCACTGCACGTTAAGGGCGATTCAATGGTTAATGCAGGAATTTTTGACGGTGACATTGTTGTTGTTGAGCAAACACCTGTTGCAGATAATGGTGATATTGTTGTTGCGCTTATTGATGATGAGGCAACAGTTAAAAGATTTTATAAAGAAGACGGTTATTTCAGACTTCAGCCTGAGAATGACAAGTACAAACCAATCATTGTAAAAAAATGTGCAATTCTCGGCAAGGTAAAAAGACTGATTCGTACCTATTGATAAATACCAATCAGTGTGCTATATTATTTAAATATCAGCTATATTATATACATTATATATTGAAGGTGAAACTATGAGCGAATGCAATCACGATTGTTCAAGCTGCAAATCAAACTGTTCTGACAGAAAGCCAAGCAGAGAAGATTTTTTAAAGCCAATGAACAAATACTCAAACATAAAAAAAGTTATTGGTATTGTCAGCGGTAAGGGTGGTGTCGGCAAAAGCCTTGTTACCTGTATGTTAGCATCAAAATGTGCTGCTGCAGGCTTAAAGGTTGGTGTGCTTGATGCGGATATCACAGGTCCGTCCGTTCCTAAATCCTTCGGCGTTAGTACAAGAGCTATGCAGGACGAGGAATGTCTGCTGCCAACAGTTACTGACAATGGTGTAAAAATTATGAGCATTAACCTGCTGCTTGAGGATGTTAACGCACCCGTAGTATGGCGTGGTCCTGTTATCAGCGGTGTTATTGAACAATTCTGGAGTGACGTACGTTGGGGCGAACTTGACTATCTGTTTGTTGATATGCCTCCCGGAACAGGTGATGTTGCACTCACTGTTTTCCAGAGCTTGCCTGTTGACGGAATTGTTATTGTTTCCACACCTCAGGATTTAGTTAAAATGATCGTTAACAAGGCTTACAATATGGCAAAAATGATGAACGTGCCTGTACTTGGCCTTGTTGAAAATATGAGCTATTACAGCTGCCCTGACTGCGGTAAAAAAATCAGCATTTTCGGTGAATCACAGATTGATGAAACCGCGTCAGAGTTGGGTGTACCGGTTATTGCAAAGCTGCCGATTAATCCACAGATTAACAAGCTTGTTGATGCAGGAAAAATCAGTGATGTCGAATGCAGTGAGCTTGACGAATTTGTATCAGCACTTAAGCTTGATTAACGATTACACATTATAAAGCCCATATTAAACGGGCAGAAAGGCTGTAACCTATGTCAAAAAGAGAAGAATATATCAGCTGGGACGAATACTTTATGGGTGTTGCCATCCTTGCATCGCAAAGAAGCAAGGACCCGAGCACTCAGGTTGGTGCCTGTATTGTAAATGATGACAACAAAATTATGTCTGTTGGCTACAATGGTTTTCCCCGCGGCTGCAGTGATGATGAATTCCCATGGGACAGACAAGCCGACAAAAACAGCAACACAAAATATCCTTATGTTTGCCATGCAGAGCTTAATGCAATATTAAATGCCGGTGGTAACAGTCTTAAAGACTGCCGAATTTATGTGGCACTTTTCCCCTGCAATGAATGTGCAAAAGCAATCATTCAGTGCGGAATTAAAGAGGTTATCTACATAAGCGACAAATATGCCGAGGATGATTTAGTTAAAGCAAGCAAAAGAATGTTAACCTGTGCAGGCATTAAGCTGACACAGTTTGAGTCTGACAAGTCAATAACCATTGACTTTAATAAAGAGGGAATATAATGGATATTGACATTTACGACTTTGACGGAACTATTGTTCCTTTTGACAGCGGATCACTCTTTTGCGGCTACTGCCTGCTTCATTATCCGTATTTACTGTTGATTTTGCCAATAGCCGTACCTGTACTGCTGATTGCATTAATCCTGATGCTTGCCAAAATCATCAGCTTTACCGATTTTAAAAAGCTATGTTTTTTATTTGTCCCTCTCATTCCGCTGAACAAGGCTGTCAAAGGCTTTTGGGACAAGCACGAAAAAGAAGTACATAAATGGTTTAACAACAGAAACAGATATACTGTCGTAATAAGCGCATCACCTGATTTTCTGCTCGGTGAAATCCAGAACAGACTTGGCTTTGACAAGCTGATTTGCACTAAACACAGCCATAAAACAGGGGCTATTATCGGCGAAAATTGTCGTGACGAGGAAAAGGTAAAAAGACTTTACCTTGAATTTGACAAAGACAAAATTAACGTTATTGATGTTTACAGCGACTCCCTGAAGCATGACGGACCTATTTTTTCATTAGCCAAGGGAAGCTGCTACCATATTGTTAAAAGCGAAAAATTCCCATTTAAATATAACGATGTGTATTAAACAAGGATGAGTAAATGAAAAAAATAATACCTTTAATTGCAATCCTTATTGCAGTTATAATTGCTTTTGCAATTTCAGTTAATTATAAAAACAAAAAAGCACAGCAAAATCACGTTGCACCTGCAAGCACTGTAAGCGCACAAAACAACGAACAGAAAACAAACGAGCTGATTGCTGAGAATAAAGAAAGTGGATACAAGCTGTATTTTGACGGCAATACTGCAACACTTGTATCAGCAAATAATTTAGAGCTGGAATTTAACAGTTGGACAAAGTCCATTTCAGTTGAAAAACCTGAGCTTTATTATAATGATTTTGACGGCGACGGAAGCAAGGAATTAATTATCAAAATAATTGACGATTCTAATATGGTAACAGGCAAAACAGTATATTCATACGCACTGGTTCTTATTAAGCCTGTTACAAAGGATGGTGTTGAAAGCCTTTCCTTTACCATTGCACGTGAAAGCACCTGGAAGGATGTTTTTAATAAAGCAATCAAATTTGAGGTAACACAGCTTAAAGTTAAAAAATTCCTTCAATTCGCAATGAATGATGCCAGTAAAGAAATCACATATGACGCAGAAACCGGCTTAACAGATAATAAATATGTCAGCTATGCACTTGCTGACAGTGACAACAACAGGAAATATTATACACTTTCAAAGTATAACCGCGGCTTGGGTGTCTATAATATTTTAGAAGACGGAACAATTACTCTTGATATACAGGTGCTTGTTTCCTACAATGAATCAAGTGACAATTATCACATAGGTGATATTCATACAGAAATAATGATTGAAAACGGCGAGTTTCAGGTTAAGCCTAACTCCATCAGCTTTGAAACGCTGGATGAATACAAAACAACTGACCCACGTGATGTTGCCGCGGCTAAATGGTCATACACTATTGAAAACCAAAGTGCAGCATCATCAAGCAGTGATAAAGTAATCAGTACTGTTGATGCAAGCTTTACTGTCAGCACAACCGTAACCAATTCAAAACAGCATCTGGCAAATGAGTCCAGTGATATAAAAAATGTTGACAGAATTATTTTTTCTCAGTCTGCTGTATCACTGACCGCAAAAGAAGGCTTCAGCTTTGACAAAACGCAGCTTGATGAAGGCAAATTCGCATTCATCATTAATGACGGTGCAGAAGATATTTCTTACTCTGCTTCGATACACGATAATGTGCTGTATATTTATTTCGATAAAACCTATGACAGTGACAAGCTCGGCAGAGTTCAGATCATTTACGGCAAATAATAAACTAATAATAAACACTTTTCTATTTTTGTTGATTAACTTGTTTCTTTGTGCTATAATCTTGAGAAAATCGGGTAATAACCCCTATGCACAAACTATTATTAGAGAGTGATATATTTGAAAGAAGTTATGATTACGGCAGACTCAACCTGTGATTTGCCGAAATATCTTATTGAAAAAAACGATATAACAATACTGCCTTTATCTATCCTTCTCGGCGACAAATCATATTCTGACGGTGTAGACATTTTTCCTCGTGATATATACGAATACGTTGACAAAACAGGTGATTTGCCAAAAACATCTGCAGTAACACCTGCTCAGTACAGTACTGTATTTAAAGAATTCACCGAGCAAGGAAAAGCAATCGTTCATATCGGTTTAAGCTCTGCGATTTCGTCAAGCTATCAAAACGCCTGCATTGCTGCGGCAGAATTTGATGATGTTTACTGCATTGATTCAAAAAGTCTTTGCACCGCAATGGGGCTTTTGGTATTAAAGGCTTGTGATTTCAGAGCAAAAGGCTTTGATGCAAAAAAGATTTATAACCGTGTTAATTCACTGGTGCCGAAGGTAAGCACAACCTTTGTTTTAAACAACCTTGAATACCTTCATAAAGGCGGAAGATGCTCAGGCGTTGCAAAATTCAGTGCTAACGTGCTTAGTATTAAGCCAAGTATTGCAGTTGATGAACAAGGAAAGCTTGACGTTGCAAAAAAATACAGAGGCAAAATTGATCTGGTTTATAAGCAATACATCAGTGATTGCCTGAAGGACATTAACAAAATCGACCCTGCAAGAGTTGTTATTGCCAACAGCGGTGATATCAGCCCTGAAATAATCAGCTTCGCTAAGGGTATGATTGAGGGCAAAAATAAATTTGCAGAGGTTATTACCGCAGATGCAGGCTGCACAATATCCTCACACTGCGGACCAAAAACGCTTGCAATATTTTATATCAGAAAATAAATTTATCGGTGCTTTAAGCAGTTGCTTTCAGCACCTTTATTTTAAAAAGGATTGTAAACTTATTTTGTCAAGGAGTAAACAATGGCGTTAAAAGACGATATTTTATTTGCACTGTTAAACACAAATGAATATATAAGCGGAGAAGATTTAGCAAAAAAGTTCGGCAAAAGCCGTGCCGCTGTTTGGAAAGCCATTAAAAATCTGATTAATGATGGTTATGAAATTGACGCAGTAACTAACAAGGGCTACAAGCTTATCGAAAATAGTAACATCATCTCTGCCCCAAGTATTAAAAGATACATAAAGAATAATCTTGACGTTATATATTATCCCATTGTTGACAGCACGAACAATTGCTGCAAACGATTGATTGCTGAGGGTAAAAACGGTGAATTTTTAGTTGTTGCCGAGCAGCAGAGTGCAGGCAGAGGCAGGCAGGGCAAAAGCTTTTATTCTCCGTCAGGAACAGGCGTTTATTTTTCACTCGCTTTAAATCCATTACTCCCCCTGCAAAATGCAGTAACCGCAACTACTGCAGCATCTGTTGCAGTATGTAAAGCAATTGAAAAAACCACAAACAAAAGCCCAAAAATCAAATGGGTTAACGACGTTTACCTTGACGGAAAGAAAATTTGCGGTATTCTTACTGAAGCAATAACCAATTTTGAAGAAGGCATCGTTAACAACGTCATAATCGGTATAGGCATCAATATAAACACCTTTGACTTTCCCGATGATGTTGAAAATGCAGGCTGTCTTGGCGAAAAAATTGACCGAAGCCTTTTGATTGCCGAGGTTTGCAATGAGCTTGTTAAGATTGCAAAGGGTGATATTAAAAGCTTTATTGATTACTATCGCAGTCATTCACTTGTTATCGGCGAAAAAATCAAGTTCATAAAAAACGGAGAAATCACACCTGCAACAGCCATTGCAATTGATGAAACAGGCGGTCTTGAGGTTGAGCTTGAGAACGGTGAGCGAACTGTACTCAGGAGCGGTGAAATCAGTATCAGAAAATTATAATCAAACATAACAAAACACCATTGCGTTTGCAATGGTGTTTTCTATTTAAATATTAACTATCAAAAATTGTCTTATACCTTATCCTTATATCTCTGCGCGGTAATGATACCATCCTCAACATTAAGTTTACAGATTCGTGCATTTCTTGCATCAAAAGCATTTGCATTTAATCCGTCATCATAATCTCTTGCATGGTAAATGGCATACCACTGTCCATCCTTTTTAATCATTGAGTGGTGGCCTGTGCCCTCCTCAAAATCATTAGCCGCAAGAACAGGTGCGTAGGTATGATCATCAGGATACTTTTCAAACTTGATTTTTGTTAAATCGGTTTCATCTGTCTTGGCACGAGCATAGCCGACATAATAAGTTGGCTGTTCAAAACAGTTGCCTGAATACATAACATACTGCCAGTCACCCTCTTTAAAGTAATAAGCACCCTCAATAGTATGCCAGTGCTGACCTTTTTTGTATCTGTCACGTCTGTAAATATCCTCATCCAGTGTAGGTTCAACAACAGCAACCGGGTTGCCCTCTACGTGATACGGATCAGTCATTTTATCAACAACAATATAAGTACCGATTCTGTCACCTTCAAATTTATTGGTTGAATAAAAAATAAACAAGCCGGCTTCGTTTTTTACAACATGTGAATCAATTGAAAATGGATGTAAAAGCTGAGTTGCATTCGTGAACGGACCAAGAGGATTGTCCGCCTCAGACACAAACATTGCCCCTCTGTGACCACCCTTGTCAGGCTCATCATCATATATTTCAATTGAATTGTACATATAAAATTTTCCGTCAAGCTCAATTACACTTGGTGCCCAGAACGAGTCATGATCAGGCACAGTCATTACTCTGCCGACAAATTCCCAGCCCTCAAACAAATCGTCTGACTGGTAAGCATAAACACCATCATGACCTGTTGTGTAAATGTAATATCTGCCCTTTGACTCCAGAATAAAAGGATCTGCCTGACCAATATAATTTTCTTTATCAATTTTTAAAAGATGCATAGCAACTTCTCCTTAAAATTTATTGGCAGTATTATACTACAG
>CAYNGP010000101.1:0-7714 GCA_964396885.1 uncultured Bacteroides sp. | reverse complement strand
TAGCATATTTGTCCTTGGAGAGGGACTTTAATAACTACTATTTTATTATACGAGGGGTGATTATTATGAAGCTTAAAAGGTCAGCGGTATTGTTTTTAACCTTAATTATTTTTTCATTTATATTTATTTCCTGTTCAGCAGATAAGGATAGGGAAAACATAGATTTATCTGATATTGAGGATATGAATATCGGTGCTTCAATGCCTGAAATTCTTTATGGTGATGATGAAAAAATCATACTACACGGCACCTTCGGAATATTGACATATAATTATAAAGAAGAAAAGATAACGCAAAGAGTAAATACTGATGCGTTTGGTGAAATCACAGACACTATGTGCGGTTATTCTGCATCAAAGGACGGCAGAAGGATATTCATTTCTCAATTTGAGGAGCAGAAGAAATATGCATACAATCTATCATCAGGCAAGCTTACAGCTTTTGATGGAGATATTGATGCCAAAGCATTCAGCGGGTCAATATTTACTGATGATGAGGATATTCAGCTTATAGAAGCTTTTGGCAATTCATACTTAACCAGCAGTACGTATTTAAAAAAGGATAGTTCGATACTATTACTAAAGGCTGAAGCGAATTGGCAGATGAAAACACTGCAGCTTGTTGAGTATGATATGAGCAGTAATAAGGAATTAAAAGTGATTGATATTTTTAAATGATTTTCGGCAATAATTTAACCCCTTTGGATTTCTCCAAAGGGGCTGATTTTTATTTGATTATTTTTTTGCTGTTTCAACAATTCCTTCAGCAAGTCCTGCAAGACCCTGAATTTCAGACGGAATAATAATTTTTGTAGCCTGACCGTCTGCTGCCTTGGCAAATGCTTCAAGTGCCTTAAGCTTAACAACTGCGTCATTTGCATCAGCCTCATTTAACAGCTTGATTGCATCTGCTGTTGCCTGCTGAACCTTAAGGATAGCTTCAGCCTCACCCTCAGCCTCACGAACCTTAGCTTCTTTTACAGCCTCTGCGTGGAGGATTGCTGACTGCTTTTCAGCCTCAGCCTCAAGGATTTTTGACTCCTTATGACCCTCTGCAACAAGAATTCTTGACTGCTTTTCACCTTCAGCACGAAGGATAGATTCACGTCTTTCACGCTCTGCCTTCATCTGTTTTTCCATAGCGTCCTGAATTTCACGAGGCGGGATAATGTTCTTAAGCTCAACTCTGTTAACCTTAATACCCCATGGGTCGGTTGCCTCATCCAGAATAACCCTGATTTTTGCGTTGATTGTGTCACGTGATGTGAGTGTTGAGTCAAGCTCCAGCTCACCGATTATGTTACGAAGCGTTGTAGCTGAAAGGTTTTCAATTGCTGAAATTGGGCTTTCAACACCATAGGTGTAAAGCTTAGGGTCAGTAATCTGATAGAACACAACAGTATCTATCTGCATTGTAACGTTATCCTTTGTGATAACAGGCTGTGGTTTAAAGTCAACAACCTGCTCTTTGAGTGAAACGATTTTTGCAATTCTGTCGAAGAATGGGATTTTAACGTGAAGTCCTGTGTCCCAGGTTGCAAAGTATGTGCCGAGTCTTTCAATAACATAAGCCTTTGACTGTGGAACAACTCTGATGTTGGTTAATACCAGTGCAATGATTGCAAGAGCTACCAGTCCTAAAATGATAAATAGTGCCATAAATTTTCTCCTTTTTCTTTGTTGTTATGCATTATTTGTTTTTTACAATGAGCTTAACGCCGTCAATCTTTTCTATTATTACCTCACTTGATTGGGGTATTAAGCTGTTGTCAATTGTTCTTGCAGTCCAGATTTTTCCGTCAGCCTTAACCTGACCTGTTCCCTGCGTATTGTTAATATCCTCAGTAACGATGCCAATCTGACCGATAACCCTGTCTGCATTTGTGCGCTGTCTGTTTGGGTGAATATATTTTTTTACAAGCGGTCTTGTGATAACAAGAGTCAAAGCACTAACCGCAATGAATATGATTAGCTGTGTTACAATCTCTGCACCCAGCAGCGCTGCAATCAGTGACGCAATTGCACCAAGCATAAACCATATAGATACTAACTGAGCGGTGGCGGACTCGAGTACTCCAAAGACCACGATTAAAACTGCCCAGATAATATAAATTGTTGTTTGGGATAATTCAACCATTGAAATCACCTCCTGCCTTTTATTCACATTATATAATGTTTTATGCGGAACTATTGTTCTCACATTGGCTATATTATACCACATATTGTGCCAAAATTCAACAAATTTAGCATATATGCACTTGAGATTTACAATCTATTCATAATCACCACAAGCTGTAGTATCTTGACAAATTTGATGTTATTCCTGTTGTATATGAATTATTTGGGATTTTTACTTCTTTTCGCTTGCCAATAGTTATGGTATAATCATTATATGAGATTGCAAATCAACATATTTTGAAAGCAAACATCTGCTTTGTTTTTATTTTTTTACAAAGATGCGTGGAGTAACCATTATGAAAAAAGAAAACATTTACAAAATCTTATATGCTGTATCAATACTTTTTATTATTATTTTTGTTATAATGCTGGGAGTCGATTATCATAGTTATAATACATATCTTATGTCAGCACCATTTTATCTTTTGGTGATTGCAAGAGCAGTCGAGTTTGTAGTTCCGGGTATGATCGTGTTTATTATAGGAACTGTAATCAAGAAAAAATACAAGAAATAATGAATATAATTTATATCCATATTTCATAGTGGAGTATATAACAAAAAACGTGAACATTCAGTTCACGTTTTTTAGTTCTGTGTATATTTTATCTTATATGAAAGCCGTAGTTACGCAGTATGTTTTCTGCCTCATAAGCAAAGTCGGAATTTGCACCCCAGCTTAAATTAAAAATACCCTCACCGCCTGCGGAGGCAATGATGTTCGCCATTTGAACATTGTCATTTTCGATAAACTGTACGGTCAGCCCTGCGTAGCTGCCGTTACGCATAAAATACTTTTCAAATACAAGGAGAATAACTGTTGTTGAGTCGTCAAGATAGCAATAGCTTTCATCAACCAGCTCAGCACCTATTTTATTTTTCAGTCCTTTTGCTGCTTTTTCAATGCTTGATGATTTATCGCCGCTCATTTTTGTGTTAGTACTGCTCATAGCTTTATCTCCTCAAATAATTTATCAGCAAATTCTTGGTAAGCCTTCTCCGTAAAGGACATTGACACGGCGCTTGCCGCCGATTGGTGTAATCAGTGTGACACCCTCGCCGCTTTTTACTTCGCCGATAATCTGTGCATGTTCGCCGTATTTACAGCTTCTTATAATTTCCACGGCTTTCTGAGCATCCTTCTGGGGTACGACTGCAACCAGCTTACCCTCGTTGCCCATATGCATGATGTCAAGACCGAGTATTTTAGCAAATGCCTTGACCTCGCTGTCGACAGGGATACTTTCCTCTTTAATTTCAATATTAACGTGAGATGCTTTGGCAAGCTCGTTTAAAACTGTGCCGAGTCCGCCACGGGTAACATCTCGCATACAATGCAGCTCAATGCCTGATTTCAGCATTTTTTCAACCATTTCAACAAGGGGCGCATTGTCACTTTTTATATTATTTTCAATACCCATTCTTGCAGAAAGAATTGTTGCGTGGTGGTCACCTGTGTTGCCGCTGATGATAACTGCATCGCCTGTGCGCAGATTGGTAGAAACAATGTCGGTGCTTTCCTTAACAAAGCCTACACCTGTGGTATTGATATAAATACCGCCGCTGCCTTCAATGACCTTTGTATCACCGCAGATAACGGTAACACCTGCCTCCTTTGCAGTTTCTGCCATTGATTTGACAATCTGTTCAAGGCGTTCACTTTCAGCGCCCTCCTCAATAATAAAGGCAGATGTAATATATTTAGGCTTAGCGCCGCGCATAAGCAAATCGTTGACTGTTCCGCAGACAGAAAGCCTGCCGATGTCACCGCCTTTAAAGATAACAGGCGTAACCACAAAGGAGTCAGTGGTAACCGCAATTTTTGAACTGCCGTCAACAACTGCACTGTCCTCCATCATATTCAGTATCGGATTTGAAAAATGCTTGGCAAATACCTTATCAATCAGCTCAGTGGTGGATTTACCGCCGCTGCCGTGAGCAAGTGTAATCTTCATAATGAACCTCTGTTATTAATGTAATAGTGAAAGCAGGAGCCTTCGTTTGATACCATACAGGCACCCTGCGGATTTTCAGGTGTGCATACTTTTTTGAAAAGGGGACACTCGGCAGGTGAAACAAAGCCTGTTATAACCTCACCGCAGCGGCAGGCTTTATTCTTTTTGTTATCCTCGGTAAGATTTTTACTGCCTGCGTCAAAGCGTTCATACTCCTTTTTCAGTGCCATACCTGAGTTTGGTATTTCACCGATACCACGCCAGTAAGCGTTGCAAGGCTCAAAGTACTTTTTAACAAGCGCCTTAGCCTTTTGATTGCCGTTGTCGGTAACGGCAGATTTGTAAAGATTAAGCACCTTGCCTTGATTGTTCAGTTTAATGAGGGCATAGATAGCTGCTAAAAGCTCCTCACCCTTAAAGCCGCTGACAACAAAGGGCAGGTTGTATTTTTCAGCCAGCGGTACAAATTCGTTTGCACCGGTTATAACGCTGACGTGCCCCGGTGCAATAAAGCCGTCAATTTTGCCGTCCATTTCACAAAGGCTTTCAATCGCTTTCGGCATGGTTTTAAGAGCGGTAAGCAGTTTTATATTATTGATATTCTCACTTACTATTTTATCTAACAAAACAGCATAAATCGGTGTTGTGGTTTCAAAGCCAACGGCGGCAAATACAAATTCAGTTTCAGGCTCAGCTTTAGCAAGGTCAATGATTTCAAATGGTGAGTATACCATCTGAACACGTCCGCCCTTTGATTTGATTTCCTGCAGGCTTGAGGTGGATGACGGAACACGGATTAAATCACCAAAGGTTACAACGCAGGTGTTTGGTGTTAAAGCAAGCTGGCACAGTTTGTCAATATAGCCTGAGGCGGTCACACATACAGGACAGCCCGGACCGCTTATCAGCTTGATTTTTTTACTGAGCAGTGATGGTATTCCGTTTTCGCTTATGGCAGCCGTGTGCGTGCCGCAAACCTCCATAAATGAAAGGGGCTCGCCGTCATATTCACCCAGATATTTAACGATATCCTTAATCTCCATTACAGTTCACCCAGCTCCTCAAAAAGCTCAAGCATATTTTGGGCTTCATCCTCAGGCAATACCTGAATAATGAGCCCTGCGTGAACAAGCACATAATCACCTATTTTTGTGTCAATGATTCCCTTGTTGGCATTAACCTTGTTGCCGTTGTAGTCAATAACGGCAGTGTCGCCGTTTATTTCAATAACCTTACCCGGTGCTGCAACACACATATTTATTCCTCCAGACTTGCTATATAGGCTTGACCAAGGGCGATACAACCATCACCGCAGGGAACAAGCTCATTCGTGTAAACGTTATATCCGTTCTGCTCCAAAAGACGAGTGGTGCTTTCCATTAATAATCTGTTGTTGAACACACCGCCGCTGAGAGCAATTTGTTTGATTTTGTATTCATTTGCAATATTTAAAATCAGTTCACTTAGCATGAAGTGAAAGCCAAGGGCAATACTTTCTGCAGAAGCCTCATTCTTAGCTTTTTTGATTTGTTCAAGTATTTTCTTAGGGTTCAATGAAGGCGTTAGTTTAAAGGCGTTTACAGCCTTTTTAGCACAGTTTTCAAGTGCAATTGCACATTCTCCCTCATAGCTGTTATAATGCTTAATATCGAGCAGTGACGCCACGGCATCAAATAGTCTGCCCATACTTGAGCTGTTAACCGTATTTATATTATTTTCTATTGCTTTGTCGATTAGGGGATTGCCCCCAAGATAACAGTCTAAAGCCAAATCGCCGTTTTTTGAAATCTCGTCAGAGCCAAGCATTTTTGTGTAATCGAGGTGAGCCTTTCGTTCAAAGCCATTGCCGTCAAAAAGAAAGACCTCACTGCCCCATATTGCACCGTCATCGCCATAGCCTGTTCCATCAAAGGCAAAGCCTAAAACCTTGCCGTCAAGCTTATGCTCGGCTATAACTGACGCAACGTGTGCCTTGTGGTGCTGTACCTTGGTGTCAGCATTATATATATTTGAAGAGTAATAAGCAGGGTGCTTGTCACTTACAATCTTATCCATGCTAAAGCCGTGCAGTGCTGCAAATCTTTTAATATTATCCTTATAACAATCAAATACGGCACTGTCCTCCAAATCACCGAAATACTGGCTCAGGAACACATAATGCTCTCGGTGAAAGCCGAATACTGCTTTCAGGTCACCGCCCATAAGCAGTGTGTCGCATTTGGATTTTTTGCCTATATCAATTGCCAGAGGTACATATCCTCTTGCTCGTCTTATAAACTGAGTGCGGCCGCTGTTGACGGCAAGCACACTGTCATCAAGTGGTGTCAGTATCCTTCTGTTATGTGAAAGAACAGGTACACCGAATTTCAGTATTTCACTATCGTCAATGATAATCGGCTCACCGCTGATGTTTGCACTGGTCATAACAAGTGGTGAAGCCTGTTCAAGCAGCATAATCTGAACAGGATTACAGGGCAGAAAAGCACCGATGTAATCGCTGTCTCCACATATACTATAATCGAAATCCTTAATTTTTTCAAGCAGAACAATGGGGCGGGCAGGGGAGAGGAGCAATTCCTTTTCCTTGTCATTGATTTTACAGTATTCCTCAACATCTTCAATACTGTTAAACATAACGGCAAAGGGCTTTGTTTCACGTCCTTTGAGTTCCCTTAAGCTATTAACCGCAGCAGGCATATCTGTTCTGCAGGCTAAGTGATAGCCGCCGATGTCCTTAACTGCTATGACCTCGCCGTTGTTTAAATGCTTTACAGCATCATCCATTGAAATATTAAGCACAGGTCCGCAGTCCTTACAGGCAATGGTTTGTGCGTGGCATCTTCTGTCATCGGCAGTGGTATATTCTTTTTCACATTCGTCACACATCTCAAAGGGTGACATTGTTATATTTTCCCTGTCATAGGGCAGGGTATTCATAATTGTATATCTTGGTCCGCAGTTGATACAGCTGATAAACGGATGTTTGTATCTGCGGTTATTTTCGTCTTTAAGCTCTTTTTCACATGCCTTACAGGTGGCAAGGTCAGGTGTGAGAAAGGGTGTGTTTTTATCAAAATCAGAATGTACTATTTTAAATTCGTCAAAATTTATATCGTTAATTTCTTTACTTTCATAGCTTTTTATATCAAACAATACAGCAAGGCGCTGGACAAATTCGTCCAACGCCTTATTATCGCCGGTGATAATAAGTTCAACATTACCACCTAAATTTTTAACCTGACCCTTAACACCAAGGGCATTGGCAATACGCAGGGCAGTGGGTCTGAAGCCGATACCCTGAACAATGCCTGAAAAGGTTAATACTTTAGTCATAGGAATTATTCCTTTGTGAGGGTTACAACACCCTTTTCTCCGTCATCCTCTGTGAATGACAGTGCTTTGAACTTTAAGCAAGCATCAATGCAGGCACCGCACTGAACACAAGCATCTCTGTCAATTGACCAGGTCTTGGTTTCTTTTCTGTCAACAGTAATACATTCCTGTGGGCACTTTCTTGAGCAAAGTCCGCAGAGAATACATTTTGACATATCGTTTGTGATTTTACCTGTTGCAGGTGCAGCAGT
>CAYNGP010000100.1:0-7724 GCA_964396885.1 uncultured Bacteroides sp. | reverse complement strand
AATAATTTTTTTATCAGAATTAGAATAATAGCCCTTTGCATCAAAATAAGTGATTCCGTTTTCAAAGGTGGCCGACAGTCTTTCACAAATTTCATCCTGCTTTGTAGTAATGATAAATGCTGACTTTGATCTGTCAAAGCCCTCAACAATATAGTCAATTGTTTTAAGTGCGGCAACATAAGTAACAATTGAGTAAAGCGGTAATATCCAGCTATGAATAACAATTCCGCAGATAACATAAAGAATTACATTATAAATCATAACAAACGAACCAACAGTCATATTGAGCTTTTTGGCGAATATGACTGCAAGAACCTCTATACCATCCATTGCTCCGCCAAATCTGATAGCAATACCGCTGCCTATACCTGAAATTAAGCCGCCAAAGATTGCACATAAAAACAGGTCTGATTTTGCAAGCGGTGACACCGTACTGACATCAATAGGCAGAATATCTGTTATCAGCCACGCACTGAGCGAGTAAATCCCTACTGTAAAAATTGAATATATGGTAAATTCCATGCCCTGCTTTTTTAAGCCAAATAAAAATATCGGCACATTAAGCAGAACTAAGAAAACAGATAACGGCAGAAAATCGGGAGTAACCTGTGCAAGCAGCATAGATGTGCCTGACACACCACTGTCATAAAGCTTAACAGGCTGTAAAAACATCGTGACACCGACAGCATTAATTATACCTGCGAAAAATAGAAATATAAAATTTTTAAATTTAAGATTTTTAATTACCTTCATAAAATTCCTTTCGATTACAAATTATCTATTACTATAATTAATATTATCATAAAGATATTAAAATACTATTAATTGACTGCAAACAATCAATAAAACATCATCCGTTGCATATATTTTCAATGGTGATGATATGAAAAACAAATTGTTCAGAATGTGTATTTTTGGTTTTTTCTTTACAGGCGTGCTTGGCAGTCTGTTCCACTTTGTTTATGAATGGAGCGGTTATAATAGCTTTGTCGGATTATTTTTTCCGATTAACGAAAGCACATGGGAACATTTAAAGCTGCTGTATCTCCCCTACCTCATATGGTCTTTGATTGAATACAAGTTGACAAATAAAAACAAAAGCCTATGGTTTGGCAAGGCCATTGGACTTTTAATCGGTATGCTTGCAATCATAGGCTTTTTCTATTCATACAACGGAATAATAGGAAGAAATATTCCGTTTTTAAATATATTATCATTTTTCATCGGAGCAGCAGCCGCCTTTGGCGCAGACTGCATTATAATAAAATCAAACAAATTTGAAAAGCTTGAAAAAATCGGTATAGCAATATTGATTTTAATGGGAGCACTGTTTATGCTCTTTTCAGTAGCACCGCCGCTGATACCGCTTTTTAAAGATCCGATAACCTTCAGTTATGGGATATAAAGCTGAGGTTTCGTAACGCAGTTTTGCTTAAAATTATTATCTTTTGGGCTATAATTGCGTTAAAAATCCACATAAGGCGTCAAGCCTTATGTGGATTTTGTGCCTTATTCTATCTCAAAATCTAATGATTTTAAGTGCTTCGCAGTTTCGTAGTGACAGAAATTAGTCTGTAATATAGTTTAAAAACGCAGCAAGACTTGCGTCTTGCGAGGCTTTGTGGCTGTATTACAGGCAATTTCCACGAGAAACCAATACTTCGTTGCGACACCTCAGCTAATAGCAGTAACTTCTTTTATTCCCCTACCTACATCTTCAACTCTATGTGCATCAGAGCCTGTTGAAAAGTGAACTCCAACAGACTTGGCAATATCAAAAAATTGCTTATTAACCCCCAAGCCTTTTGATGTATTCATTTCAAGGCACAGATTATGTTTTTTTATATTCTTACACAAGGTTTTGTAAATATCACACAAATCATAGCTTGGATAAAGAGCGTGGCAGGTAATTAAATCAGGATGTGCAATTATGTCAAAAATTCCGCTTTCAACAAGCGTGTTTTCCATTTCAAAATAACGTTTATAAATATGGTCAACATCCTTGCCCAGCCATTGATATTTACGCTGATTAAAGGTCCAGTTATCCACCCAATGCACTGAACCTAACAGATAATCAAAAAATCCGTCAGAGGTTAACGCCTTAATCAAATCCTTGTGCTGTTCAAAATAGCAAATCTCAAGCCCAAAGGAAACCTTTACAGGATATTCCCTGCTCCTTATTTCATTAATAAGTGCTTTAAAATCATCAAGCTTTTGTGCAGTTTTTGCCTTACCGTTAAACCACTTTTTCTGATACAGATTATATTCTGCTGCTTCTTTAAAGGTTGGATGAAAATCCTCAAAACGGATACTATGCTCAAGCAGACAGATTTCATCAAGCCCCATCTGAACCGCCTTGTTAATAAACTGTTCAATCCATTCTATTGTATATGGACCACGCTCAATATGTATATGTAAATCTTTCATATCTATATTATTACTTATTATATCCTTTTTTAAAACGAGTTTTTCCTGCTTCTCTGAAGCTTTCAATACCGCCCATCTTGTCATAAAGCTCTGCTGCCTCAAGACATATATCAAGAGAAATATTAATACATTCCTCACTCATATTATCTGCTGTATCAAGACGGGTATGGTAATAGGTTTTAGGGTCGTGGTTAACACCGCAGAAGCCCACAGACTCAATGCCATAACGTGAAAAGCCCTCTGCATCAACAGCACCGGGATAAATATCAGTTTCCTTCATTTCAATACCGCAGTTAACACCTGCCTCATATATAAGTTCACCAACGGCATTTGAATTTTTCTGAGTACCTGTACAGCCCTGAGTATAAATTTGAAGCTGCTCAATTTCACGCATTGTATCCATAGCGATAACAACTGTTTCAACAGCCTTTAATTCGTCCTGATGACGCTTGGCATAGGCAACTGCACCACGCAGTCCTGCCTCCTCAGAGCCGGTTAAAAGGCAGCAAACCTCTGTATTCTCATATCTTTTATCATTGTCAGCCATTTCCTTAAGAACAGCCATTGAAATATAATCAGCAGTTAAATTATCATTTGCACCGTCAACAACAACCCTCCAATTAATAAAGAAAAGGATAGCAATGAAAAACGGAATAAGGACAAGCTGAATAATACCCATAACAAGCCAGAATTTAGAAATATAAAGTCCGCCTGCAAGGTCATAAATCAGCCAGATAATATTAAAAATGCTGATACCAATCAGTCCGCCTATAGAGCCGCCCATAACAGGTGCAAGGGATTTAATACCGCCATGGAGAGAATAGGTCCATTCATTAGCAGCATCGGTATGACCGCAGAATATAATACGTCTTTTTACCTCGCCTGTTGGCTTTCTGCGAGCCATAACATTACGTGAAACTTTTTTGGGGAACAAAAAGTCTACATATTCCCTATACATTAAAAATTCCACAATAAGACAAGACAATGCAAACAATGTAAGCACAACAGCAGCAACAGCAAGTGCAGAATTGTTGACAACACCTTTGTATGTAAGCCAGTAGAAAATCACTGAAATAATACCGATAATACCTGCAGGCGGTATCCAGCCCATAAAAGCATTCGGATGAAGATTAAAATCCTCCATCTCAACTTCATCTGCCCACTGCTCAAGCTCGTTTTTTAAGAATTTCTGTGCAGAACGTTCACTGTGCGTTCCCGGTGCTCTTTCTTTAAAATTGTCACATACATAGCGAATACCATCAAGCATATACTTGTTGGTATTTTCTGATGTACCTTTTGTTAATCAGATAAAATCTCTCCTCATAATATATAGTTTATATTATACATTAATATGGTATTTGTTTCAAGTTACAAAAAATATCACAAATATATTTTAAGAAAGCACTTGACATTTTTGAAAAGTTAATATATAATACATTTCGCAAGATGTGGCCCGGTAGTTCAGTTGGTTAGAACGCTAGCCTGTCACGCTAGAGGTCGACGGTTCGAGCCCGTTCCGGGTCGCCACGTTTTGCTGATATGGCTCAGGCGGTAGAGCACATCCTTGGTAAGGATGAGGTCACCGGTTCAAGTCCGGTTATCAGCTCCAAGAGAACAATGACTCCAGTTATTGTTCTTTTTTTATAAATACTTAAAATTAAGTTTGAACTGATAACAAGCTGTTCCAAATATTAAACCTTGAAAGCACACGGTATTCCGTAGGGTTTCAAGGTTTTTTTGATTTTATAAAGTGTAATTCAAATGCTTGCTAATACTTTACAATTCTTGTCACATGGTGTTCGTTTTTGCGATGAAACAGTTAAATCTAAAACAAAGCCCCTCTTAAACTCAATTAAGAGAATAAGGGGGCACTTAATTTCAATTATAGCTCTTGATTGAAGCTCCATCAATTGCTACATCAACAGGATGAATTTTTGAACCATTATCATCAGTTTCAGCTATTACAACAAGTATATGCGTTTCCTTAACACCATAAGTATTAGAACATTCAAAAGTGCAACAGGTTGTGTATGTTAAATCCTTTTGTTCAAAAGTCCAGCTATTTGTTAAAATTTCGGTTGTTGATGGATATTTTGATACATCCTTCGCGATATCTTTACTCATCGTCATTAGTATGACTTCTTCATTACCATCGACGATATTATCATGCAAACTATCAAGCGTTGTACTTTCAGTTGTTGTCTTATTTTTTTCAGTTTCTACAGAATTGTCATTTCCGGAAGTCGCACTAAGAACAATTGCAGTAATGACAATAACAAAAAACAGAATAGCTATGCATAAACAGCCAACACCCTTTGGTTTTTGTTTTTTTGTTTGCGGCTTTTGGAATTGATTTTTAAGGTCATTTATTGTACCTTTATTACTTTGCTCTTGATAATCATTGTTATCGAATGAATTTTGCGCCGCATTCTGCTTTTCTTCATCAATTTGACAACCACAATTCGTGCAGAACTTAACATCCTGCAACAATTCAGAACCACAATGCTTACAATACATAAATTGCACCTCCAAAACAGGCTCATAAACAGTAACAAAACCACCATAAAGAATCTCATTTAATGATGAAGAATCATCTTGGCACTGCTGATTTTATCTGATATCTATTCAACTATATTATAACAATCCTCCGGCAAATAGTCAAATGAAACTATTGAAGAAATTATAAGTGAACTGTAGAACAAATAACACCAGTTGTTGTTCATTTTTCAGTTTCTCGACATTTTTTATTGACCTCTATCAATATCTATGCTATCTTTTAAATGAGATAAAAATTCGTTGTTTTATGGTGGAAGGAGAAAAATATGTATTGTACTAAGTGTGGAAATCAAATTGATGATGCTGCAGTTATATGTCCTCGCTGCGGAGTGCCTACACAAAACTATCATCAAAATGCACAACCTCAGCAGCAACCGGTTATAAATGTTGTTAATACAAACACGAACACAAATACTGTTGTAGGTGGTGCAGGAAGAGCAAAAAACAAATGGGTTGCTTTTTGTCTTTGCTTTTTCTTGGGTTATTTAGGTGCTCATAAATTTTATGAAGGCAAAATAGGAATGGGTGTACTTTATATATTCACCTGCGGCTTATTTGGTATTGGCTGGCTTATTGATTTGATAAGCATTTTGTTCAAATCAAATCCTTATTATGTTTAATATTAACTAAATATACCTATGACAAACGCCCCAATCGCTTAACAGATACAGGGGCGTTTTATTCATCACAATTTTTGAGTATCTCTGCTGTTTCGGCAAAGATTTTATCTTTATCCGCATCGCAATTATTTACATAATTAATAAATGACGCCAATGAGCAGCAAAACTTGCCGTGTTCAAGATTAGAATAAGAACGCAGTGAAATATTTAAATTCTCTGCCATTTTCTCTTGTGATATTCCCAGCTCAGCTCGTTTATTTGCGAACTCTTTTTTCAAATAGCTTTTTAAGCCTTCTGTTGCAGTCATTTTGCTCACCTCACCAATGGGCTAACAAAATTCTACAATTTCTGCATTTTGTATTCTATGTTCTGCAATTCATATAATTGCCTATGTATTCAATTATTCAGATGTTTTATTTAATGTTTATATACAGGAAAAATCCCCAAGGATATAATATCCTTGGGGATTTTTTTAATAAAACTTAGCGTACTTATCACCATTGTAATATACACAGATATATCCGCTTGGGATTTGCAGCCAGATGTCACTGCCAACGTATTTAACATCAAGTGCTGTTACCTTTGTTCCTGATTTCAGAACGGCATTGTCATTTGCATTACTGCTTGTGCAGTTCTTTTTACCATCTGCAGTTAAGTCCTTAACTTTTTTAACCGCATAATTTGTGCCTGCACCTGTTCTCACATTCACATTTGTTGTGAGCGTATAAACACTGCCTTTATCAAATCTTACACGGCTTTCAACAGGCTTTGCTTTTGATGAATTGGATAACAGAAAATATGCCGGATTTCTGTCAGCGGTTGCTTTTGCCAGCTCACTCACTGAAACCACACAGCCATAATCGGTCTTTTTGACGATACGATTCGGTCTGTCATAATCATCATACTTACCACTGTAAAGCTGTGGGTCAATTGCATTTACATTAGCACCTACCATTTTATCCAACACAACATAATGACCGGCAGTACTGAAAACATTATAGGCATCTCCCTGATTCGCAATAACCAGCCCCCCTGATTTAATATGGCTTAACGCCTTATTTTCATCAGTTGTGGTTGTGAAGCTGAGATTTGGATGCTCCTTGCAGACTGCCTTCAGCAATGTGTTCAAATTGGTACCCCAATTATCTCTTGCACCGCTTTTAAGACTCAGTTTGGTCATTTCAGTGACTGTATAAAGCTCACTGCCAACTATATTATTAACAGCAATACAGGTAACGCAGACACCACAGCCTGAGGTTTTAATTGTTTCAACTTTTGAGGTTGAAGGATTATCATACTTTATATTTTCATAATCCATCTGATTATAATAATACATTACTCTTCACTCCCTATACTCTTCATATATTCATCTGCTTTTCTTGCCTTTTCGGTAAAAGAATTATTATACCACCAAGAACAAATTGCACTGGCAACCAGAATTAAGACGGACACTGTTTCGCCTATCAGCTCATTATCAATAGGCAGTGTATTTACTCCGAACATTCTGAGTATCACATTCAGCAGAGATATAAATAAAATAATTGTTCTGATAATCGTTGATTTAGTCATTTTCATGATTAACACTCCTTTCAATATTACCGACTCTGTGGTTTAAAACTCTGATTTTTTCCTCCACCAAGGGAATTTTTTCAACAAAAGAATTATGCTTATCAACCTTTTGTTCTAATTTTTCAAGTCTGTAAGAGGTAAGCTTTGAAGAAGTGATTATACCGCCAAATGAACCAATCACTGTGCCTGTCATTGCAACCAGTGCTACGATAATATCATTACTCATTTTTATCCCCTTTCTTTTTATTGATTTTGGAGGGAAAACCTCCACTTTCTATATTATGTGAGAACACCGACAATTGCAAATAGGTTTACAATGATGTACCAAAACTCACCCAGATACTATAGTGAATACAGTACATAATACGAATACATAACTATTGTATTTTTATACATTTTTATGTATATTTATAACTATTTTAAAAAATGCTATTGACAATATTATTAGAATGATTATAATAATTAAGATATTAATTATTAATAATGGAGTAATATACAAAAATGACAAAAACGGAAACCCACTTCCAAAAAACTTACCGCCCTTTGAAAGAC
>CAYNGP010000099.1:0-7789 GCA_964396885.1 uncultured Bacteroides sp. | reverse complement strand
GGATGCCAATTTTCAGGCTATTATACCGGTACGAGGTAAAATATTTAACTGTTTAAAATCAGATTATGATAAGATTTTTAAAAGTGATATTATAACCGATTTAATTAAGGTTCTCGGCTGCGGTGTTGAGGTTAAAAGCAAAGCCGCAAAAGATTTGTCTATGTTTGATATGGATAATCTTCGTTGGTCAAAGGTGCTTATCTGTACCGATGCCGATGTAGACGGTTTCCAGATCAGAACGCTTATTTTAACAATGATTTACCGCCTTATGCCTAAGCTCATTGAAGCAGGCAAGGTGTATATTGCCGAATCACCGCTGTATGAGGTTACCTGTGGTGACCAGACCTATTTTGCTTATAATGAAATAGAAATGGACGAAATTAAAGAAGAAATCGGTAATAAAAAATATACAGTTCAGCGTTCAAAAGGTCTTGGTGAAAATGAGGCTGAAATGATGGCGCTGACTACTATGAATCCTGCCACAAGGCGACTTATTAAAGTAACACCTGACGAAGCAGAAAAAACATCTGAAATGTTTGATTTGCTTCTTGGTGATAATCTTGACGGCAGAAAAGAATATATTGCAGATTACGGTCATCTTTATATTGATGCTGCCGATGTTAGCTAAGGAGGTGGATTGTTTTGGCAAGAAGAAAAAAAGATACAGATGAACAAAATAATAAACCCTTAGCTGATAATGTGCATATTAAAGGTGCAGGTACAGTACAGGATGAGATAATTACAAATACACTCACAGGCAACTATATGCCTTATGCGATGAGTGTTATTTTATCACGTGCAATCCCTGAGATTGACGGTCTTAAGCCCTCACACAGAAAGCTGCTTTATACAATGTATAATATGGGGCTTCTGCAGGGGGGAACAATCAAAAGTGCTAATATCGTAGGACGTACAATGCAGCTTAACCCACATGGTGATGCCGCTATTTATGAAACTATGGTGCGTCTGTCACGAGGCAATGAGGCACTGTTATATCCATTTGTTGAGTCAAAGGGTAACTTCGGTAAGGCTTACAGTAAAAATATGATGTATGCCGCATCACGTTATACTGAGGCTAAGCTTGCACCTATCTGTCACGAACTGTTTGATGATATAAAGCTTGATACAGTTGATTTTGTTGATAACTATGATAATACGATGAAAGAGCCGACATTACTGCCTGTCACTTTTCCGACGATTCTTTGTAATGTCACAACAGGTATTGCTGTTGGTATGGCATCATCCATTGCATCATTCAATATCAGAGAAATCTGTGACACTACAATTGCTTTGATGAAAAATCCTGACCATGTGATTGGCGATACTCTTATTGCTCCTGATTTTGTTGGCGGCGGATATATTCTTTACGATAAGGCTGAGCTTGATAAAATTTATGAAACGGGCCGTGGCTCTGTTAAGGTTCGTGCAAAATACAGCTATGATAAAAAATACAACTGTATTGATATAACACAGATTCCGCCAACCACAACATCTGAAGCTGTTATTGACAAGATTGTTGAGCTTGTAAAAACGAATAAGGTCAAGGAAATCAGTGATGTACGTGATGAAACAGATTTATCAGGTTTAAAAATAACTATTGACCTTAAGCGTGGTATTGATCCTGACAAATTTATGCTGAAGCTTTATAAAATGACACCGCTTCAGGATAACTTCAGCTGCAATTTTAATCTGCTGATTAAAGGAAGACCTGTTGTGCTTGGCGTTAAGGGTATACTTCTTGAATGGATTGACTTCAGACTTGAATGTATCAGAAGACGTATTACCTTTAACCTTGATAAAAAGAGAAAACAGCTCCACCTGTTAAAAGGTCTTTCAAAGATTTTGCTTGATATTGACAAGGCTGTTAAGATTGTAAGGGAAACCGAGCGTGAATCAGAGGTTGTACCAAATCTTATGATAGGCTTTGGAATTGATGAAACACAGGCTGAATACGTGGCTGAAATCAAGCTGCGTCACCTTAATCGTGAATATATTCTTAAAAGGATTAAGGATATTGAACAGCTTGAAAACGATATTGCTGATCTTGAAGCAACGCTTGCAAGCAAAAATAAAATGAAAAAAATCATTATCGGTGAGCTTGATGCTGTTGCTAAAAAGTATGATGTCGGCAGAAAGAGTGAAGTGCTCTACGATGCTGACGAAGAGCTTCCGGCTGAGGTTATTGAAATTGCCGATTATCCTGTTACACTGTTTATGTCAGAGCAGGGCTATCTTAAAAAGATTAAGACAGCTAATCTGCGTATGAGTGGTGAACAAAAGGTTAAAGAGGGCGACAAGATGCTCCCTGAAATCGAGTGTTCCAATAAGGATGAATTGCTGTTCTTTACTAATAATCATCAGGTTTACAAGTCAAAAGCCGATGATTTTGCCGATACTAAGGCGTCTGTTCTTGGTGAATATGTTCCGTCAAAGCTGGATATGGACGAGGGAGAACAGGTTGTTTATATGGCTGTACTCAGCGAATATATCGGCTATATGCTGTTTGCCTTTGAGAACGGAAAGCTTGCAAAGGTTGATATGTCTGCTTATGCAACCAAAACCAACCGAAAAAAATTGATTAACGCATATTCTAATAAATCACCGCTTGCAGGTGCAATATATATTAAAGAGGATACCGATATTGTGCTGGACTCATCAAGCGGACGAAAGCTTCTTATAAACACTGCAGGCGTTTTACCAAAGACCACCAAGGATACGCAGGGTATTTCTGCAATGAAGCTGAGAAAGACACATAAGGTGCTGTCCATTCACATTCACTTTGAAAATGAATTTGAAAAAGAATGGCGTTTCAGAGCAAAAAATCTTCCTGCAGCAGGTGCTCTGCCCGGTGAGGCTGATATTGCGGAACAAATAACTTTTTAACATTTAAAAAAAGTGCTTGCATTATCACAGCTATTGTGATATAATCCATTAGTAATTTAGATTAACGGAGGAATAACTATGTCCTGGTATCATTATGTATTTGGTGCAATTCTTATCATTGCATCTGTAATTATAACTATTGTTGTACTTATGCAAGAGGGTCGTTCTCAGAACCTTTCCGGTGCTATTGCCGGCGGTGCTGAAACATTTTTAGGTAAATCTAAGGGAAGAACTATTGAAGCTAAGCTTGAAAGAATTACAAAATGGTTAATCGTATCATTTTTCATAATAGTTCTTGCTGCATTCCTTGTATTTCTTTTTATAGGATAAGTTTTTAAGAGAAGTAACCTTGCGTATGCAAGGTTATTTTTTTTGATAAGTGTGATGAATATGGAATATATTATCTTTGATTTGGAATGGAATAATGCATTCAATTACAGAACGAAAAAGGGAATAAATGAAATTATTGAAATAGGTGCAGTTAAGCTGAATAGTGATATGGAGGTTGTTGATACCTTCAAGCAACTTATTTATCCCAAGCTTTCAAAAAAGCTTGGCTCAAATTTTAAAAAGCTGACTCACATTACTATGGAAGAAATCAGGGCAGACGGTATATCCTTCGATGAAGCATTTGCTGATTTTTCACGCTGGAGTAGGGGAGATAACGTTGTTTTTCTCAGTTGGTCAAACAGTGATTTGTATACTTTAGTTGATAATTACAAACGCTTTAAACATACTACTGATGTTGAGTTTATGCATTACTATGCTGATGCGCAGAGCTATTGTATGCAATTTATCAAGGATCATAACGGCAGTCAGATTAGCTTGTCAAAATGTGCCGAAAAATTTGATGTTGATGTCGACAAGACAACATTTCACCGTGCACTTGAGGATTGCTTTGTTACTGCATATTGCTTGAAAAAAGTTTTCGACAAGGACAAGTTTAAAGATTTTATTGTCGAATGTGATATTCGCTTTTTTGAAAAGCTTGTATTTAAACCGTTTTTCATTAACAAACCTGTTTATGGCAATTTTGAAGTTGACAAAGTCGAGCTTTTATGTCCAATCTGCAATGGTATTGTTACCCCTTTCGGTAAGTATGAATTTAACAATAATACATTCAAAAATTCCGGTATATGCAATGCGTGCGGCAAAAAGTTTTGGGTATTTGTCAGGGCAAAGCAAACCTATGATGATTTAATTGTTACCCAAAGGCTTGTTGCAATTAATAAAAAACGTGCAAAATTTATAAACTGATTGACTAAATATTTACAAATTACCCCTTTATTTATTTAAAATACTGTAATATAATATATTAAATTAATGTTTATGGAGGTATGAAAATGGCTTCAAATAATTATGATGATTTACTTGAATCATTTATGAATAATTCTGCTAAAGCCTTTGATGAGGACAAGCAGAAGCGTGAAGACAATAGCTCTAATAAATTACCAAGCTCATATAATGTCCCTACTCCTGAAAAGAAAAATAAAAAGGTACAGCGTGGAAGAGAAATAGAAAAAGAGCTTGCTGCAAAAAGAAAAAAGGCTAAAGGAAAAAATAACAGACCATCAAGCACTGTCAGCAAAATAGGTAAAGTGCTGTTAGGTATGATTATGATAATCGGTGTTGTAGGTATTGTTTGCTTTTCCGTAATTGCAATCTATGGCTACAGTGTTGTTTATGGTGACCCTGTTTTTGATTTGACTGAACAGGCACTTTCACAAAATCAGACCTCATTTATTTATGGTAAAGACGGTGAAGATATTGTTGAAATCACCCGCCTTCATGGGGAGGAAAACCGAATCTGGGTTGACCTTGATGAAATGAGCGAATATATGCCAAACACGATTATTGCTACTGAAGACAAGCGCTTCAGAAAGCATCATGGTGTTGACTGGAAAAGAACAATCGGCGTATTCATTAAACAGAATGACCAGGGCGGTTCTACAATTACGCAGCAGTTGATTAAAAATTTAACTGACGATAATAAGGTAACCTACGTAAGAAAGTTTAATGAGATTTTAAGAGCGCTTAATCTTGAACGAAATTATACTAAGGATCAGATTCTTGAGGCTTATCTTAATACAATCTATCTTTCAAACGGCTGCTATGGCGTAAAAACTGCTGCTGAAAGATATTTTGGTAAAGAGGTTTCAGATCTTAATGCTGCTGAGTGTGCAAGCATCGCAGCAATTACAAAAGCGCCAACCTATTATGACCCACTGCAAAATCCTGAGAATAACAGAGTAAGACAGGAATGGATTTTAGGTGAAATGAATTCAAAGGATAATGGCTTCCTTGATGATGCACAGTACAAAGAAGCTATGGACTATAAAATGATTTTCACCAACAGCGAAGACTATAAGGGCTCACAGCTTAAGGATAATAATACAAAAAAAGATAACGACGACATAACAAATTATTATGTTGATTTTGTTATCAGATCAGTTCAAGAGGATTTACAGAAAATGGGCTATACAAGCAAAAAGGCTCACGACCTCGTTTACGGCGGTGGTCTGAAAATCTATTCTGCAATTGATTTTGACGTTCAGGATTCTCTTGAAGATGTTTATGAAAATTATAAGCGTATGCCGGATGAAACTGTTCAGGGTGCAATGTGCATTATGGACTATGAAGGCAGAGTGCTTGGTATAATCGGTGGTACAGGTAAAAACAAGGGCTCCATGCTTCTGAACAGAGCCTCACAGTCCACACGTCCTGCAGGTTCTTCAATTAAGCCGTTATCGGTTTATGCTCCTGCACTTGAAAAGAGTAAAAAGGATGACAATGTTAACATTTACTGGTCAACCATGATTAAGGATGCACCATTTATGACTGTTGAGGGCGAGCCTTGGCCACATAACCAGGGTGGTGGTTACTCAAGCAGTAATGTAACACTTCAAAATGGTCTTGCACGCTCACTGAATACAGTTGCTGCAAGAACACTTGATATGATTTCAGTTGATTATTCATATGAATTTTTGACAGAGAATTTCCATCTTTCAACAATTGACGGAATCCGCGATGTTGACTATGGTCCTCTTGCACTTGGTTCTTTAACAAACGGTGCAACTGTTCTCGATTTGACTGCAGGCTATGTTACTTTCGGTAGCGGAGGCAGCTATTACGAGCCTTATTGCTATTATAAAATCACCGATAGTCAGGATAACATCATCATCGAAAAGAAGCCAGAAGAAACTAAGCAGGAGGCTTTGAGTGAAAGTACTGCATGGGTTATGAACAAGCTTCTTCAGACGGTTATGACACAGGGTACAGGTACTTCCTATAAGCTTTCAGGTATTGAATGCTTTGGTAAAACCGGTACAACAAATGACGATAAGGACCGTTGGTTTGTAGGCGGAACACCAAGCTTTGTTGCAGCAGTATGGTATGGCTATGATACGCCGAAGGAGGTTCATTACAGCCTTTCAAGTAACCCGTCAGGAACTATTTGGAAAACTGTTTTCAGTGAGGTTTATGAGAAGCTTGAGGCTCGTGGCGATGATTTACCGTCAACATTCCCTGAATATGATGGTATTGTTCAAAGAGCATATTGCAGCTACTGCGGCAAGCTGTCATCCGGTTCCGGTAATTATGGTTGGTATGATGCTGATAATCTGCCGGGCTATTGCGGAGGTCATGCTGAGCTGACTACTGAAGCACAGGATACTACCGATACAAGCAATGCAAATGATAACAGCAGCAATAACAATAATAATAGTAACAGTGGTACTTCAACAACTGCAGCACCTGCAACAACAGCAGCAAGCGGCGGTAATGATGAGTAAATCGTATAGGGAAATCGGTTTTCCGATTTCCCTTTTTGTAAAATGGTAATTGTCTATGAAAATTATGTCAATCGACTATGGCGATGCAAGAACAGGTGTTGCATTTTGCGATGTTCGTGAAATTCTGGCATCTGCCTATACTGTAATTAATGAAAGCTATCAGCCAAAGCTTGTTAAGAAGCTGATAGAAATCATCAATAAAGAAAAGGCAGAATTGATTGTAATCGGTCTGCCGAGAAATATGGACGGCAGCTATGGCTTCAGGTCTGAAAAATGCAGGGAGCTTGGCGAGCTTTTAAAAAATGAAATCGATATTCCGATTGAATATGAGGATGAACGATTAACAACTGTGATTGCGCACGACATTCTTTCTTCAAATAATGTGGGCGGTAAAAAGAGAAAAAATACAGTTGATGCAGTGTCAGCTGTAGTAATCCTTCAAAGCTATATTGATAAAAGAAAAAATAAGTAATTATTAATATTCACCATTCGTATTATTTTATGGTGATTTGGTGAGAATTAAGCTTTTTGATTTTTATTTAATTGTTGATTATTCTTTTTTTCTTATGCTTTCCTTTGCCGTTTTGCTTGGTGCAGAAAGCATAATGGATTTGCTGCTTTATTCATCGTTGCACGAGGCCGGGCATTTGATTTTGCTTTATTTGTGTGGCGGCAAGCCTGACAGTCTTAGGTTGTCTTACTATGGGCTTGCTTTGAAATATGGTACATATCTTACTAAATTTAAAGAATGTCTGGTTTTGCTGGCAGGGCCTTTTGTTAATTTGGTTCTTTATTTGATATTAAAGAATGAAATTAATTTGTTGCTTTTTATGATGAATATGCTTCCTGTGTATCCAATAGATTTCGGCAGAGTGATAAGACTTTTCAGCTGCAAGCTTTCAAAGGTTATGAGTTATATTACCCTTGCCGTTTTAATTCCCCTTGCGGTTTATATGCTGGCCGTATATAAATCTTTTTCGCTTATTTTTATAGTTTGTTATTTAATGATATATAGTATTAATTATTGAGGTTTGTATGAAAAAAGAGGTTGAAAAATTATTACAATACGTTCAGAAGCCTGCAAGATATATAGGCGGTGAACTTAATGCTGTTGT
>CAYNGP010000098.1:0-7799 GCA_964396885.1 uncultured Bacteroides sp. | reverse complement strand
GTATCAGTTACCATATAAGGTGAGATGTAGCCACGGTCAAACTGCATACCCTCAACAACTTCACAGTAAGTCTCAGCAGTTTTGGACTCCTCAATTGTGATAACACCATCAGCAGAAACCTTATCCATAGCATCTGCGATAAGAGAGCCTACATATTCATCAGCAGCAGAAACAGTAGCTACACGAGCAATATCGCCTGTACCCTTAACCTGCTGTGAATTCGCCTTAACAGCCTCAACAGTTGCATCAACAGCAGCCTTGATACCATTTTTAACAGCCATCGGATTAGCACCTGCAGCAACATTCTTCATACCCTCACGAACAAGAGCCTGTGCAAGAAGTGTTGCGGTTGTTGTGCCGTCACCTGCATCATCGTTCGTTTTTGATGAAACCTCTTTAACAAGCTGAGCACCCATATTTTCAAATGGATTTTCAAGCTCGATTTCCTTAGCAATTGTAACACCGTCATTTGTGATAAGCGGTGAACCGTATTTTTTGTCAAGCACTACATTGCGTCCCTTTGGACCAAGAGTGATTTTAACAGTATTTGCAAGCTTGTCAATACCTGCCTGCAGAGCCTTGCGAGCTTCCTCGCCATAAATTATATCCTTAGCCATAATTCACATCTTCCTTTCAAATTATTCAACAACTGCAAGAATGTCACTTACAGAAATAATGGTGTATTCAACACCGTCAACCTTAACCTCAGTACCTGAGTATTTGCTTGTGATAACCTTATCGCCTGCTTTTACAGTCATTGGGTTTTCGTCAGTACCCGGACCTACAGCAACAACCTCGCTCATTTCAGGCTTTTCCTGTGCAGATGCTGCAAGAATAAGTCCGCTCTTTGTGGTTTCCTCAGCTTCAAAAGATTTAAGTAAAACCTTATCTGCTAATGGTTTAATATTCATAATATCACCTCTAAAATTATTTTACATTCAATGTTTTAGCACTCACACTTGTCGAGTGCTAACAATTACTATTTTATCAATATTTTTCCATTTGTCAAGAGTATTAACAGAATATTTAAAAAATATAGCCTGCTTATACTAATGTATAGTATAAACAAGCTATAATATGAATTAAAATGAATTATATATCCCATAAACTCAGTTGTTTTGCTGCCTGCTTTTCCTCAAAGGTATGCAGATATTCAAATATTAAATCATTATTATGAACAATACCATGTGCATCACACTTTTCATTAAACAGTTTCATCAGACTGTTATTATCAGGACTGCTAAGTGAATATTGGTTACCATACAGGTTTATATATTTTTCCTTTAAGCCCGGAAAATGATTATCGAGCTGATTATAAAAATATTCCCTGTTGCCTTCACGGAGTGTTACACCCATACCAAAGCATATGATGCCATAAACCTTTGCCTCGATACACATATCAAGAACAGCAGAAATATTTTCCTGCGTATCATTAATAAATGGTAAAATCGGTGACAGCCATACAACAGTAGGTATTCCAGCATCACGCATTTGCTTAAGAACCTCAAAGCGCTCTTTTGTTGCAGAAACATTAGGCTCAATTTTTCGGCACAAATCCTCATCAGCGGTTGTTAAAGTCATCTGAACAACGCACTTTGTTTTTTCGTTGATTTTTTGCAGCAAATCCATATCACGCAAAATACGATTTGATTTTGTAATAACCGTAAAGCCAAAACCATTTTCATAAATCAAGGATAATGCTTTTCTTACATTCTGCAATTCCATTTCAAGCGGAATATAAGGATCGGTCATAGAGCCAGTACCTATCATACACTTTTTACGCTTGTGCTTAAGTGTATTTTCAAGCAGTTCAATGGCATTTTCCTTAATTTCAATATCCTCAAAATCGTGCTGCATATTATAGCACTTGCTTCTTGAGTCACAGTATATGCATCCGTGCGAACAGCCACGATATAAGTTCATCCCATTTTTTGGTGATAAAATTCCTTTTGCTTTAACATAATGCATAGAACAGATTCCCTATCACTCAATCAGACAAACTGCGTGGGCGGCAATACCCTCTTTGGCACCCGTAAAGCCTAAGCCCTCTTCTGTAGTTGCCTTGACTGAAACACAGTCAGCATCAACACCGCAAGCCTTAGCAATATTAACTCTCATATCATAAATATGCGGTGCCATTTTAGGGGCTTGTGCAAGGATTGTTGAGTCGATATTTATAATCTTATAGCCTTTTTCATTAACCTGTCTTACAACCTCTTTTAACAGTTCAAGGCTGTCTGCACCCTTCCACTTATCGTCGGTATCAGGAAAAAGATGACCAATATCACTCATAGCGGCAGCACCAAGAATTGCATCACTGATAGCGTGAAGAAGCACATCAGCATCACTGTGACCAAGAAGGCCAACAGGACTTGGAATGTCGACACCGCCGATAATACACTTTCTGCCCTCAACTAATTTATGAACATCATAGCCGTGACCTATTCTCATTACTGCTCACCTCTCATTTTCAGCACACCCTCTGCCATAGGCAAATCCTCTGGTGTGGTAATCTTAATATTGCCGTAGTCACCGATAACGGTGAACACAGGCTTTCCGAAATATTCAACCAACTGGCAATCGTCAGTAAAATCCTTGCCGTCTGCTTTGGCTTTTTTAACTGCATCGGTATACAAATTAAATTCAAAAATCTGCGGGGTTCTTATGGATACAAGTGTTGACCTGTCAGGCGTTGATACAATCTGATTATTGCTGTCAATGACTTTAATCGTATCCTTAACCATAACACCAACAGCAGCAGCACCATTCTGAACTGCACTTGCCAGCGTATCTTTTATCTCTTTTTCCGTAATCAGAGGTCTTGCACCATCGTGGATAATAAGATAATCGCAATCATCAATCGTTTCAACGGCATTCATAACACTTTGCTGACGCGTATCACCGCCAAAGCAATAGGAAACATTATAGGCTGAAAGCACGTTTTCAAAGCTGTCAAGATCACTTTCACGGCATACAATGATAATTTCGTTAATCTCTTTCATTTTTGAAAAGGTTTCAACAGTTCGCTCAAGAACTGTTTTTCCGTTAATTTCAAGGAGCAGCTTGCTTTTATCTGCTTTCATCCTTGTGCCGGCACCTGCACCTAAAATAATTGCAGTGTTATTCATCCTTCAAGCCCTCCGCTTCTTCCATAGTTGGGGTGACAAACTCCGTTTTATATGGGTCATAAACCACAAAACCAGGCTTAGCACCATTTGGCTTTTTAACATTTTTAATCAGTGTGTAGTCAACTGCAACATTAGAGCTTGCTCTTGCTTTGCTGTAATATGCTGCAAGCACTGCACAATCGTGAATTGCTTCATCCGTTATTTCTGCACCGGATGTTTCACAAATAACGTGACTGCCTGCACTGTCCTGAACGTGAAACCAGGTATCATAATTCTTAGCTGTTTTCATCGTCAGACAGTCATTCATTAAATTATTTCTGCCTACCCACACAACAAAGCCATCACGAGTTTTGAAACGCATAGGCTTAAGGGCTTTAGGATTTTTCTTTTTATCAACTGTCTTTTTTAGATAACCCTGTGAAGAAAGCTCTGCCTTGATTTCACTTATTTCACTGTCCGTTTCCGCACGAGAAAGCGCATCAATAACAGTTTCAAAATACGCAGCCTCAGCCTTTGCCTGATTAATAAAATCAACCAGCTTAGCTTCTGCAACCTGTTTTTTTCGGTATTCCTTATAATACTTTTGTGCATTCTGCGCAGGTGTTAAGAATATATCGGCAGGGATTCTGATTGGATTATTATTATCATAATAATTTTCCAAATCATAATAAGCCTGACCCTTTCCAAGCCTGTATTGATTTGAATTTATCAAATCACCGAAAAGCTTAAAGGTTTCCTTATCCTTACAGCTTTCAAGCTCCTGCTCTCTGTTAGCAGCCTTTCGGACTGCACGTTCCTGCAGTGTGGTGAGTTTCTTGAACAAATCAGCACCGCGTGCCTTAATTCGCATTAAGCGAACACGCTCATAGTAGAAATAATCGAGCAGCTGTGAAAATGTATCATAGTGCTTGATTTCAGCAAGACTGTCATACTGCCTAATATTCATAAATGCAAAATCCTTTGGCGTGTCCACAATCACAACAGTGGGCACAGGATTTTGAGCACAGCTTTTAAATTCATCGAGTGTCAAGCCGTTTTCAACCTCACGGCAAATTATAGGTGAAACACCCTTTACAGTTTCCATAACAGCCTTATAGACTGTTTTATTTGATGATTTAATCTGATTTTTAATATCAGCTATATCATCGGTAAAAATATTCATTTTATCCTGCTTCGGCGGTGCGACATATGTAACACCCGGCAAAACCTCACGCACCTGTGATTTGTTCTCGTCAATTCTTTTGAGAGAGTCAATAATCCTGCCGTTTTCGTCAACAAAAATAATATTTGAATATCTGCCCATAATTTCAACAATCAGTGAATATGAGCGTTTATCACCAAGCTCATCTGTGCCTGAAAAGTTAATTTTCACAACACGTTCTAAGTCTTCCTGAATAACATCGGTTATCCAAGCACCGGTGAGTCTTTTTCTCAAAAGCAGGCAGAACATAGGCGGCTTGGGTGGATTTTCAGGCGGATAATCTGTAAAATGTATTCTGGCACTATCAGCATTGCAGGACAAAAGAAGCCTCTTACTCCCCTCTCTTGAGCGAAGGTTAATAACAAGCTCATCCTTTGAGGGCTGATAAATTTTATCAACCCTGCTGTCAACTGCAAAATCAGCTATTTCATTTTTTAAATGGTATAAAAAAATTCCGTCAAGTGCCATAACTTTTCCTTATTTTATATTGATAGTATAGGATTATTCACAGGTGCAGCAATAAATTCAACATCTGTGAAAAGCTTTTCAAGCATATCCTTAAGCATTAAAAATGGTTTATTTTCTGTTTCAAAATGACCTGCAGATATAAGTGCGTAACCACGCTCTTTGGCATCAAGCATTTGATGATATTTTAAATCACCTGTAATGAAACAATCAGAGCAAGGCTCAGCAACCTCAATATACTCCTCACAAGCACCGCCGCCGAGAGCAACAGTTTTTATAAGCTTGTCCGTATCTGTATATCTAATTCCATTACAATCAAGCACATCACTGACATACTGTGTTAAATCATCAATGCTCATTGCCTGCGGCAAATCACCTGTTACAATAAAGCTGCCGTCAATTTTTGAGACATTTTCAAGCTCCAACAGCTTTGCCAAATTAAAATTGATACCACAGTCAGCTACATCAAAATTTGTATGGGATGCTATGTGGGCAATATCATGATGAACAAGCGTATAAACGGCAGAGCCTTTGATGATTTCTTTAGCACCCTTAAAAAGCACAGGATGATGTGTCAAAAGCAAATCTGCATGAACACCTGCAGCAAATTCGCAAACCTCTTTGGTAGGATCAAGAGCCATAACCACAGTTTTGACCTCTTTACGAAAATCGCCTGTTAAAAAGCCGGCGTTATCCCATTCCTCCTGCAAATCAAAGGGAGCAATAGAATTTATGTAATCATAAATATTTTTAACTGTTGTCATAGCTTTTCCTCCACTGCTTTAATGACATCCTTTAAATCCTCGCCTGATTTAAGCTTATTATGAAGATAATTTAAAAGATGCTCAAAATATTCCCTGTTTGAAAAATCCTTAATATTACCAAGGTAATAATCTGACTTGTTTTTAGCAATACTTTCACCTGTATAACGAGCATCAAACACGGAATAATAATGCCTGCCGTCTTTAACAATCAAATCATTTATTATATTGAAACCGTTATCATATAGATATTTTCGGGCAATCTCAGGATGCGTCATAGGATTCAAAATAATATGCTTATTGTGAACATCAGCTTTTGAAAGAATATCGGCAATAAGCTCGCCGCCCATACCTGCAATAATAACAGTGTCATACTCATCTGTGGAAATATAATCGAGTCCGTTAGATAATCTTGTTTTTATTACAGCAGAAAGTCCCTCCTGCAAAACAAGAGCTTCACAGGAGGCCAATGGTTTTTCATTAACATCTGCCGCCACAGCACCTTTTATCACACCTGCTTTATAAAGATAAACAGGAACATAGCCGTGGTCAGTACCGACATCTGCAATCACTGCATCTTTTTCAACAAGAGATGCAACAGCAGATAATCTTTTAGATAAAGACTGCATTATTTCTCAGCCATAAATGCATTGAGCTTTTTAACAAGCTCATCGGCATCTGTGCCGTGAACCATACAAGCCTGCTCAACAGTTTCACCTCTTGAAGCAGGGCAGCCAAGGCAGTGCATACCAATCTCTAAAAAGAGAGGTGCTGCATCAGGGCAAATGTCTAAAATATCTCCGATAATTGTGTCTTTAGTAATTTCTGTCATTTTTGTATTCTCCTTTAGAAAAAATTTCTAATATATTTATAGCACAAATAATATTTGATTGCAAGATTAACAAATATGTGCTATTATATTATTCGTCAAAAATTGTAATAATAAACGAGGGACGGTGAGATAATGGACAAGGAATATAATCCTGCATTGGATTTTGATGCATTTACCGCAGGGATTGAAGACGGCGGCTTGCGTTCAAGCTCTGCTATATCCATATTAGTCTGTTATATTCTTGCCAACTGTGATGAAAAAATAACAGCACAGAATATAATAGATGCTATAGTTGACGGAAAAATTGCCAACTATTTTGAGGTATCAAACGCCATAGCCAAAATGATTAAAAAAGGTCATTTTAGCGAGGATGAGGATGGCTATCTTGTTATCAGCGATGACTGCAAATTTGCGGTTGAGCTTGTTGAAAAGGATTTGCCTATTACAATCAGGGAGAAAAGCATTGAGCTTGTAAGAAAGCTTGCCGAAAGAGAAATCAACAAGAAAGAAAACAAGGTTGAAATAACTGAGGAAAACGGACATTTCAAAATAACAATGCATGTCAGTGATATTGATAAAGACTTTATGGTGCTGACTCTCAATGTGCCCACAATGGCACAGGCAGAATTAATCCGAGATAAATTCCAGCAAAATCCAACAGTGATTTACCAAAATTTGATTAATTCGATTTTTAGTTAATGTTATTTAGCGGGAGGGTGCGGAAGCCTTCCCTTACTATTTTCAGCAAGTAAATCAAAACATAAAAAAGGCAAGGAATAAATCCTTGCCTTTAGTTTTTTATGTAGTGCTTATTACTCAGCGTCCTCTGCATCATCCGCAAGGATTGCTACAGTTTCTTCAGGCTTTTCAATAAGCTCTTTCATTGAGAGAGAAACTCTCTTCTTATCATAGTCAACATCAATAATTCTAACGTCAACCTCGTCACCTACATTGAGAACATCAGCAGGTGTCTTAACTCTTTCCCATGAAATCTGGCTGATATGAATTAAGCCGTCGATACCAGGAAGGATGTTAGCAAATGCACCGAAAGCAGCGATTGAAACGATCTTTGCTTTGCAGTCTGTACCAACAGGATAATCTCTCTTAAGAATCTCCCATGGGTTATCCTCAATCTTCTTGAAGCCAAGAGAAATCTTCTTATTCTCCTGATCAAGGCTCTTAATTGTTACTTCAACAACGTCGCCAACCTTAACAACCTCTGATGGATGCTTAATTCTGTTCCAAGAAAGCTCGCTGATATGAACCATACCGTCCATACCACCGATGTCAACAAACGCACCGTAGCTTGTTAAAGACTTAACTGTACCGTTTAATTTCTGACCCTCTTCAAGAGAAGCCCAAAGAGCCTCCTGCTGAGCCTTTCTTTCCTCGTTAGCAACAACCTTGATTGA
>CAYNGP010000097.1:0-7971 GCA_964396885.1 uncultured Bacteroides sp. | reverse complement strand
CTTGAAGATGACATTTATTATATTACTGTTCTTCACAAGTGAATTTCCTATTAACGTGATACTTATAACGAAGAAAGTAGTATCGCACCATATGTTTATATCAATCCTGATGAGAAAACAAATAATTGATTTGAGGTTGCTGTAAAAATACTAACCTTTGGATGGTGTAACAATATTAAATGCAATTTGTTCTGTTTTTTAAAGAATTAGCAGAAAACACAACTAAAGCTACCATTAATTGGAGTATAGGAAGATGTATCCGTTTTTGTCAATTATTTTTGATGATTCAGGAAGAATTTTGGGGTAATTATGAGATATAAATTTAGATATTTTGGTATGTTAAAAACAGCTGGTAAAATTGTTGGTGCAATTGTAAATTTTTGGTTGCCATTAATGATTTTTTATGTAGCTTATTTCTTAGTTGGCAAATTGACAATTTTAATTGGGATAGAAAATTATTTGCTAAATGATGTTGTGTTACATAATCTTTTAAGAATAGTATTGATTTGTTCAATTTCATCTGTTATTGTTTTTTGCGTGTTTAGAAAAGGTGTATTTTTGAATGAAGATAATTTGATAATTGCACGTTATACTATCACACCTTTTAACTGGAAATGGTGGATGAAAATAAATTACAGTGATATTGAAAAAGTTAATGTCAACTATTTTGATTTGAATTATGCTGATTATAATTATCGTATGTTGAATAGTGGCGGTGACAGAAATTATAATATCGAGCTTACGCTTAAAAATGGCAGGCGATATTATTTTAGCATTGAGGACCAAGAAGAATTTTGTGAAAATTTAAATCTGTTGCTTGAAAAAATCAATAATAGGTAGTTTATTCTGCTTTATGATTACTCATAAATAGTATGAGAATTGGGAGATATTATGAAAGAATATAAAATTGCATACGGAAATAGGTTTAAGAAATTTTTATCATATTTAATAAATACTATATTTAATTTTATGTTCATTAATTTTTTAGCCGTAGTTTTAGATTTGATCGTTTTATATTTTGCTCAACCATCGGCGTTTTTTATTATATTCTCAATAATTATATTTAGCATATCAACAATAATAGCTCTTGTTTTATCTATAAAACCTAAAAAAGTTATTGTTAATGATTTGGCTGTTCTTGTTAAGCGAAATTCAATTTATGTTCTGAATGATTTATTCAATGATTGTGTTCTGTATAGCCAAATTAAAAGTTGTGATTTGTATATTGATGAAAGAATTAAATTTGGATGGGACGGAAAAAAATATGCTGTTCGTTTCTTTGATTGGGATTGTGCTGTAGAGATTATTGACAATAAGAATAGAGAATACATAATCCCGGTAGAAGATTGCTATGAATTTATTTATGAGGTAACAGAAAGAGCAAACGATTACAGAAGAAAAAACGGTTTGAAAGAAATTTAATTAGATTGTTTTTGTACAAGTATGTTGTAAAATGATTTGTATTAGAAAAAGCCACATCGGTCAATTTGACCGATGTGGCTTTTATATGTGTATTAATATTCAACTTTTAAATTTTCTTCAGCTTCGGCAACCTTAAGCATGATTGCACATTCAATTCTCTTTCTGTGCAGTTCACAGCCGAATTCATAAATGCCATTAACACTGCCTGTTGTGTGGTATGCGTTTGCAGCACATCCTCCTGAGCAGTACAGCTTAGCAAAACAGTCTTTACATTCTTTATGAGAATATACGTTGCAGCCCTCAAACTGCTGAATAACCTCATTGTTCGTAATACCATTCCAAATATCACCAAGCAGGAATTTCTCATCACCGACAAACTGATGACAGGGGTAAAGCTCACCGCTTGGTGTAACTGCTAAATACTCAGTACCAACACCGCAGCCGGAAACACGTTTTACGATGCAAGGTCCTGCATCCAAATCAATCATATAGTGGTAGAAGGTGAATCCGTCACCCTTTCTGTATCGTCTGAGCATTTCATCAGCGAGTATCTGATACTGTTCTTTAAGAAGCGGTAAATCCTCATTTTTAAGAGCATAAGGCTCGTTTGGCTCACTGACAACCGGCTCGATGGAAAGCTCTTTGAATCCCAAATCTGCCATATGTATAATATCACTTGCAAAGTCAAGATTGTTATGCGTATATGTGCCCCTCATATAATAATCCTTTTGATTGCGTGAATTTACAAGCTTTTTGAACTTATCAACAATTAAATCATATGAGCCCTTGCCATTAGCAGATACTCTCATAGTATCGTTCGTGATTTTTCTGCCGTCAAGTGACAAAACGACATTGCCCATTTCCTTGTTGCAGAAATCAATAACATCATCATTAATTAACAGACCATTTGTTGTGAGCGTAAATCTGAAGTTTTTATTGTGCTTTTTTTCCTGTTCTCTGCCGTATGCAACAAGCTTTTTGCATACTTCCCAGTTAAGCAGTGGCTCTCCGCCGAAAAAGTCAACTTCAAGGTTTCGTCTTGTGCCGCTTTGTTCAATCAAAAAGTCGAGTGCTCTTTTTCCTGTTTCAAAGCTCATTAATCCCTTGGGACCGTCATATTCACCTTTGCCTGCAAAACAGTATTTACAAGCAAGGTTGCAGTCGTGCGCAACGTGCAGGCAAATAGCTTTAACAACACCCTGGCGTCTTTTAAATTCGCCTGCAACACTTTCAAAGGTGTCCTCAGCAAATAATCTGCCTTGGCTAATCAGTTCTTCAATGTCCTCAAAGCAAAGGTCAATTTCCTCAACTGTTACATCTTCCTGATTTTTGTATTTATCAAGTATAAAGGTCTTAATCTCATCCTTGCTCTTGCTTTCATACATCGTGATAATATCGTATGTAGCATCATCAACAGAGTGAACACAACCGCTGTTCTGGTCAAGAATAATATTATAACCGTTCATTTTATATGCGTGAATCATATTTCTTTCTCCAAAGAAAAAGGTGGGCGAACCCACCTAAATCTCATCATTAAATTCATTCAATTACTTCTTAAGCTGCTCGCATTTCTGGTTAGCAACTGAGCAAGAAGTTTTGCTGGCTGACTGGCAAGATGTCTGGCATTCACCGCAGCCGCCCTTTTTAGCTGATTCGCAAAGATTGCGTGAGCTTAAAGTGTTAATTCTCTTCAAGGGTAGCACCTCTTTCCTTAATATTTCTAAACTATTTTACATTATTAATCATACTTTGTCAATATACTATGGGGCAGTAAATTACTGTCGCTGATAATATTTATACCCTTGTTTATCAGCATATTTATATAATGGACTGTATTCTCGTCAATCAGCTCACCGGGAGCAATTATCGGCACACCCGGAGGGTACGCAAAAACATATTCACCGGATATTTTTTCAACTGAATGATTAAATTCGGTTTCTTTTGTTTGATTAATTTCCCAAGGGTTATATATTTTTTGGGGCAAGGTTATTTTATCAATATCAATTGTTACGCACTTTCTTTCTTCAAGACAATTCAGTGCATTAATAAGAATATCAAATCCTGGCTCCGTGTCACATACAGTAGAAATCAGTATAACATAGTTAAGACCGAAGCCTTCAGCTTCAATTCCATTGTTCCTCAGATGCTCGCTTAACTCACTGCCGCTGTAACCATTTGCAGAAATTATAATTCTTGTGGGGTCATCATTTTTCAGTACTTTAATATTTTTTAGCTTGCGCAGCTTATTATAAAATTTAAACAGCCGATTTTTATATGAATGAAAGCTGTTGTTTGAATTTCCTAAAAAGTCCACACATTTTTCAATTGATGCCAGCAAAATATAGCTTGGTGAACTGCTTTCAAAAATATCCATATATTTTTTTACAGAGCCAATATATTTTTCATTGTTAATATGAATAACAGCGGTCTGTGTCAGACTGGGCAGTGTTTTGTGTAAAGAGTTAATAACAATGTCACCCTCAGTTCTTTTCGGTAAAAAGTCTGCAAAACCAAAGTGACTGCCGTGTGCACTGTCAATAATAACAGGAATATCAGTCTTGATTTCACTGATTATACCTTCGTAAGTAGGGGAGGTGATAACAACAGCTTTTGCTTTGGGATTGTTTTCAATAGCTTTATCAACCGTATCCTGTGTTATGTTTGTGTAAATGCCAAACTCGCTTATGTAGTCAGGTTCAATATAAACGATATTTAGCTCATTGATAAAGCAAGCATTGTAAACAGATTTGTGACAGTTTCGTGCAATAATGATTGTGTCACCCTTGTTGCATACAGCAGATATAGCAGCAAGTATGCAGCAGGTGGATCCGTTAACAGAAAGTATGCTTTTTTTACTACAAAATATTTTTGATGTTCTTTTTTCAAGTTCCAAAAGAATATCTTCAGCATTGTGCAGATTATCAAAGCCTTCAATTTCCGTTATATCAATCTCGGCACCGGTAATTCCGAAATCACGGTTTCTTTTGTGACCGGGCATATGGAAAGGGTAGTGTTTTAAATTGTTCAGTTTGTCATTTAATTTCAACAGTTTTTCTCTCCCTTCGCATATTATGAATACCAAGCATTATATAGCCTGCAAAAATGGGTGTCAGCTCAATGATTGCTGTTTCTTTAAATAAAATCAAAAGTATCAAATCACCAATTAATATTACACCACTGATTATCGCAAGAATATAATCTTTTGATAATACAAATAACAGAAAAACAGTAATGCCCATTATAACCGAAAAGGTCATAGAACCAATGCAGTGCAAAAAATACTCGCTTTTAACAGAATAATCAAATTCATTTGTTATAGTTAAAATCATTCCAATAAAAGCAATCAAAATAAGTGGTATATAAAACTTGTATTTGGTTCGCATAAATCCTGCTATAAGATTTGCAAATAAAGCAGTGCAGGTGAGAATGCCCCAAACAGCAAATAGTATGGGATGTGTTAAACCGATTTTAGAAAGTGCACCCTTATTTCCAATAAATCCGCCAAGGCTTGCATAGAATATTGAATATGCAACTGCAGCAAGGCTTATTAATAAACAAAAAATCTTTTTCATAAAATTTATTATATCATATTTGATTGACTTTTCAAGCGAGTTGTGTTATTATTCTAATGCTGATTGTTTCAGCACTATGCGGACTAAGCAGAAAAGTAAGTTTTTAACTGAAAGTAAGCTCCGCCTCGGTTGGCTCTACCGTGTAAAAATTAAGAGCAAATTTAATATGCAGAAGTGGCGGAATCGGCAGTTTTCAGCCAAGCGCCTCCGGTGGAGGATGAAGCGATGGTTGAAAAGGCGCAGTGGTCAAAATTCGATTTCAAATGTAAATCAAATTTTGCTAACCACAAGAGTATCGCGTTAGCGCGTCTGCCACAAAAATTTAATACTTGCAGAAGTGGCGGAATCGGCAGACGCGCTAGATTCAGGTAATGCCACATCTGTGAAAAGTAATAATTTCAGCATTTGCTGTTATTATAAAATGTGGATTAAGCAAATCGCTCCACCTCGGAATGTCCTCGCCGTGTAAAATCTAGAGGACAAAAAATTAAATACGCAGGAGTGGCGAAATAGGCATACGCGTATGATTCAGGTTCATATCGGAGCAATCTGGTGAGGGTTCAAGTCCCTTCTCCTGCACCAAAAAGAGCAAGTCTTCCGACCTGCTCTTTTGCTTTTTGTAGAGTTTTTTTAGAATCAAGATACTAAATTTAGCATTTGAACTTCATCACAATTCTTTGTGTGTTCATTAAATTTTCCATTAAGGATAATGTTAATATCTAACTTACCATCTTGTTCAGATATTTCAATCTTGTCAATTAACATTCTTAGGTCTGAATCGGATATTATGCCCTCATCAATAATTTTATTAAATATCTCAATACTACTTGATATTTCAGATTTTCTCTTTTTGATTGTTGCATCCATATCTTCAAGTTCTGCAATATGCTTTGATAGTGTTTTAATATCACTTTCACATTTTTCAAGCATTTGGGTGTAAATATCTGCTCGTTCCTTATCTCTTAATCGTTCAAGTAATATTTCTTGCTGATCTGATTTTCTTTGAGATAACTGTTCATTGAGTAATGCAATATTGTTTTGTGCAAGGCTTTTATTTCTCTGCCAAGTATTCAGCTTTGCATCAATCTGTTTAAAATTCTCAATTGCATTATCTCTTATCACGAGCAGTTCATCATAGATAATTTTATCAAGCACAGATTCTTTAATTCTATGAGGTGTGCAATGTTCTTTTCCATATCGGTGATAACTGTTGCAGACATATTCATAGTAAGGTTCTTTATCTCTGAATTTTCTCGTCTTGCAAGAAAAACTTGAACCACAATCTCCACATTTTATTAATCCTGTGTATCTATGATAAGGCTTATTACTGCTTGCACGAACATTATTGTGTTTCTTATTTTCAAGAAGATATTGTACTTTCTCAAACACGTCTTTATCAATTATTGCGGGTACAAAATTCTCGTGTTTAAAATGCTCTTCCGCAGGTAAATTCTTTCTGATGTGATTAATCTTGTTTGTATATGACTGATGACAGACAACAGTTCCTGTGTAAAATTCATTTTGTAAAATTCTTTTAACCGCTGTACCTTCCCAAAGATATCTGCTTGTAATTTCGGGTTTTGTGTAAGGAATACCTTTGCCAATATATTTCTGTTGATAAAATCTCGGAGTTTTTATTCCCTCATTATTGAGAGTTTGGGCGATATTTTTTCAATCCGTACCCATTGAGATACATTTGAAATATTCTTCTTACGATATTCGCAGGCTCTTCCATTATGATAATTTCTTGGGTGTTTTTATCTTTAAAATATCCCATAGGTGGTATCATAACTAAGCCTTCTTTTTGTTTTTGAAGAAAGCCTGCACGAACTTTTCTGCTGATATCTCTCGCATACATATCATTGAACAAGCCTTTGAAACCTATAATCAAATCATCATTTTCATTGCTTGTATCAAGGTTTTCAGTTACGGATAACACTTTAACATCGTTCTCACGCAGATAGTCAATGAACAATGCAGTTTGCGTTTTGTGTCTGCCGAGTCTTGACATATCCTTAACGATTACGGCATCAATCAATTTGTTTTCAACAGCTTCATAGATTTTGTTGATACCGTCACGATTGAAATGCATACCGCTGACATTGTCATCAAAGGATTCACCGACAACTGTGTAGTTGTTCTTTTCAACATATTCTCTGATGATGTTCTGTTGGTTTGTCAATGAATTTAATTCATCGTCTTCATCTCTTGAGAGTCGTGCATATAACCATACTCGCATAACTTCACTCCTTTCGCAAGCACACATTATCACAACTCTTTTTCAATGTCCAGCTTTAGCCGAGAAATTTTCAATTTCGAACGCCAACGCTTTAGCGTTATATGGAATATTATTTTCACAAACTGAAATATTGTTATTGAACACATAATTTTTAATGATTGATTCTAAAAAATTATCAAATTCATTTTGTTTTCCATTGTAGGAAATCGTAACACTATTAATGCTATTTTGAATTTGCTTTGCTGCCATAAGGCAACACAGATTTTAAATGTTTTCTGTCATTCCTCCAATCAAATTATATTTGCGATAATAGTTATCGACTTGAGTTTAAATTCTGTTTTCATAAATTTCCTTTCTGCCTGCCGATTGCTCGGCAGGACTTTTTGTTTTTGCATACTTAATTGATTGTTATTATAATAATCTTCATACTCCTCATAGCCGTCAGATTTCTGACCATGAGCAAGCTTTTTCTCAATTTCTTTTTGAGATAATTTGATTCGTTTTCTGTGATATTTTGTCTGATTATCAATCATTTTAAATAGATTTCCAGCAAAATTGAGAGTGCTTGAAAGAACACCTGAACTCCTATCATTGTTCCAAAGAATATCGGAATCCATTTCTTCTTCAGCTTGTTCAAAAGGTCTATCCTCTGTTCTGATTCCGAAAGCATAATCTCGTTCGTTTTCCCAACCTGTTCGGTTAGTATCGTTTCCTGATTCTTCAACTCTTTCTGAATTG
>CAYNGP010000096.1:0-7998 GCA_964396885.1 uncultured Bacteroides sp. | reverse complement strand
TTTTCCATAAAAAATATGCACCTCCAATAGTGTCTATCTTTTGGGGTGCATATCATTTTTTCAGTAATCGGCGTTTTTTTTACGTTACACGAAATGCAAGTTGAAAGAGACACTTCAAATCTCCCATCTATTGTAATGAATCCAGTAGAAATATCATTTGAATGGGACTCACTTGGTAAGCAGAATTGGCTTTTAAATGAAGAAGAAATTCCAAAATCAACATTTGATATTAATGAAGATGGTAGTATTTCTGGGACTACTGCAATACCAATATTAACTTTAGAAAAGGATTCTCTAACAAAGTATTCTGTTATAAATATAGGCAATGGAACAGCTAAAAATATTGTGTTCACATGGGATGATAGTAATACTCAACGATTATATAATTACTTACTATCATGCGATAATAAAAACGCTGACTTTTGCACTATTGGAGAAAAAAGTGATGTATTTGATTTTGGCAAACAATTAGTACAAATTGATAAGGAGAAACAATCATCATTAATGTATATGTTTTCAAATGACAAGGAATCTTATTCATTAACTTTTCCTGCACAATATACATTATTGATTGAAGAAGCTATTACGCAAGGTTATATGAATAATGAAAATAATCCATATATATATCTATATATAAAATACCAAGACATTCAGGAAAAAACTAAATCTGATTTAATAATAATAAACATAAGTAGAACTTACTTTAAAGTTAATGATGATGGTTCAGGAAAAGCTACTTATAAATTAATTCCCGCATTTCCTAGTGATGTTTTCTAATTATCTCAAATTAATTCTAACTACTACAATCAAAAATAACCCTACCTTGATTGAACAAGGCAGGGTTATTTTTTATGTGTTCATTCTTCTTGTTTAATATCAAGTGCAGAAAAAATGAAATCATCATCAAACCAAAGAAAATCGTTAAGCTCTGTTTCAGAACAGCCCTCAGGGAAAATATCTTCAAGGATAAACATAAATTCATCTTGCTTGTGATTTTCGATAATAGCGTTGCGAATTGGAACAGCTCCGCTCCAAGCCTTAAATTCATCAATGTTGTTAATTTCATATGTCAGTTTCATTCTTGACAACTCCTTAAAATAAAATTACTACTCTTACGAGTGCAAGAAAAAAGCACCGACATAAGATAATTCGTCAAGCAAAGTAAAAAGTTTTTGTTTCACAGCTAACCTCAAAAAGTTTTTACTTTAGTCGTAATCTCATTTGAGATTTGACAAATTATCGTTGTTGGTATAATGGAAGGCATAGTGAGAGTTGATATTAAATAGATAACATAAAAAATGCCCTGCTTTTAATCAAGCAGGGTTTTCGTCTTTTTCCTTTATGTGCAATAAAATGTCCTCTACCTCACAATCAAGAATAAAGCAAAGCTCATCAAGTGTCTTTGTTGTGATTGCTTCACCATGTTTCATTCTGTGAAGCGTGTTAGCAGGTATTCCGTGCTTAAATATCAAGGCATACTCTGTTATATTCCTCTTGGATAAAGTGTTATAAAATGGCTTGTATGAAATCATATGCTATCTTCCTCATAAATAATATATGTATAAAATAACATAACTAATCTCTTGACTATACTAAACAGATTGAGTATAATTACAATAAACTCAATATATTGAGCTTGTCTTAAAGTAAATTAGTGATATACTTTAAGAGCCAAATAATTTACAACTGAATATTTCATTTTATGAAACAGAAGAGGTGTTTTTATATTATGTTAAAAACGCTTGCTCCGTTATAGCTTTCTGTTTCTTTAATGAAATGAGTTGTAAATTGTTTGGCGACAGTTGGAGCAATGTGTTTTTTGTGCGTATGGCTTCGGCTGTACGCATTTTTTTATTTTCAGGAGGAAAGAATATGAAACCAATATGTAAAGACTGTAATCAAGAAGCTAAATGGGTAAATGATAAATGGATATGCCCTAAATGTGGTAAAAAAGTTAGAAGACTGCCTAAAACACATATATCATATCCACAAAATGGTAATGACGGATATTCATTTGAATGATAAGAATAGAGGTGTATATAAAATGAAAAAGATTTTTGCAATACTACTCACAATGGTGATTATTGCAACAATGTTTATCGGTTGCAGTAAAGAAAACAGCGAGCCAGTAAACGGAACAACAGAGCCTATATCTGTTGAAACAGTTGAAGATGTTGTTGAGAAAATGACCGAAGATGTAAGCGTTGAAAGCACATCTACAGACGATAATGGTAACGAAATCGTTGTTGGTAAAGATGATAACGGCAATACTGTTGAAATCAAAACAGACAGCAATGGTAAAGTAACCAAGACTGTTACAGACAAAGAAACAGGTAAGAAAACTGAACAGACAACAACTGTTACAACTACAAAACCTGCCGACAAACCTGTAACAACCACTAAGGCTCAGTCAAACACTGAGGCTAAAAAGACTGGGACCACAACAAAGAAGTCTGAGACAACAACTAAGAAAGCTACTCAGACTACTAAACCTCAGACACAGACAACTACCAAGCCAGCTACAACTACTACGACAACAAAGCCTGCTAATACAACTACTACTCATACACATAAGTGGGTTAGCAAGTCTAAGCAGGTTCTCGTGAAAGAGGCTTGGGATGAAACAGTATATGAAACAGTTGAAAAACAAGAGCAACACGCTTTCTGTAATAGTTGTGGTATTGATGAATATGAAGCATGGAAAGCAGACCCACAGGGCTGTTCAAACCCACTTATATGGCATATGAAACATTGCAATGAAACCAACTGCACAAGTAACTCTCGTGCAGCAATCGTTACAATTACTGAACAAGTTCCTAAGACTGTTCACCACGATGCTCAGTACAAGACTGAGACTTGGTACGAATGTTCTTGTGGTGCTAAGAAATAATGAAAAAGGCTACTCACACGAGTAGCCTAATTTTTTGCCCTAAAATCATTGTGCATATTGCACAAAAAAATTCTCGATGAAAAATTGTCTTGATTTCGAGCCGATATAGCCGTCACTTCCGACGACATATTTTCCTTATTGTCATATGTAACGAAATGCTTTTGAAAGCGTTGACTATTACCAAAAATTGTGGTTTTATGGTGTCAAAGAGAGGGATATTTCAGCAAAAAAATATGCCCTTTAAGGCGGTGATAAAGATGTAGATTTTAAGCAATATATACCCTAAAACTATAAAATTTGAAAGGAGATAAAAAACAATGGGTATAAAAAATGTAAGACAGTTCGAGGACTTTAAGATTAGTGAGTTCTTAGAACAAAAAAGATTGCTTGTTACAGGCTCTAAGCCTTGGAACGAGTACGCAACAGATAAGCATATCGGCACAGCTATTGAGGTAACTATCATTAATGATAATACAGTTTATCTTGATAGTGACGGAAACAAGCTTGAGGGTGTAACCAACCGCTTTGAAAAGCTCACTTTCAAAGTAGCAAAAGATGTTGATGTACCGCTTGACGCTATTGTTGCTCCTGTTAATGCAGTTGCTAAAGTATATGCTCAAAAAGGCTCTAATGTCCGTAATCAGTTATCAATCAAGTGTGATGATATTAAGATTGTCGGTCACGCTAAAGGAGCTTGATTATGAGCTATTATAATCAAAATAAACCGATAATAAGCTACGCTCTGCCAAGTACAAAATTGGCGTTTTGTGGCATAGTAGTAGCTTTACTATCGGTCGTGGTGCGAGGGATTGGATATTATATATCCTTTATTCCTCATGGATATATTATCACATATAATATGATAAATCAACTTGTTAAATGCTTCTATTCGGCAAGTTGGGTATTTCTAATTGCGTCTGTGGTAATATCCTTTGTGGCACTTGCAACAAGATTGCTTATGAAGCCACAATATTTAATTTGTAGTCAGGTTAAGAAAGGGGTGCTCTGCTATCAGCAGGGCAATCCCCTGCACCTTAAAGACTGCGAAAGAATACCTAAAATCACTTGCAAACAAGTTGATGAGGGTATCTATGAATTAAATATAACAGCGTCTTGCAGAACTTGTGAGGAGCTGTCAGAGCTTGGGTCAAGTATTTCATCAGCTTTGAATAAAAGGTTTAATCAATACGCTGTTACGCTTACAAGCTCTGATATAGCATTTAATTCCGTTACATTCAGAATTGAGGATGTAACGATTGATAAGAGCTTAACATTTAATGATGTATCTGAAATGAAACCGACAGAGCCTACAAAGCTAATGGTGCAGAGAGGTACATATATTGACCTTACAACAAGTGGGTCAATACTCTGTAGCGGAAAGACCCGAAGCGGTAAGACAACAGGCATAATCAGCTTGCTTTTGTCGGCTCTGCAATGCGGCAGAGATAACTATAACAGCGAGGTTATTATTATCGACCCTAAACAAGCAGAATTAAGCAGATTACCACATGTAGTTACACTTGACGAGGACGGAGAAGCAAAAGGCATTTTAAAGGCAATGCAAAGCTTCTGCGATACAATTAAATCAAGACAAAAGGTACTTAATGATTTATCAGAGCAAAAGGGTGACGCTGTGCATTGGTGGGAAGCTGATATGCATGTATCGTTCATTTTTATAGATGAATATGTTGCATTGCGTAGTCTGTTCCCGGCAAAGGCAAGCAAGGCTGATCCTGATTACTGCCTTGCAACATTTGACGGCTTACTCAAACGCATTGTAACAATGGGAGCGAGTGCAGGCTGTTACGCTATCATCAGCATAGCCGAAGCAAGTGTTGCAGAGGGCGGACTGCCTGCAATGCTACGCTCGGCAATGACTACAAAAATACTATTCAAGCCGACTATTGATGAAGGTCGGTTACTATGGGCTAGTGACAAGTTGAAAGATTTTAACACAGGTCGTGTATATACTGCTGGTGACGCTTGGTTCAGCTCAACAGACGGAAAGCACGATAATGTAAATTATGTGCATTTTCCGCAAATGCAATTCAAGGTCTATGCTGAGTTAGGCAGACTATTGAATGAATATTATAGTTAAAATTTTATCACCACTGTGCGTTGTGAAACATTAGCACAGTGGTGTCAGTGTCAATTACACTTTATAACGCTTATTTCAAGGGGCGAGGGCTTGTTATCGCCCCTTGACCCGTAGTGTTACGGTGTCAAAAATAACAAAAATTGCTCATAAATCAAGAAAGGAGTTGACACCAAATTGAGCAGTAAAAACAATTCGTACAAGAATATGATGTACGAACAGCAAGTTAAACATCTGCCAGCACAAACGATTGACAATCTTGTTGACCTTATTGAAAACAAGTTGAAGCCTAAAATGTATGCTGTATCATTACACGATAAAGACATTAACGAGCAAGGACAACCGATAGAACCACATATTCACGCTATGCTGAGTTTCGATAACGCACACTCGCTGAACAATGTTGCAAGGCAGTTGGGAGATAAGCTACAGTATGTGGAAGCATGGCGAGGTAATAAGAACAATGGCTTTGCTTACCTTTGTCATAGAACAGCAGACGCTAAAGACAAATATCAATACAAGCCTGAGGATGTCAGAGCAAATTTTGATTATCCTGCACTACTGCAACAAATATCAGCAGAGGTAACAAACAGCAATACCACAAGCATTAAAATGTTGCTTGATTTACTTTATAACGGCAGTATAACAAAAGAAGAGGTTGAGCAACGCTTAACAGGCTCACAGTATGGCAGATACAAAAGTCAGATTGAAAATGTATATGCAAAGTATTTACAAAATCAAGCTGAGCAATTCCGAAAGGAAATGGCAGAACAAGGAAAACAAGTTACAGTCATTTGGATATATGGAGTTTCAGGCACAGGCAAGACAAGTCTTGCAAAAGAGTACGCAGACAAAGCTGAACAGGAATATTTTGTCACAGGCTCAAGCAAAGATATTTTTCAAAACTACAAGGGTGAACACACATTGATTATGGACGAGCTTAGACCGAATGTGATACCCTATGCAGATTTACTCAGAATACTTGACCCTTTTGAAAATAACAAAATGTTGCCTGCAAGATACAATGACAAGGCTTTAGCCTGTGATTTGATTATCATAACAACACCATACAATCCGCTTGAATTTTATCAAGAGATATTCGGTGACCCAAATTTCATGCCTGCGTATATCAGACAAAAGCGTATTACAGACAGCTTTGAGCAGTTACTACGCAGATTATCTCTTGTAATTGAAATGAACGAATATTGGATAAATGCTGTTGAGTATGACAACAAGACAAAAGCATTCAATTATATTAAAAACGCACATAAAAAGAATGTTTATTCAACTATGAATAGACAGTCTACTACTGTTAATTCAGTTGACTTATTTAATTCAATATTTGACTAACACTTAAAGAACAAATCTAAAACAGAAAGGAACATAAAATTAATTTTATTTTGAAAGGATTTAAAACAATGACAAATTTAATAAGTAATTATCCAGATGTTCTATCTGTTAGAGATTTACAAAACATATTAAGAATTGGTAGGTCAGCTACCTACACACTACTGAAAGAAAACAAAATAAAAACGCTCAAAATCGGTAAAAGATACATTATACCGAAACAGAGCGTTATAGATTATCTGAATATCAACTAATGAAAATACTTGAAACGGATAAATATTCATGCTACTATACAGTTGAATATATTGTCCGTTTCAAAGAAAGGAGAAATTATGGCAACAGGAAGCCTATACGAAAGAAACGGAACATATCACGCTATCATCAGTTATTATGATGAATATGGCAAAAGAAAGCAAAAGTGGTTTAATACTGAATTACCGATAAGGGGTAACAAAAAAGCAGCACAAAAGTTTTTAGATGACTTGCTTGCTGAATGGGACAAAAAGAATGTTAAATACTGTGATTTAACAGTAGCACAATATTTTGAAAATTGGCTTGAAGAAATTGAATTGGAAATCAAGCCGAATACATATCGTTCTTATTGTGGCAATATGAGAAATCATATTATACCCTATTTCAAAGCTAAAAAGCTTTTGATACAGGAGCTTAGACCTTATCACCTTGAAGATTATTACAAATTCAAGCTACAACCACGCAGCAAATTAAACAGTGCAGAAGCATTGTCACACACTACAATCAAACATCATCATCAAAATATCAGCAAGGCATTATCTGACGCTGTCAGAAAAGATATTATACAATACAATCCTGCAAGCTATGCACGAACACCAAAGGTTGAGACATACAGGGGTGAATTTCTCAATCCTGAACAATTACAAGATTTGTTGCTTTTGTTCAAAAGCTCTGTTGTCGAACTGCCTGTAACTTTATGCACAATATATGGTTTCAGACGAAGTGAGGTTTTAGGTCTGACTTGGAACAGTATTGATTTTGTTAATAGAACTATTACAATCAGTCAGACACTACAGCAACACGCAGGAGACAAAACAAATTATCTCGATACAACAAAAACCGAAAGCAGTTACAGAACACTGCCTATGACAGATGATGTTTATACAATGCTAAAGAAACACAAAGAGTTACAGGACAAGAAAAAAGCATTGCTCGGTAACTATTATGTTGATGAAAATTTTGTCTGCACTTGGGAAAACGGAACTGTTATCACACCAAATTATTTAACAAGAACTTTTCACACAGTTATCAGCAAAAGTACATTGCCGAAAATTCGCTTGCACGATTTAAGACATAGTGTAGCAAGTAATCTGTTAAATAAAGGTTTCAGCGTTGTTCAGGTCGCAGAATGGCTCGGACACAGCAGTTCATCAACTACCCTTAAATTTTACGCACACAACGATAAAACATCAAAAAATCAGATAGCAAATGCACTAAATAATATGATTGCTGTTTGACAAAAAAGTTGAAAGCTGTTTGCAAATTGTTTGCAAAATGACTTGTAACTGTTTGCACTACGATTTTGACAAAAAGAAAAAGCCTTAAAAACCGCTTGGTTAAGCGAAATTTAAGACTTTCTTTTGGCAGGGGCAGAAGGACTTGAACCCTCGGCACGCGGTTTTGGAGACCGCTG
>CAYNGP010000095.1:0-8033 GCA_964396885.1 uncultured Bacteroides sp. | reverse complement strand
GCTGTTGTTAAGGATAAGGACAGTGTCGATATTCGCTATGCCTTTTGCTTTCCTGATACCTATGAGATAGGTATGAGCCACCTTGGGATGAAAATTCTTTATGGTTTGGTTAATGAACGAAAGGATGCTTGGTGTGAACGTGTTTTTGCACCTGACAATGATATGGAGGAACAGCTGAGAAAGAACAATGTTCCTCTTTTCGCATTGGAGAGCGGGGATTATGTCAAGGATTTTGATATGATTGGCTTTACCCTGCAGTATGAGCTTTGCTATACAAATGTGCTTAATATGCTTGATTTGGCAGGTGTTCCTCTTAAATCAAGTGACAGAAAGGATTTAACACCGATTGTCTGTGTGGGTGGTCCTTGCTGCTGCAATCCTGAGCCTATCGCAGACTTTGCTGATATTGTCTTTCTCGGCGAAGGTGAGGAGTCTACTAACGAAGTCATTGATTTACTTAAAGCGTGTAAACTCAAGGGCTTGTCAAAGCATGATTTTTTACTTAAAGCAAAGGATATAACAGGCGTTTATGTGCCGTCTTTTTATGAGGATAGCTATAATGATGACGGAACATTAAAAGAACTTAAACCGCTTTATAATGCGCCTTCTAAAGTAAAAAAATCAATTATCAGCGATATGAATAAGGTGTATTACCCAAAAGAATTCGTTGTGCCTTATATAAATATCGTTCATGACAGAGCCGTTGAAGAGATTTTCAGGGGCTGTATTCGTGGCTGCCGTTTTTGTCAGGCAGGCTTTATTTACCGCCCAATCAGAGAAAAGAGTGTTGAAACAATCAACAAACAGTGCAAGGCTTTGATTGACTCAACAGGCTATGATGAAATCTCACTTTGCTCGTTGTCAACAAGTGACCACAGTGATGTTAATAATATGCTTACAACTCTCATTGACTGGACAGTTAAGGATAATATCAATCTGTCATTGCCAAGCTTAAGAGTTGATAATTTTTCAGACGAGCTTGTTGAACAGCTTAATAAGGTAAGGCGTTCAGGCTTGACCTTTGCACCTGAGGCGGGAACGCAAAGACTCCGAGATGTTATCAATAAAAATGTTACTGAGGAAGAGGTTATAAGAACCTGCACAAAAGCCTTTGACAATGGTTGGACCTCTGTTAAGCTCTATTTTATGATGGGCTTGCCTACTGAAACTATGGAGGATATTGAGGGCATTGCTAATCTTGGTATGGAGGTTATCCACGCTTTCTATAAGAATCCGAACAGGCAAAAGGGGACAGGCTGTCAGGTTTCTATTTCTTGTGCATCTTTTATACCAAAGCCGTTTACTCCATTCCAGTGGGAGCCGGAGGATACTATGGACTCGCTGAAAGCTAAGCAAAAGCACTTGCTTGAAAGCATTCCGTCAAAAAAAATCAGAGTGTCCTATCACGAAACACCTACATCACTTTTAGAGGGTGTGCTTGCACGTGGTGACAGAAGACTCGGAAGGGTTATTCTGCGTGCCTTTGAGCTTGGCTGTAAATTTGATTCATGGGATGACCAGTTTAATTTTGATGCTTGGATGCAGGCATTTGATGAAAATGATATTGACCCTCATTTTTATACGCACAGAAAAAGAGAATTTACCGAGCTTCTGCCATGGGATCACCTTGATTTTGGTGTAAGCAGAAAGTTCCTTGAAAATGAAAATAAAAAGGCACACAGAAATGAAACCACTCCGCATTGCCGCATTAAGTGTGCCGGCTGCGGTGCGAACAAGTTAAACGGAGGTAATTGCGATGCGAGAGGTTAGACTTCGTTTTTCAAAAACAGGCAGATTAAAATATATCAGCCATCTTGACATTAACCGTGCAATGGGCAGGGCATTCAAAAGGGCAGAAATACCGCTTTGGTATACAGAAGGCTTTAATCCGCACCCGTATATGAGTTTTTCACTGCCGCTTTCTCTTGGTGTTGAGAGTCTTTGTGAAAGTGTAGACATCAGGCTTACAGACAACATTACAAATGATGAAATAAAAAAAAGAATGAATTCTGTTTTGCCTGTTGATTTAAAGATAATGGATGTGTATGATGATTTCCGTGATAACAGTGAAATTGTCTACAGTGATTATGTTTACAAATTTCAGTTTGCTGACAATAATGCGGCACTTGAAAAAATTTCAACTCTGCTTTCAGCTGATGAAATTATGGCATTAAAGAAAGGTAAGCAGGGCAGAAAAAGAGTTCTTAAAGAAACCAATATCAAGCCGTTTATTGATAAATATAACGTGTCAATCAGGGATGATGTCGTTATTCTGAATGTCAGATTGCTTGCGGGCGGTGAAAAAAATCTTAATCCGTCACTGCTGTTTGATACCATAATCAGACTGATTGAAATGGATTTTGAATGGAAAAGTATTGCAAGAATATCCCTTCTTGACAAGGATTATAAAGAATTTAGATAAAACACTTGCATTTTGCAAAATAGTGTGATATTATATATCAGCATTTGTTCCGTTGTATCTCTTGCAACGAGCTTAAATGCCCAATGTGTGAGCATTTAAAAAGGATGGTCCGCTTTCAATTTCAATAGATTTTGTTATGAACATCTCATAAATAATAAGGAGGAAATTAAAATGGACGCACTTAAATTAATCGAGCAGGACAGCATTAAAGCAGAACTTCCAAAGTTCGGTATCGGTGATACTGTTAAGGTATCAGTTAACATTCGTGAGGGTTCTCGTGAAAGAATTCAGATGTTTGAGGGTACAGTAATTGCTGTTAAGGGCTCAGGCATTTCTAAGACTTTTACAGTTCGCCGTCTTTCATATGGTGTAGGTGTTGAGAGAGTATTCCCAATGCATTCACCAAACGTTGTTAAGGTTGAGGTTGTTCGTCACGGTAAGGTTCGCCGTGCTAAGCTCTACTATCTTCGTGACCGTGTTGGTAAGGCTGCAAAGGTTAAGGAAAGCATTCAGTAATTTAATATTACTTAATAAGCCACAGTTGTTTTTACAACTGTGGCTTTTCTTATCGTCTATAACATTGTTAAATTATTGACAAACTCTTTGCTATAATGATATGATGTAATCGGGTTATTGTAAATTTTTTTGGGGTGTTATTATGGTGGGGAGTAAAAGGTCTTTCTGTTCTGCTTTTTCCGTTTTCCTTTCACTGGCAATTTTTATGTCTGTTTTTACAGGCATACCTATACGCATTTATCGTCAAAAGCAATATACAATGAATGATGTTTTGGATTTTGCAGAAACCGTTTCGTCTTTTTCTGCAATGTATGATGATTATGAAGCTAAGCTTGAAGAAAATCCCGACAATATCGGTCTTTCAACGAAAAGGCTTATTGTTAAAACAGATAATGAGATAATCAGCACGCATTCAATTGACAGCTTTTTCGGTTTAGGATATCAGATTTTTCAGTATAACGATAATGATAGTCTTAACAAAGATAAAGAGCTTTTGAGTAATAAAGGCTACGATTTTTGTAATGACAGCATAATTGCAGCCACTGATTTTTCATCAGGCACCTTGGATAATGGCGAAGATTTGTGGAGCTATGAGCACCTTGATATTGATAATGTTTTAAATCGTTATTCAGATAAGGCTTGTAATGAAATTGTTGTTGGTGTTATAGATTCCGGCATTGATAAAACGCATGAGCTTTTCTCTGACAGAATAATACCTAACGATTTGAATTTCAGCAGCAGCGGCAAGCTTAATGACAGCAGTGACGATGAGGGACACGGTACATCAGTATCTGGTGTAATTGCTAAATCTACTCCCAATAATGTTAAAATCAAGCCATATAAATTTTTAGATAAAATGGGCAAGGGAACTGTTGCTCAGTTTATTGCAGTGGCTGAATATATTTTATGCGAAAAGGACAAGCCTGATATTCTGAATCTCAGCTTTGGTGCTTACAATTTTGATGGTGAGGATTTACAGTCTGAGCTTTGCGAAAGGCTTGTTGATGCAGGTATAACGGTTGTTTTATCATCAGGTAATGATAATCTGCCTACAAAGTATTTATCACCAAGTTCTGATTCTGCCATTACAGTGGGTGCTTATAACAGTGATTATCAAATATGCAGCTTTTCAAATTATGGTGAAGAAATTGATGTTGCTGCTCCGGGTAAAAATATTTATACTGCCTGCCTTGGCAATAAATATGGCAGTGTTTCAGGAACATCTGTAGCAGCTCCGTTTGTTTCAGCTGCCTGTGCTTATGCTTTAATGAATTCACCTAAAAGCACTCCTGCTGAAATAAAAAATCAAATTGAGAATAACAGTATCTGTATGGGTGAGGATGAGGATGCTTATTTTGGCAGCGGTATGTTAAGCATAGCCAATGTGGTGAATCAAAGTGAACTATCGGCAGAACCTGATTTGAAGGAAGCTGTTTATAATGAATCGCAAATGTTATCATTTGATAACATTCCCGATAATACAAAGCTGATTTACACAACCGATTTATCTGTACCTACAAATGATAATGGTTTGGTTTACTCTGAACCACTTGTAATTGATAATGATGTCCAAATCAATTATGCTCTTGTTAATGATAATGATTATTTGAGTGATGTAAAATCCTGTAACTATACTATTCAGTATTATTCAGATGAAAGTGATTTTAAAATCAGTCTGTTAGGTGTTATTACCTCCTATTCATCAGATAAAAAGAATATTGTTGTGCCTGAAAAAATTAACGGAATTACACCTGTTGAGATAGGTAAAAATGTATTCTCAAATTCATCGGTAACATCAATTGTTCTCCCTGATACAATAAAGAAAATCAATTATGGTTTTGAAAATCTGACAACCTTAAAGCATATAATAGCACTTGGTGTAACCACGTTGACAAATGCATTTTCGGGATGTACCAATCTGCGTGATGAGGTGATGCCGAATGTTACAAGTGCAAGCAGCTCATTTACAAATTGCTCTATGCTTCATTCAATTGATTTCGGAAATAGTCTGACTAAGCTTTCAAATAATGATTTTGCAGGTACAGGGCTCGTTTCACTTGATGCTCCGAATGCAACACACACGCTGACAGGGCAAAAGGTGTTTTCCTCTTCTACGCTTGTAAAGGTAAACTTGCCAATGATGAAGAAAATTGGTGACTATGATTTTGCTTACTGTAAATATTTGCAGCAGGTTAATACACCTAATGTAACATCGCTTGGTTCGCACTGTTTTGATGGCTGTACTATGCTGAAAGAATTTGATGCGTCAAATATTGATACGCTTTCAAAAGAAGCTTTGTCATTCTGCTATATTGATACTTTTATTGCTCCTAAAATAAAGCTCATAAATCTTTTAGAAAAATATTTAACCTATTCATATATCAGAGTTCTTAAACTGCCAAACATAACAGGTGTACTTGACCCTAAGTGCCTTGATGGTTCTTATATTGAAGAAATTTATCTTGATAATATAACATGGATGTCTGCTGCATTTAATGCATCAACAAGGCTGAAGGTTTTGTATATGCCTAAATGCACAAATTATATTGATACAAAAACAGATCCTATGCTTCACGGTGATAAGCAGTCACCACTGCAGGTGCTGTGGCTTCCTTCCTGCAAAGAGCTTACCTATGACTGTGTTGACTTAAAAATTCTTTTTGCACCGGCTTTGACTGAACTTAATATGACGAATACGGCAAATACTTCAATAGTCGTGTCAGAAAAGCTGAATACAATTTCATTATCAATGCTCAATAATTGTCAATGTAAGTTTTTTGCACCTCAAGGGTCATCGGCGGCAAATTATGCATATGAAAATAATTTACCTCTTGTGACAAATGAAGATGCAATTAAAATGAATTCTTACAGTGGCGCGTTTGCTTCTTTTAAAATTAAGGATAAAATCTTCAATTTTAACTACTTCAATTATGCCGGCAGTATAAATTATGGTTATGAATATAACTTTAATGCTGATGATGATTTGTCATCGAATACGGATTGCTTAGAAGTTTATTTTGAAAGAGATACAAATGATAAAAATATGCAAATCAATTTTGCTGATTTGTCAGATATTGATAATAAAACAGATATTTCCTTAAGAGCGTATATGGACATTGACGGCGTAAGATTTTATTCGCCTATCGTTTGTAACCAAATAGATTTTACGCCTTGCTGTGATGAGCATATAAAAGTATTTGTAATTGATGTGGATGACGACTGCTTTGTTTACAGATGCAGCGAATGCAATACTGTTTTTGCAAAGTATGCTAAAGATGTAATAACAATGTGGTCAGCTGATTATATAAATGATTATGTAAAAGATAATTCACCTAAAGAAGATTATTATCTTGATGTAGTATATGATGGTGTGATTAATGTAAAGGATTATGCCGAAATTTTAAGAGTATGTAAAATTGCATAAATCACAAAGAGCAGTTGATGTAAAAGAACATTGACTGCTCACACTTTTTATTTGCATTTTATCCTATTATAAAGTATAATTATCATATTACAATCAAGGAGGAGCAATATGGCAGATTTTCAAAAGCAAACCGTTCAGTGGTTTCCGGGTCATATGGCTAAAACCAGACGAATAATTAAAGAAAGCCTTAATCTTGTTGACGGTGTTGTTGAGCTTGTTGATGCACGAATTCCATATAGTTCTTCAAATCCCGAACTTAACGATATAATTAAGAATAAACCAAGAATTATACTTTTAAATAAATGTGATATAGCAGACAGCAATGCCACAAATATGTGGATTGAACATTACAAAGCAAAGGGTATGTATGCACTGCCTGTTGACTGCAGAACAGGTAAGGGACTAAACCGTTTTATACCTACTGTTAAGCAGGCACTTTCAAAAACTATTGAAAAGAATGAAGCCAAGGGTATGTCAGGCAAAGCCTTAAGGCTTATGGTTGTGGGCATTCCGAATACAGGCAAATCCTCATTTATCAATCGTATGGCAGGCAACAGCAGAGCTAAGGTTGCCGATAAAGCAGGTGTTACCCGTCAGCAGCAATGGTTTGCTGTTGGCAATGGCATCGAGCTTCTTGATACGCCCGGTGTTCTGTGGCCTAAGTTTGATGATCCGCAGGTTGGTGATAACCTTGCTTTCACAGGTGCTGTTAAGGATGAAATTACTGACCTTGAAACCTTGTCCTGTCGTTTGCTTGAAACGCTTTCAAAAACGAGACCGGCAGCTATTACAGAGCGTTATAAGCTTGATAGCGTTGATAATCTTCAGGGTTGGGAAATATTAGAGCTTATTGGTAAAAAACGAGGATTTCTCATTAAAGGCGGAGAAATAAATTATGAACGCACTGCAGTTATGCTGTGTGATGAATTTAGGGGAGGAAAGCTGGGTAAAATTACCCTTGAGCTGCCTTAATTATGGATTGGTTAGAATATGAAAATATAGCTTATAACGATGGTTATGAAATTGTTTGCGGTGTTGATGAAGCAGGCAGGGGACCTCTTGCAGGACCGGTTTATGCTGCCGCTGTTATTTTGCCGAAGGGTCATATCATCGAAGGTGTCAATGATTCAAAAAAACTCAGCGAGAAAAAACGTGACCAACTTTTTGATAAGGTTATTGACGAATGCTTAGCTTATAGTGTCGGTGTTGCAACTGAAAAGGAAATTGATGAAATCAATATTCTTCAGGCAACCTTTCTTGCTATGCGCAGAGCAGTTGAAGGCTTAAATGTTAAGCCTGACATTGCACTGATTGACGGCAACAAAACACCGGGTCTTAACATTGAACAAAGAGCAATCGTTAAAGGTGACGGCAAAAGTGCAAATATTGCCGCAGCATCAATCATTGCTAAAGTATCAAGGGACAGATATATGCTTGAAATGGCGGAAAAATATCCCGAATATCAATTTGAAAAGCACAAAGGCTACGGTACAAAACTGCATTATGAAATGCTTGAAAAGTATGGGGTATCTCCTATACACCGCATAACTTTTCTTAAAAAGTTTTTTGAAAAATTGTGATATTTGAAGAGAGAAAAACTATGATGCTCCATGAATATTTAATTAATCCTTGCTCAAGTTTATCCATTCCATAGGCAATGAGTAGAAATCC
>CAYNGP010000094.1:0-8143 GCA_964396885.1 uncultured Bacteroides sp. | reverse complement strand
CAATTTTTAATGTGTCGCTCATTAGAATGCACCTCCTATTGAAATAACCATTAAAGCAACAATGATTAAGATTGAAATAATGATTGATGGATTCCAGAGCTTCTTTTCACCGAAGATGTCTTCCATATACCAGTTCGCAAGGAAGAAACGCTTCTTTTCACCCATTGAGTCAATATAGTTCATCTGGTCACCGGCGTTAACACCGTTGATGTAACGTGGTGCTTTCTTGTATCTTGTTTCCTTAGCAGTTAACCAGGCAGCACCCGGTACTAAGAATATAGCCACAAGCATAATAACCATAATAACGATGTTGTCGTTTGAAATAACAGCAGTTGCATTATTGAATACAACATCAATATAAGGAATAATTACCTTGCTTGAAAGGAATGGGAATGTAACGCAAAGCGCAATCATAAGCACGGAGTGGATTAAGATTGATGTCCACTGATTTGCAGATGTGGTGTTTTTAGCTTTAACGTCATTGTTCTTTGATGCAAGAACTGTTGCAATCCATTTCATCCAATAGAACAGTGTTGTTGCACTGCCGAAGCAAACGAATAATACAAGGATTATTGAGCCGCAGTCAACAAATGCTTTAAGAGCAGCCCATTTTGAAATAAGCATACCGAACGGAGCAAGGAACATACCTGCAATACCGATTACGAGTGTCCATGCAAGGTAAGGATGACGGCGAACTAAGCCGTGCATTGTTTCAATATCTCTTGAGCCTGTTGCATTCTCGATTGAACCAACGGTCTGGAACAGAAGAGATTTTGAAATAGCATGGAAAATAATTAAGAACATACCTGCCCAAACAGTTTCCTTAGCACCGACACCTGCACAGGCAGTGATTAAGCCGAGGTTTGAAATTGTTGAATAAGCAAGTACCTTTTTACCATCGCTTACAGTAATAGCAAGCATTGACATTACAAGGAATGTGAAACCGCCCACAAGTGAAACCATTGTGCCTGCATATGTATCACCGAGAACAGGTGATAATCTGAGCAGCAGGTAAACGCCTGCCTTAACCATTGTAGCACTGTGGAGCAGCGCTGATGATGGTGTCGGAGCAACCATTGCACCCAGCAGCCATTTTGAGAACGGCATCTGTGCACTCTTTGTAAGCGCTGCAAATGAAAGCAGAATAGCCGGAACGACAATAACATTGCCGTCACAGAGGATAAGACTCTGCATATCGGTAACATTAAACTGAATGCCTGCAAGTACAATTGCAACTGCAAAGCCGCAGCCACCTAAAAGGTTCATCCAGAGTGCTCTGAAGCAGTTATGTATTGCTTCTTTTGTTCTTGTGTAGCCAATGAGCAGGAATGATACAACACTGGTGATTTCCCAGAAAAAGTACATCCAGATCAGGCTGTTGGAAAGGACTAATCCGAACATTGCACCAAGGAATACATAAAGCAGTGAGAAGAAATATCTTCGTCTGTCTTTAAATTCTTTATGGTGATTATGGTAATCCTTCATATAACCACAGGCATATACTGTGATTAGTGAGCCTATTACAGCAACAATAAGAACCATAATTACAGTCAGCTGGTCAATAAACATTTTGTTAACCTGCTGGTGCGGTGCTTTGCCGCCAAGCTCATACCAAAACATAAGTGCAGTCTGTGCTATTGATAACAGTGCTGCGTAGTATTGCTTATACTTAATGCTGAGAACGGTTATTAATACAACCAAAAAGGCTTCAATACCCATCATAGCGTAATCAACCATTTCTGTTTCAGCAAAAAAGCTAAGCTGTGTGCTGCCTGCGGTAAAATATTTTGCCGCAAAAGTTACGGCAAGTCCGATTATACCGGCACAGCTGGCGTAGGTTATAACTTGTCTTGCAACATTATTTTTGAACAGTGCCAAAAGCAGAGCACTGATGAAAGGAAGACAAATCATAACAATGATTAAACTCTCCATTTAATCAACCTCCTCACTAAACAAAATAAATTATATATTAAAATTTTATAACAAAATCAGTAATATAATAGCACTAACTCTTTTCAAAATCAATGTTAAATTTTGAAAATCGTTAACTTTTTATCAAATGCTGAAATAGAAATATTTGAAAGAAAAATTTTTATACTTTTGGTTGATTTTAAGTACCTATTGTATTATAATTTTTTAGGATATATTTTGTCTGTTCTGAGGTGATTTGATGACAAAAAAAATAAGAGCTTTTACCATAGGCTCAATCATATTAATTATTATCTGTGCCTGCTGTGCATTAACCGTTGTTAATGGAAAGAGCATAGATGTTGTTGAAAGTGCTAATATGGAAGCGAACACCTCCGATTCAATTACCGTTAATTGGAAAAAGGTTAAAAACGCTGAAGGCTATAGAATTTATATAAAAAATGAAGAAACAAATGAATATGAGCTTTTTAAAGAATTGGAGGGCGAGGATACCATATCCTATGATTTTGAGGAGCTTGGCGGCGGTACTGTCTATGATATTGAGGTAACTGCTTTTAAGCATTTCAACAAAAAGCTTTATGAAAGTGAGAATGCACAGTCATTAACTGTTTATACTCTTCCTGCCAGGGTTGAGCAGAAGGCCGCTTCTCCCAAAGAAGGTATACTGTCAGTTAAATGGGATGAAATTGCAAACGCTAAAGGCTATGAGGTTGAGTATTCAAAGGATAATGAATTTAAGGATAAATCCACTGAGGAAATAACAGATTCCAAAACGACAGCTTTTAAGCTTGAGGATTTAACGCCTAAGGATGTTTATTACAGCCGTGTAAGGGCGTATATTGAGATTGATGGTAATAAGGTCTATGGTGAGTGGAGCGATACTGCTGAAACCGCAATCAAGGAAAAATTTGTAATGGGTGCAGATATTGATCCTAAAAAACCGATTGTTGCACTTTCATTTGATGACGGTCCGGGTTATCCCAGCGGCGGCAATGCATCTACTACTGCTCAGATTCTTGATGTTTTGGAAGAGTATGGTGCAAGAGCAACCTTCTTTATGTGCGGCTCACGAGTGGATAATTCAAATGTTGAGTGTTTAAAGAGAGAAATCGAGCTTGGCTGTGAGCTTGGCAATCATACATATGATCATCAGCATTATGGCAAAAAGGTAACACCGAATGACATCAGCAAGTGCAGTGACAGAATTAAAGAAAAAAGCGGTCAGGCACCTACCATTTTCAGGTGCCCCGGCGGAATGATTACGAATGCAATAAAGGATCAGTGCAAAAAAGAGGGAATGCCTCTTGCTTACTGGTCTGTTGATACGGAAGACTGGAAGTCAAAAAATCCTGATAAAATCTATGATATTGTAAATAAACAGGTTTATGACGGTGCAATTATTCTTATGCACGACATTTATCCAACAACAGTTGAGGCTGTTAAAAAAATAGTGCCAAAGCTTATTGAGGACGGCTATCAGATTGTTGGTGTAACTGAAATGCTTGCTGTTAAAAACGGCGGCGAAAAGCCAACACCGGGCGAGCAGTATATCGACTATAAAACAATTAATAATAACACTTAATTAACAATACTAAAAAACACCTTGCAAATGCAAGGTGTTTTTTGTTTATTATTTTTATAAAACTGCTTTTAAGAATTGCTGTAATCTTGCGTCCTTCGGTGCAGTGAACAGCTCCTCGGGAGGTGCTTCCTCAACAATATAGCCGCCGTCCATAAAGAGCACTTTGTCGGCTACCTCTCTGGCAAATCCCATTTCGTGTGTAACAACGACCATTGTCATACCTTCTTTTGCAAGGTCCTTCATTACCTGTAAAACCTCACCGACCATTTCAGGGTCAAGGGCAGAGGTTGGCTCGTCAAAAAGCATTACCTTAGGATTCATAGCCAGTGAACGAACAATAGCTGCTCTCTGTTTCTGTCCGCCTGACAGCTGTGATGGGTAAGCATCTGCCTTGTCCTCAAGACCTACACGCTTTAACAGCTCCATTGCTTTTTTCTTTGCTTCATCCTTGCTCATTATCTTTAAATGAACAGGCGCAAGGGTGATATTTTCAAGAATGGTTTTGTTGTTAAAAAGATTAAAGTGCTGGAACACCATACCCATATGCTGACGAACAGTGTTGATGTTGCATTTTTTATCTGTAATGCATTCACCGTCAAAATATATCTCGCCGTCTGTTGGTGTTTCAAGAAGATTTAAGCATCTTAAAAAAGTACTTTTACCTGATCCTGACGGACCGATAACAACTATTTTTTCGCCCTGCTTAATTTCATAATCAATTCCTTTTAATACATGATTATTACCGAAGCTTTTTTCTAAATTACATACCTTTATCACTTTTTCTCAAGCTCCTTTCCATAATCTTAATGAATAATGAAATGATTACGACAAGCACAATGTAAATCAATGCCATTACAATATATGGTACCATAAATTCATAGCTGTTTGAACCGATACGGTTGAATGCAACATAAAGGTCTGTTGCACCAACAAAGCTTACAACGGAGGTTTCCTTGATAAGAGAAATAAATTCATTACCGAGTGTTGGCAGGATGTTTTTAACAGCCTGCGGGATAATGATTTTTACCATCGTGGTTGCATAGCTTAAGCCGACTGCTCTGCCGCCTTCCATCTGACCGGAGTCAACGGAAAGGATACCCGCTCTCATTATTTCTGATATGTATGCACCTGAGTTCATTCCGAATACCGCAACTGCAACTGCAACGGAGTTCATATGCAGTGACATCAGCGGCATTAATACATAGTAGAATACCAGAAGCTGAACTACAATCGGCGTTCCTCTGAACAGGCTGACATATAAGCCTGCGATTTTATCAAGAATTTTTACAACTATATTATTTTTAGGAAGTACTCTTACTGTAGCAATGATTGTACCGATAATAATACCGATGATTAAACCAAGCACTGCAATAATGCAGGTGTTTCTGAGACCTAACAGTACAGTATTATAACCGCCGTGATTTACGAAAAAATCATAAAAGACTTCTATTTTTTTACCAAAATTCATAACTAAATTCCTTATAAAAAATACCTCACCTAAAATTTGGTGAGGTATTTTATTTTTTGCTTATTAAGCTACTGCGTTGATAGCAGTTGTGATAGCTGAAGCAGGAGCAGCGTCGATGATTACGTATGAAACACCGCCGTTGATTAAATCCTGTACAGCAAGTGAGCCGTTGTCATAGCCAACAAATGTTGCAGGAAGCTTATCAAAGCCGAAGTCCTCTGAACCCTCAACATAGTACTGACCTGTTGTACCGTTCTGACCGCCGATTTTTACTGTTGCCTCAAGACCATTAAGAATCTTATCTACATCTTCTTTAGTCTGGCAAGCGTCGAATGTTGTGTCGTCACCCTTAACAACAATTCTCTGTGATGCTGAGTAGTATGAGTTTGTGAAGTTAACCTGCTCAGCTCTCTCGTCTGTTACAGTAAGACCTGCAGCAGCGATGTCTGCCTTGCCCTGCTGAACGGAAAGAACAACAGCTTCAAACTTCATATCCTTGATTACAAGCTCTTTGCCCAGTGAATCAGCAAGTGCCTTAACAATTTCCATATCAATGCCGTAGAACTGGTCGCCCTTTTTATACTCAAAAGGCTCAAATTCAGCGTTTGTTGCAACAACAAGCTGATCCTTTGATGAATCCTCTGCAGCTGATGTAACACCTACAGGCTCACCGTCACCAAAGTAGTGAGTACAGATTTCGTCAAAAGTACCATCCTTTAAGATTTTGTCAATAAACTCGTTAGCCTGTGCAAGCAAATCTGCATTGTCCTTGTTTACACCTAAAGCATAAACCTCATCTGAAAGATCAATGTTAACAACCTTTACTTTTTCTGCATTTGTGTCATTTCCCTTTGAACAGCCTGCAAATACTGCAATAGCCATTAAAGCAGCAAGAACGACAGCCAAAACTTTTTTCGCCATTTTCATTTTTTCTTCCTCCGTTTTATGTATTTTTATTTTTGATAAACAAAAGGACAAGGGCAGGAACACCCTTGTCCTCTATTGTAATTTAGCATAATCATTTTGCAAAGTCAACAAATACACAATAAATGATTGTATATATATTCACAAAATGTATAATTAATCGGCATTTGCCAACCATTCATATTCGGGAACATAAATTCTTGTTTTATCCCATGGATCGCCGTCAATATGACGGATAAGCCATACATAATACATCTCATATCCCGGTGCGGTAACCTGCTGGTGTGCATTGCCGCCGCGGATGCAAAGACAAGTGCCGTTCTCGGTTTTATAAGGTGTGTCACCCTCAAAGCCTGCACCGAATCCTTCAGGATGATCAAACTGATAATAATACAGCTCAGGCTGTGGATGATGGTGAGGAGGGTAGCTTGACCAACGACCGGGCTGATTGAATACCTCGCCCATTACCATGTTTGAATATGGCGCATTGTCAAGGTCGAACATGGTGGATACAATTCTGTGGCCTGTGCCGTTCCACTGACCCTTGCCGAATTCCTGATAAAGACAGTTATCGGGATTATAGAATACAGGCTCCCATGTCTTTTCATTATCCGTCATCTGAACAAGCACTTCACTGTCGCAAGCTGCAGTGATTACTGTTTTTGTACCCTTGCAGAAATGAACTGCATAAGGTGTTTTCTCAAAGGGATTTGCTCTCTGGCAATCCTCGTTAATGCTGTCTGATACAGTGAAATTCACCTTACCTGAAAGCAAAAGAACTGCACATTCGTTTTTCTCCTCAAAAATTTCGAGTGCTTCGCCGCTTTTCAGCTTTTTAACATAAATATCCATCAACATTTCACTGTTAATGCCATTCATTTCACAAAGCACTTTTTTGCCGTTTTCATCATAGCTTGGTTTAAATAACATTTTTGTCGCTCCTTATTTAGAAATTTTTTTAATATCTTTATTCTCACCCATAACAATAATATGTTCAGCCTTTGAAAAAATGTAATCAGGTGAATTGATTGCCACAACCTTGTCACCATCTTTATAGGCAATAACAGTAATGTTATGAATTTTTCTTACATTGATGCTGGCAAGTGATTTGCCAATCCATTTGTCAGGTGGTGTGATTTCATAAATTCCTGTGTCATCACTGAGCTTGAAATAATCAAAAATGGATGTGTCGTTATATTCAACAGCCATTCGGTAAGCATTGTCCCTTTCAGGATAGATGACCTCGTCTGCGCCGTTTTTAAGCAGAAATTTTTCGTGAATAAGTGATGATGCCTTGCCGATAACACAGCCTGCACCCAATTCCTTTAAGTAGCTTGTTATCACAAGACTGTCCTGAAAATCACCAACGCATACAAAAATGTAGTCATAGTCCTTAACATCCAGTGCTTCAAGATTATTTTTGTTTGTAAAATCGCCGATTTCAGCTTCTGTAACCTTGTCGGCATATTCGTCAATCAATGCTTCTTCCTTGTCAACAAGCATAACATCATTGCCCATATCACAAAGATATTCAGCAATATGGTGTCCGAATTTTCCTGCACCGATAACTAAAATAGATTTCATAGTGGTTTTTGTATCTCCTAACCAATCATTATATTGCCTGTAGGCTTTTTAGTGGTTGTTTTTTTGTTTGAAAAAATTATTGAAAAGGCAAATACAAGTGATGTAATTCTGCCGATATACATAAGCATTGCAATGACGATTTTCGGCAATGTTGTCAAAAGGGGTGTTATGCCCATTGTCATGCCTGCAGTGCCGATTGCGGATATACATTCAAACAGTATATGCGAGTATCCGAAGTATGGCTGGCAAATGTTTATAATTATTGTTGAGATAAATATTGCCGTAAAGTTGATAGATGTAATTGCCGCCGCTTTTCTGACAGCATCAAAGGTAATTCGTCTGCCGTAAACCTCAATGTCCTTTTTGTTTCTGAGGGTTGAAACAGCACACAAAAGAAGTATAGCAGCAGTAGCTGTTTTAACACCGCCTGCCGTTGAGCCTGATGAACCGCCGATAAACATTAATGCATATGTCAGCATAATGGATGCACCGCTCATTTCGTTTGTTGCAACACTGTTAAAGCCTGCTGTTCTTGGCGTAACACTGCAGAAAAATGCATTGAGCAGCTTTTGCCACAGGGGCATATTATCAAAGGTTCTGTTCCATTCAAGTATCAGGAATAAAACCGTACCAACTGCAAGCAGAATCATTGTTGT
>CAYNGP010000093.1:0-8173 GCA_964396885.1 uncultured Bacteroides sp. | reverse complement strand
TTTTTGATTGTCTTGTGCATCATAGCTTCAAGGTCAGCTGAATACGCGTCGCCGTCCTTAACAATCTCCTGTAAATTCCAGTAACGCTCAATAAATCTCTTACAGCCCTTGATTGAATCACTGTTCCAAGGCGCGGCCTTTTCAAAATCACCGATGAACATTTCATAAAGACGCATTGTGTCTGCACCATACTGGTCAACAATTTCATCAGGGTTAACAACATTTCCTCTTGACTTTGACATTTTTTCGCCGTTCTCACCCAAAATCATACCGTGTGAGGTACGCTTTGCATAAGGCTCCTTAGTAGGAACAACACCAATGTCATAAAGGAATTTGTGCCAGAAGCGTGAGTAAAGCAGGTGGAGAGTTGTATGCTCCATACCACCATTATACCAATCAACAGGACCCCAGTATTGAACTGCTTCAGGTGAAACAAGCGCATTGTCGTTATGTGGATCCATATATCTTAAGAAATACCAGGAAGAACCGGCCCACTGAGGCATAGTATCAGTCTCTCTCTTAGCAGGCTTGCCGCAACAAGGACAGGTCGTATTTACCCAGTCAGTAATTTTAGCAAGCGGTGATTCACCGGTATCGGTTGGCTCATAGCTGTCAACCATAGGCAGCCTGAGAGGTAACTCACTTTCCGGAACAGGAACATAGCCGCAATCGTCACACTTAACAATCGGAATCGGCTCGCCCCAGTATCTCTGGCGAGAGAATACCCAGTCACGCAGCTTGAAATTAACCTTCTGATGACCCTTGCCCTCTTTTGTCAGCCACTCGGTAATAGCAACCTTAGCCTCCTCAACAGTCATACCTGTTAAGAATGATGAGTTAACAAGCTTACCTGTGTAGCAATCCGTAAAGGCTTCATTCTCAACACCAACTGTTGATCCCGCAACAACCTCAATAATAGGCAAGTCAAATTTCTTTGCAAACTCCCAGTCACGTGTATCGTGAGCAGGTACAGCCATAATTGCACCAGTACCATATGTTGTCAGAACATAGTCTGAAATGAAAATAGGAATTTCAGTATCATTAACAGGGTTAATGCCCATAACACCCTCAAGCTTAACACCTGTCTTATCCTTATTAATCTCAGTACGCTCAAAATCACTCTTACGTGCAGCCTCCTGCTGATATGCACGCACTGCATCAAGGTTTGTAAGCTTATCAGCCCATTTTTCAATCAGTTGGTGCTCAGGTGAAATAACCATATATGTAGCACCAAAGAGAGTGTCGGGACGAGTTGTATAAACAGTAAGGGTATCACCAAGTGTTGTACCGAAATCAACCTCAGCACCTGTTGAACGACCAATCCAGTTTTTCTGCTGAACCTTAACTCTGTCAATGAATTCAAGGTCATCAAGGTCACTTACAAGACGGTCAGCATACTCCGTAATTTTGAGCATCCACTGGCTCTGATTTTTTCTGATAACCTCGCTGCCGCAGCGCTCACAAACACCGTTAACAACCTCTTCATTAGCAAGAACGCACTTGCAGGATGTACACCAGTTAACAGCCATTTCCTTTTTATAAGCAAGACCCTTTTTGAACAGCTGGAGGAAAATCCACTGTGTCCACTTATAATAGCTTGGGTCAGTGGTGTTAACCTCACGTGTCCAGTCAAAGGAGAAGCCCAAAGCCTGAAGCTGTGATTTGAAGTGAGCTACATTGTTTTTTGTAACCTCTTCAGGGTGAATATGATTTTTAATCGCAAAGTTTTCTGTCGGCAGACCAAATGCATCCCAGCCCATAGGATAAAGAACATTGTAGCCCTGTAATCTCTTTTTACGAGCCACGATGTCAAGTGCTGTGTATGAACGCGGATGACCTACGTGAAGACCCTGACCTGATGGGTATGGGAATTCAACAAGGCAGTAAAACTTTGGCAGTGTATAATCCTGCTTTGCAGCAAATGTATTCTGTGTATACCATACATTCTGCCACTTTGTTTCAATCTTTTTAAAATTGTAATCCATAGTATATTAATCCTCCAAATAATTTGTAATATCTATTTTTTGTCCATCCTCCCAAAGGCGTTCAAGCTGATAGAAATCACGCTGATCCTTATAGAAAATATGAACAACAACTGAACCGTAGTCAAGACAAACCCAAGGTGTTTTTTCACCCTCAATATGGTGCGGCTGAACACCATCTAATGAAAGCTTATATTCAACCTCCTCAGCCAGTGCCTTAACCTGTGTTGAGCTGGTACCTGTGGCAATCACAAAGTAATCGGCAAGGATTGTTAAATCGGTTATGCCGATAACCTCGATATTTTCGCCCTTTTTACTGTCGATAGCTTTAACAGCTGTTTTTACAATATCCTTAACTTCCATATTTCACTATCCTTTATTAACTATATACTTACCGCCAAAATAAGCGGATAATAACCAATTATAAGCATCCACAGTATCACTGTGAAGTGGATTGCCCTTTTTAACCACTGATTTAATGGTATATCTTGTAGCGTACATTAAGCCGTATTCCTTGCCACGCTCTGCTTCGGCTCTGATTTTATCAATATCATCATAATCCCTGTCAGCAGAAATGAAATCGGCTAAATAAACGATTTCATCAAGCAGTGTCATATTTGCCCTGCCTGTGGTATGGTAACGGATTGCATTGAGTATTTCCTCATCCTCAATACCAAGAATGACCTTAGCATATGCTGCACCTGAAATCTGATGATAAAACTTTTTTGAATTTCTTTCAAACTCAGTAATCATCATACCTGCTTTTTCAATTATTTCAAGCTGCTCATCCAAATCAGCTTCCTTGCATATGTCGTGCAAAATACCGGCAACCTCTGCCTTTTCTTCATCTGCACCATATTTTTTTGCAAGCTCCTTCGCACATTCGGCAACACAAAGTGAATGATAAAATCTGTAATCACTGAGTCTTTCTCTTATTATATTTTGGTATTCATTAATATTATACACGGTATAGTCCTTTTTCAAAAATGTAATCTGATACTTTTTTGGGCAGCAGATTGGAAACATCTCTGCCCTTTTTTATTTTATCCCTGATTTCACTTGAGCTGACCTTTAAAACAGGACGGCTTGAAATATAAAAGCTGTCACTGATGCCAAGTCTTTGAGCACTGTTTATTATGAGCTGTCTTTCTTCTTCATTTTCACGGGCAGAGGTACAAAGTGTAACCATACTGAGAATATCCTCAAATCTGTACCATTTATCAAAATTCACAAACTGGTCTGCACCGATGATAAGAAAAAACTGTGATTCAGGATAAAGCTTTTTCAGTTCAACCAAGGTATCATAAGTATATGATTTTTCAGTTCTGTTAAACTCAATGGTTGAAATTTCATAAGGCTTGTTCTCTGCAGCAAGCCTCAGCATATTCACCCTGTCCTCACCCGAAAGCAAACCGGCATCACTTTTGTGGGGCGGCTTTGCAGTGGGAATGAAAAGCAGCTTGTCAAGGCTCAAATCCTCAAAAAAGGTTTCAGCTAAATTAAGATGCCCATTGTGAACAGGATTGAATGCACCGCCGAATATTCCGATTCTCATTATTTTTTACCACGGTACTTAGGGCGGTCATACACGGCATAAGGATTTTTTTCTTCCTTCTCTCTCTGACGCTGACGCATACCCTTAATCTTTACCTTTTTCTTGGCAGTGGCTTTTGCATTACCTGAGCCACGCTTTTTCTTTTTCTCTGCGATACGCTCCTCATCTGCTTCACGGTAAAGTACGATAATACCGCCGATCACCTGAATCACCTCAGCCTGCAGCTTTTCAGCAAGCTGCTGTGCAAGCTCTTTTGGTCCTTCCGGTGCAGTTTCAAGGTGAACACGAATTTTTATAAGCTCCCTTGCATCAAGTGTATCATCAATCTGTGTAATTAAATTATCACTTATGCCCTCTTTGCCAAGCTGGATAATAGGCTCAAGCGAATTTGCCTTGGCACGCCAGGCTGCACGTTCCTTTGATGTCATATATGTTTCTCCAATTCTTTTGTAAGTAATCTCAAAGCCTTTCCTCTGTGGCTGATTTTGTCCTTTTCCTCAGCAGTATATCTGCCGAACGCTCTGCCGTCAACAAGGAACAATGGGTCATAGCCGAAGCCCTCATTGCCGTCACGCTCAAAACCAATCTGACCCTCGCACTCGCCACGGACAATAATTTCCTTTCCGTCAGGGAACTCACAGCAGATAGCACACACATAATGAGCCGTGCGTTCTTCAGCCGGAACACCCTCAAGCTTTTCAAGAAGCAGGTCATTATTCAGCTCATCATTGCCGTGATCACCTGCAAAGCGAGCCGAAAAGATACCGGGTGCACCATCAAGATAATCAACGCAAAGTCCTGAATCATCCGCAATTGCAGGCATATTTGTTTCTTTGCATGCTGCAAGTGCTTTGATTTTTGCGTTAGCCTCGAAGGTATCGCCGTCCTCTTCAACCTCCTCAAGTGTTATGCCCAGCATTTTTGCAGTAACCACGTGAATGCCGAGTGGTGAAAGAATACGCTGCATTTCTGCAAGTTTTTTCATATTATTTGTTGCAAGAATAAAATCCATAATTAATCCTCATTCGCAATAAAGTTTGTAATATCCTCATCATCGTCAGGAATTTTTGCATCAAAAAGTCCTGCTGCAAAAGCGTCAGCATCAAACGGCTGCAAGTCATCAATACTTTCACCGACACCGACAAATTTAACAGGTACATCAAGCTCATTGTTGATAGCCAGAACAACACCGCCCTTGGCTGTGCCGTCAAGCTTGGTTAATACGATACCCGTAATGCCTGCTGCTTCCTTGAAATCCTTAGCCTGATTAACGGCATTCTGACCTGTTGTAGCATCAAGCACAAGCAATATTTCCTTTGATGCATCAGGTAGCTCTCTTTCAATAACACGAGAGATTTTGTTGAGCTCGTCCATAAGATTTTTCTTATTATGAAGTCTGCCGGCAGTATCAATAATAATAACATCTGAACCCCTTGCCTTACCTGCCTGAATTGTGTCATAAACGACTGCGGCAGGGTCTGAGCCCTCAGCATGCTTAATGAGGTCAACATCTGCTCTGTCTGCCCAAACCTGAAGCTGTTCAATAGCAGCAGCACGGAAGGTATCAGCAGCACCAAGAATAACCTTTCTGTTCTGACCCTTAAGTCTTAAAGCAAGCTTACCGATAGTTGTGGTTTTGCCTACGCCGTTAACACCTATCATCAAAATAATTGAAGGCTTTGAACGAAGTCGAAGATAGCTACCGCCCCAAACTACACCGGATACAATATCCTTCATCGTTTCACGAACCTGCTTAACATCCTTGATTTTATCGTTTTCAATTTTTTTCTTTAAGTCACGAATAATTCTTTCGGCAGTCGGCATACCAACGTCGCCCATAATCAAAATTTCTTCAAGCTCGTCAAAAAGCTCATCGGTAATTTCCTCATATGACTCGATTACCTCATCCATCTGGGCAGTAATGCCCTCATCTCTGGTTTTCTTTAAACCCTTTTTAAATATTGAAAAAATGCCCATAATTACACATCCTTAATAATTATTCTTCCAGTCCCATTTGTGCGGCAAGCTCTGCAGTCTGCAGCTCAATCAGCTTTGATACACCCTTTTCCTGCATGGTAACACCATAGAGGACATCTGCCTCCTCCATAGTACCACGGCGGTGCGTGATTGAAATAAACTGGGTTTTGTCAGTCATTTTACGCATATATTTAGCAAAACGCTCAACGTTAACATCATCAAGTGCAGCCTCAACCTCATCATAAATACAGAACGGTGCAGGCTGTACCTTAAGCACACTGAACAGCAATGCCATAGCGGCAAGTGACTTTTCACCACCTGAGAACAGGCTGATATTCTGAACTGCCTTACCCGGTGGCTGAATGTTGATTTCAATAGCAGATTCAAGGCAGTTATCGGGATTTTCAAGTTTGATTTCGCCCTTACCTCCACCAAAGAAATCAGCAAAGCACACCTTAAATTCTTCGTTAATCTTATTGAACTTTTCAAGGAACTTTTCGCTCATTGATGCGGTTAAATCCTCAATGATTTTTAACAGCTCATTTTTGGATTTTTCAACATCATCAATCTGTTCCTTGAGGAATTCGTATCTTTCAGATACTTCCTTATATTCCTCAATCGCACCAACGTTGATTGAACCAAGGCCCTTGATTGCTACCTTGATTTCGTGAAGTCGTTTTTTCGCCTCACTCATATTTTCAATTTCAATATTCAGAGCCTCTGCCTCACGGCGGGTTAATTCATATTGTTCAAAGAGCATATCATTGAGCTCATCATATTCCTTACGCATTGCAATCTTGCGTTCATCAAGTCGAACAAGCTCGCCTGAAAGCTTCTCACGCTCCTGACCCTTGTTACGCTCCAGTAATCTTAACTCACCTGAACGTTTTTCAAGGCTGTTACGTTCCTCAATACTGTCAGCAATCTGTGTATTTGCACTCTCTGCCTTTTTACGAAGCTCGTCAGCCTGTGACTTAACATCGTTAATAGATGCAAGCAGACTGTTGTTTCTTTCCTCTAAGAGTTTAATTTCATCCTCAATAGATTTAACCCTATCGCTCTGCGTATTTTTGCGAAGCTCTAATTCTTCAATAGACAGCTTAGCCGATTCGGTATCCTTGGCAATGGTAACCAAATCAAGATTAATCTGCTGGCTAATCAGCCTGTATTCCTCACGCTTTGCGTTAATTTCCTCTGCATTGCCTGTGGTTTCAGAAAGTGCAGACTCAGCTGCTGCAATCTCTGCTTCGATTTTCTCAGCCTCAGCCTCGCCCTCTTTGTTCAATTGCTCAAAGCCTGCAATACGCTCATCAGCATTGCTCTTTTCAGCCGCAAAGCTGTCACGCTGTGCAATGGCTATATCAAGCTTTTCCTTAATAAGTCTGTGCTCACCCTGTGAACGGATAAGCTCTTCCTTAGCCTGTTGCATATCAACCTCAGCACCTTGTAGCTGAGCGGCTGCATAATTGGCATCTTCAAGAGCAGTTTTGAATTCTGCTTTCAGTTCAACAACCTTTTCTTCAAGCACCTTAGCCTGTGCATTAAGCTCGTCTATCTGATTTGACCTTGACAGAATACCTGCACCCTTTGACTGTGAACCACCGGTCATTGAGCCGCCGGGATTAATAACCTGTCCGTCAATTGTAACAAGCTTAAATCTGTTGTTATATCTTTTGGCTATGCCGATTGCACAGTCCATATCATCAACAATAACAACTCTGCCAAGCAAATTAGAAATTATATTTTTATATTCATTTTTACATTCTACTAAATCAGATGCAATGGCAACAAAGCCTAAATTATCGTCAAGGTCTTTTTCATCAAGATTTCTTGGCTTGATTGCAGAAATCGGTAGGAAAGTTGCCCTGCCTATACGATTATTCTTTAAATAATAAATTGCGCGCTTTGCATCTGCCTCATTTGTTGTAACGATATTCTGCATTGCTGCACCCAGTGCAACCTCAACGGCTACAGAATATTCATTATCAACTGTTATAAGCTGTGAAAGAGGACCGTGTATGCCTGACAGTGCTTTGCTCTGTGACTGCTTCATAACAGCCTTAACTGCACCTGAAAAGCCCTCCATATTTTTTTCAAGGTCAATTAACATTCTTGCCCTTGACTGCTTTTGTGAAAGCTCAAGGCTCGCCTTTTCAAGGTCTGCCTTAATTCTGTCTGCCTTAGCCGTTTTATTTTCAAGCTTTAGCTTATAGCCTGAAAGTGAATTGTTATTTTCATCAATTCTGTTTTGGAGAAAAGTAAGATTTTCTTCGCTTTCCTGCATTTGTGCCTCGGCAATTTTAACCTCTTTTTCACACTGCGCAATTGACTCGTCAACAACACTGCGACGTGAATGAATTTCCTCAATAGAAGAAAGAGCCTGTGAGCACTTAACCCTGCAGTCGGAAAGCTTTAAGGTAAGTGCAGTGATTTTCTGATTAAGCTCAACTGTCAGCTTTGAAAATTCCTCGTTTGATGAAACAAGGTTTTCCATCTCAGCCGTAACTGAAGTGAGCTCTGCTCTCTTGCTTTCAAGTTTGGCACCATTCTCAATGATAAATGCCTTCTTTTCCTCAATCTGTGAGTCGATTGACTGGTTTGTGTTGTCAACATCACCAATATCATTTTTGAAACGCTCTATGGTTTCATTATTATGATT
>CAYNGP010000092.1:0-8236 GCA_964396885.1 uncultured Bacteroides sp. | reverse complement strand
TTTATTGATTTAGAGATTATCCAATCTGCTAATCAATTTCAAAGTTATACATATTTTCGTCTTTAATATGATTTGCGATGAACTTGTCACGGTCAAAGAGCTCGTCAGCCTTAACCTTCCAAGCCTTTGCAGCAGCAATTGTTTTGTCAAACAATGCGTTTGCACTCTCAGGATTTTCCATCTCAGTTGAATATGCACCTGTTTCAGCAACCATTTTGCTGATAGCACCCGGGTTATCAAGCACAGGGCAAGGGCGAAGCATATTGTTATTAAACGGCTGATTTCTCTTATAAGCCATAAAGAGCGGGCTCTTAAGTGCATCAAGCACAGAACACTCTTTAATATTAACATTTGAATAGTGAACGAATGCACAAGGCTCGCAGTCACCGTTTGCATTGATGTGGAAATAGTGACGTCCGCCGGCAATACAGCCCTGAACGTACTCGCCGTCATTCCAGAAATCCATTGCAAAAATCGGCTTGGTATGACGCCACTCATGAACCTTTTTATACATAAGTCCTCTCTGCTCAGGTGATACCATTAAATCTGTAACAGCACCATTTCCTGTCGGCATATAGGTAAAGAACCAAGCAAACATTACACCCTGGTCAATGAGCCAATCCATATATTCATCAGATGACAAAACATCTGTGTTTTTGCTTGTGTAGCAAAGTGATGCACCGAACGGAATACCTCTGTCCTTAAGACGTTTCATTGCAGCAGTACACTTTTTGAATGTGCCGTCACCACGGCGGAAATCGTTATCCTCCTCATAGCCTTCAATTGAGAATGCAGGAAGGAAGTTACCAACCTCACCGATTTCATCAGCAAAGCTGTCATCAATAAGCGTGCCGTTTGTAAAGCTCATAAAGATACAATCCGGATTTTCACGGCAAAGACGCATTAAATCATTACGTCTGATGGTAGGCTCACCGCCTGTGTAAAGGAACATATATGTACCAAGCTCTTTAGCTTCACGGATAATTCTTGCCAAATCATCATAGGAAAGCTGGCTGTTCTTACCATATTCAGCAGCCCAGCAGCCCTTACATTTAAGGTTGCACGCAGCAGTTGGGTCCATAAGAATTGCCCAAGGCACATTACAATCATTTTCCTCAATAGCCTTCATACGCTTTGAATAGCTGTTGATTGCAACATTAAGTGCAGGTGGTACAAGCTTTTCAACAACATTAATGTTTGTGTCGCAAATAAGCTTTTTAGCGAAAATCATCCAGTTATTATTCGGGTCATCCATTACCTTATGAAGACCTGCATATGTACTTCTGTTAACTCTTTTAACATCAGCAGCCTCAAGCAAGCTGAGTATTTTAGGTGCATTTGAATAAAAATCTTTACGCGCATATTTGATAGCGTTTTTAATTGCAACAGACATTACTGTCTCTTTGATAGATTTCATAATAATCCTCTCTTAATCATAAAGGGATATACCCCTCATTTGATACAATAGAAAATATATTCCTTTTATTTTGAAAAGTCAAGTTAATTTTTTATTACATTTTTAATAGACATCAGGTGATAAATGAAAAATCAAAATCTGATCTGGAACTTCAAACGATAAATTCTGTCTGTTTTATTTTTATAAATGTCATTACAATGTGCGCCCCAGCTGTCATAACCGCCGATGCCCTGCTGCCTTGCAATAAGTCTTACAACTGTTTTATTATATTCAGGCAATTCCTTTTTATGCCAAGCATTCTCAACCTCTTTAGGCAGATAGTGGCAGATATTCATTTCCATCTGCGGCTCGGCAATGACAGAAAATACTTTTTTGTCACCCACAATTGTTGCATAACGCACACCGGTTCTGTTGCCGCATTCCTGTGGTTTGAGGTAATCCACCCACATATCGTTAACGGTCGTATTATAAAGTCCAATCATTGTACCGTTGCAGCGGTCAATATAATTTTCCTCAGGGCCTCTGCCGAGATAAGTTACATTTTCAAAATCCTTAGGAAGCTCAAACAAAACAGAAACCTCAGGAATTTCAGGCAGAGTATCATCAGGTGAAAACTGCAAATCAACCTCCATACCCTTTGAGGTAATCGTGTAAACTACAACTGCCTTGCATTCAGGCTGTGTACAGATTGTTGCACCACAGGTAACGATAACCTTTCTGCCGTTTTCAAGTATTTTATAATTCTGAATTGACCACTTGGTGTTGTTGTAAATACCCGGAGTATCACCGGCATCACGCCAGCAGCCAAGTCTTGAGCCTGCCCTGCTGCCTCTGTCGTTATCTGTAAGAGCACGCCAGAAATTCAGACGCATAGGTGCCTGAAGCAGTTCCTCACCGCCAACCTTGATTGAATAAAGCTGATTGCGTTCTCTTCTTTCAAAACGAATATTTACATCATCACTGATAATTCTCAGTGAGCCATATGTATCGTCAATAATCAGTTCAGCATCTGATTCAAGCTCATCATACGTGTTTTCAAACTCATTAATAATGAACTGCTCATATGCAACAACGTGACCCTCCTCACACCAAGAAGTTTCCTCCTTCGTTCTGAGCTCAAGGTTCAAATAGCACTCTGTATTATTAACCCTGCTGAGTTCAAGGTCAACAATTTTCTTTTTACCTGCAGGCAGCTTAATATCAACCGTACCGCTGCAGAAAATACCCTTATCGGAGCACTGACACCAATAAAGCTCATATGCACTTAAATCAGTGAACATAAACTTATTTTTAATCTCAATAATGCCCCTTTGTGCATCAACAGCGTTGAAATCAACATTCTGATAAAGCTTTTTGATTTCTTCAAGCTTTGGAGTTACTTTTCTGTCACCAAACAAAAGACCATTGCCGCAGAAATGACCATCGTGCGGATTTTCGCCGAAGTCACCGCCATAAGCGAGATATTCAACACCATTTTCATCGGTAGTCATAATGCTCTGGTCAACCCAGTCCCAAACAAAGCCGCCCTGCAGACAAGGATATTTGTCCCAAAGCTTTGTGTACTCGTCTGTTGAACCACAGGAGTTACCCATTGCGTGTGTATATTCGCAGAGAATAAACGGTCTGCCGTCACGCTGGGTCAATGCATACTCCTCACACTCCCATGGCTTATAATACATTTTTGACTGAACATCGGACAGTTCCTTTTCATCAGGTGCACGGTGACATTCAAAATGAACAAAGCGTGTAGGATCAGCGTTCTTAATATATTTATACATTTTCTTTGGTATTTCGCCGCCCAGTGACTCGTTGCCCAGTGACCAGCAAACAACACTTGTAACGTTTTTATCACGGTTATATGTCGCCTTCATACGCTCCATACAAGCCTTTTCCCACTCAGGTCTTGAGCCCGGAAGCTGTGGACAGCCGATTATTGTTGACCAGCCTGTGCCGTGGGTTTCCATATTATTTTCGTCTATTACATAAAGTCCGTATTCATCACAAAGCTCCAAAAATCTCGGTGCATTCGGATAATGCGAGGTACGCACGGCATTAATATTTGACCTCTTCATGGTTTCAAGGTCATAACGCATTGTTTCCTCTGTTACATAACGACCTGTGCGGCAGTCAAATTCGTGGCGGTTTGTGCCCTTGAATACCACTCTTTCACCGTTAATTCTGATAATACCATCTTTAATTTCTACAGTTCTGAAGCCGATTTTCTGGCTTATATATTCAATAGGTACACCGTTATCCTTAAGTGTTAACACCAATGTGTACAGATAAGGACTTTCGGCAGACCAAGGCTTAACGTCGGCAACAATTGCTTTAAGTGTTGTGATATGGTCTTCGTTGGCATACTGACAATCCAGTGCAACAGTAACACCCATATCATCAATAATGCACATATCAATACTTAAGCTCTCATATGTACCGTTCGTTCTAACCTCTGCCTCGGCATAGCCGTCACTCAGTGTAACATCCGGATTTGCAGTAACCTTAAAATCTCTGATATACTGTCTTTCAGTGGTGTAAATATAAACATCTCTGAAAATACCGCCCATTCGCCACATATCCTGACATTCAAGCCAGGAGCCTGTGCACCAGCGGTAAACCTCAACACCGATAACATTTGAACCCTCAACAAGATACCTTGTAATATCAAACTCGCTGCGGTGGAAGGTTGACTCACTGTAGCCGACTCTCTCGCCATTGATGTAAAGGTAAAATGCAGATTCAACACCCTCAAAGCAGAGCACAACTCTTTTTGAAAGCAGACTTTGATTCACATTGATTTTTTTAACATAACAGCCAACAGGATTATGCTTAGTCGGCGCATTCGGAGGACAAATATCCTCGCTGCCCTCCCAAGGGTAACGGACATTGCAGTATTGATTCTGATCATAGCCCTGCATCTGCCATGAACAAGGCACAATAACAGTATCCCAGTTATGCGTATCATAATGGGGCTGTGCAAAATCAGTAGGTCTGTATGCATAATTTTTATAAAGCTTAAACTTCCATTTTCCGTTCAGTAGCTTACAGCGTGAGGATGCATACCTGTCGCACTTTTTCGCTTCTTCAAAGCTGTCATAAGGCATAAAGGTAGCGTGCTGCGGCAGCCTGTTAACGCCGACAATCTCAGGATTTGACTGCCATTCGGTATAACCATCAATAAAATTTCTTTCCATATACATATCTCCAATAAACTATCTTCTGTGGAAGGTACCTTCCTGATAGCCCTCCTGCTTAAGGGCAACACCAACACTTCTTAAAAGAATAACCAAATCAAGCTTAAGTGACCAGTTATCACAGTAAAGCTTATCAAATTTCATTTTTTTCATAAAGGATATTTCATCCCTGCCGTTAATCTGAGCCATTCCTGTAAGACCCGGTCTGAAGCGGTACACACCTGATTCCAGTCTGAATCTGTGTGCTCTCATTTCTGATGAAATCAGAGGACGCGGACCTACAAAGCTCATATCGCCTTTTAAAATATTCCAAAGCTGCGGCAATTCATCAAGGCTGGTTTTGCGAAGGAATTTGCCCACCTTTGTAATATACTGTTCCGGATTTTCAAGCTCACCTGTGGCAACGTTAGGAGTATTGTTCCTCATTGTCTGGAACTTATAAATCCTGAACGGCTTACCTCTTCTGCCCCTTCTTTCATGAGAAAAGAACACACTTGTGTTCGGCGTAAGCAGATTGGCAATGCAAATCACCAAAAACAGAGGTGATAAAATAATTAATGAAAAAAAGGATACCACTATATCAAATAATCTTTTAAATTTGGTTGGACCAAAATATTTTTTTAACTTATCTTTCATTGTAACATCCTATACTTAAAAACAGAAACGTTCATAAATGCTCTGTATTCGAGTTAATGTGATAAATAACTACATAATGTAGCCAGTCTAATGGATTATACCACATATGATTACAATATGCAATTTTTTTATAATAATTTTAAAAAATATTGCCAAAAAATTTATATTTATATATAATACTATTCGTATATATAACACAAAAGGAGTAAATGGATTATGAAAAAATTTTTGAGCGTGGTGCTTTGTGCCGTTATGATGCTTATGTGCTTTACCGCATGCTCATCCACAAGCAATGAAATGACTGAGGCAAACATCACCAAAACCGTTGACAAGGCATTTGATGCGCTGAAAGACTTTGATTCTGACGACTTAAAGAAATATGTTGATTCACCCACACTGACAATCATTATGGGCTATGCTGAAAAGCATCAGCAGTTTGCTGATTTGGGCAAGGCTATTTTCAATAATCTCAGCTACGAGGTAACAAACATTGACCTTGAAAACAAACAGGTTACAGTTAAAATCAGCAACAAAGACCTTCAGGAGGTTGCAGGAACTTTTGCTGACAATCTGAAAAAAGACTACTCAACCTTCCAGCTTCTTGCAAAGCTCAGAGATGACAATTTCCTTGACAGAAAGCTTTCAGAGCTTACAGAAGATATAAGCAACGCCCCTATGCTCAATGGTGAAATTGAAATAACCCTTAATGTTGAACAGGGCAGCAATAATCTTGTTCTTGTATTCGGTGATAACGCTGAGGATGCTGTTTCAGGCGGTGCTTTATCTGCAATAAAGAGTATTTATGGCACTAAATAAAATAAAAATATCGTGACATACTATATTTTTTGTGGTATTATATATTTTAGTTAATTTAAAGCATTATTTTTGAGGTGTAAATATATGGCAAATAAATTTATAACAGCTCTTTTCGGAGATTATTCCAAAAAAGAGGTTAAAAGGGTAAAAAAGATAGCCGACAAGGTTCTTGCCCTTGAAAGCAAATATGAGGCAATGGATGATAAGGAGCTGGCTAACCAGACCGTATTATTCAAGGAAAGACTTGCAAACGGCGAAACCCTTGACGATATTCTTCCCGAAGCATTTGCAGTATGCCGTGAGGGTGCTTGGAGAGTGCTTGGAATGAAACACTTCCCTGTTCAGATTATCGGCGGTATCGTTTTGCATCAGGGTCGTATTGCAGAAATGAAAACAGGTGAAGGTAAAACACTTGTGGCTACTTTACCTGCATACTTAAACGCTCTTAACGGCGAGGGTGTCCACATTGTAACCGTTAATGACTATCTTGCAAAGCGTGACAGTGAGTGGATGGGCAAACTCTATCGTTTCCTCGGTCTTGAGGTTGGCTTAATCATTCACGAAAAGACGAATTCACAGCGCCGTGAGGCTTATAATGCTGACATCACATACGGTACAAACAATGAAATGGGCTTTGACTACCTCCGTGACAATATGGTTCAGTATAAGGAGGAAAAGGTTCAGAGAGGTCACAAATTCGCTATTGTCGATGAGGTTGACTCAATCCTTATCGATGAGGCACGTACTCCGCTTATCATCAGTGGTAAAGGCGAGCAGTCAACAGACCTTTACAGACAGGCTAACAACTTTGCCAAAACTTTAAAAATGGTTAAGGTTGCTAAAATGGATGAAAAGCAGGACACCGAAGCTACTTATGACGGCGACTACATCGTTGACGAAAAGGCTAAAACTGCAACACTTACACAAGACGGTGTTAAGAAAGCAGAGCAATACTTTAATATTGAAAACCTTATGGAGATTGATAACTCCACTCTCCTTCACCACATCAATCAGGCTATCAAGGCTAACGGTGTTATGAGAAGAGATATTGACTATGTTGTAACTGACGGTCAGGTTAAAATCGTTGACGAATTCACAGGTCGTATTATGGAAGGCAGACGCTATAACGAGGGTCTGCATCAGGCTATTGAGGCTAAGGAAAATGTTAAGGTTGAGCACGAAAGCAAAACACTTGCAACCATCACCTTCCAGAACTATTTCCGTCTTTACGGCAAGCTTTCCGGTATGACAGGTACTGCATCAACAGAAGCACCTGAATTTTCTGAAATCTACAAGCTTGACGTTGTTGAAATTCCAACAAACAAACCACTTGCAAGAATTGATAACGCTGACGTTATTTTCCAGACAGAGCAGGGCAAATTCCACAATGCGATTGAGCAGATTAAAAAGTGCCACGAAAAGGGACAGCCTGTTCTTGTTGGTACAATCAGTATTGAAAAGAGTGAGCAGCTTTCAAAAATGCTCAAAAAGGCAAGAGTACCTCACAATGTGCTCAACGCTAAAAACCATGAGCGTGAGGCTGAAATCATTGCTCAGGCAGGTAAGCTTGGTGCTGTAACAATTGCTACAAACATGGCAGGCCGTGGTACCGATATTATGCTTGGCGGTAATGCTGAATATCTTGCTAAGGCTGAAATGAGAAGAATGCAGTTCACTGATGAGCTGATTGCCGAGGCTACAGGCTTTGCCGATACTGATGATGAAGAAATCATCAACGCCAGAAAAACCTTCCAGGAACTGGAAGCTAAATATAAAAATGAAATCAAGGAAGAAGCTGACAAGGTACGTGAGGCAGGCGGTCTGTTTATTCTTGGTACAGAGCGTCACGATTCACGCCGTATTGATAATCAGCTTCGCGGACGTTCAGGCAGACAGGGTGACCCTGGTGAAAGCCAGTTCTATCTCTCCTGCGAGGATGACCTTATGCGTCTGTTCGGCGGCGAAAGAATGCAGATGATGATGGGCAGATTAACACAGGATGAGGATATGCCTATTGAATCAAAAATGATTTCAAAAACAGTTGAGTCATCACAGAAGAAGGTTGAGGGCAGAAACTTCGGTATCCGTAAGAACACCCTTCAGTATGACGATGTTATGAATAAACAGAGAGAGCTTATCTACAAGCAGAGAAATCAAGTGCTTGATGGTATGGACT
>CAYNGP010000091.1:0-8281 GCA_964396885.1 uncultured Bacteroides sp. | reverse complement strand
GAAAATACATTTATCAAATTATGTTAAAATAGTAAATGAACATATTATTGAGATGAATAATATATACGATACCATATGTGCAGAAAAATATATTATTATGCCGAATCATATTCATTTGATTATAAAAATCAATAATGATTTGAAAGAAAGTGACGGGACGTCGAGGACGCCGTCCCCTACAAATTTTTCGTTGCCATCATTTATTTCTGCGTTAAAAAGATTAACTAATAAAAAAGCAGGCACTCAGCTTTGGCAGCGTTCCTATTATGACCATATCATTCGCAATGAACAGGATTATTTGAACATATGGCAATACATAGAGAACAATCCACTCAAATGGACTGAAGACAAATATTATAGGGAGGTGCTTGAATGAAAGCAGATATTCATTCCTTTGAATCCATGGCGGCGCTTGACGGCGACGGAATAAGATATGCAGTGTTTTTCACAGGCTGTCCGCTGAGATGTGCTTATTGTCATAATCCTGACACTTGGCACAGAACGGGCAATTTGTGGGAAAGCAGTGACCTTGTCAATAAAATCAAACGTTACAAAACCTATTTTGTTAAAGGCGGCGGCGCTACCTTTTCAGGCGGCGAGCCTTTGCTCAATGCTGCCTTTATTAATGAATGCGGCGAGCTTTTGAAGGCAGAGGATATAAATTACGCAATTGATACCTCCGGCAGTGTGCCTCTTAATGACGATGTTAAAAAAGCTTTGCTGGGTGCTGATCTTGTTATTCTTGATTTGAAATTTTATAATGAAGCGGATTATAGTCAATACACGAAGGGCACGTTTCGGAATTTCGTTGAAATCGGTAAATTCTGCAGTGATAACGGTGTAAGAATGTGGCTGAGAACAGTTATTGTTCCCGGTATCAATGACAATGAAAAAAGCATGGACAGCTATGCCGAATTTGCAAAGCAGTTTAAGTTTGAAAAATATGAACTGCTTGCCTTCCACACAATGGGCTTTTTCAAATATGAAAATCTTGAAATTGAAAATCCCCTTAAGGATACCCCTGCACTTGAGCATTCACGACTGGATGCATTGCAGCAGTATCTCAACAGCAAATTAAAATAGCAAAAAGCCTTGAATTTTCTCAAGGCTTTTCTATTTTAATTTGCTTGCGTCTTTGTAACAAATCGTAGGGGCGGATATTATCCGCCAAAAGCGATAGAATGCAATTATTTTTAGTTACCCCAATATTGTACTAAAGTAAAAAATAAATATAATTTGGTGTTATAATTACAAAAACTATATAAATATTTTGGGGTGATTATATGCCAAACGTAAAATGCAAAGTAGGTAATTACTCTGCATATATGCTGATGTCAGAAATCAGTAATATCTGGTCAACATATAATATTGATAATTTGAGCGAAAAGACAAGAAACAGCTATTGGAAATTTTTGTCTGATTTAGAAAAGGATGTTGGCTTGCCAACAATAGATTGTATTAATGACTATGAAATATATATAGTCGGTAAAAATAATGAATAATATTGTTATGCTGAATATTGCCAAGGATGTGTTTCCTGTTAAATAGAATCATTCATCATAATCAGGCAAGTCAACAATAATCGGCTTGTGATTCACGGCAGGCAGGAACTTTTCAAGTATATCACTTGTGTTGATTTTTAGGCTTGATGTATTTACGCAAGGGTGACAGCCGACTGTTTCGCCCTCTGCAACAGGCTTGTCAATCAAAAGCTGAATGTGATTTTCTGTATCATTCATCAGTCCTAAAACAGATACCGCACCCGGTTTAATATTAAGATATTCCTCCATAAATTCAGCACCTGCAAATGAAAGACGTGAGCAGCCGATTTGCTTTGTAATATCCTTTGTTTTAAAGGGCTTGTCACCGGGCATCATTAAAAGATAAAATTCTGTTTTTGTTCGGTTGCATAAAAATAAATTTTTGCAAATCAGTGTGCCGAGCACCTTGTCAATCTCGTTGCAAACCTCCATTGTGTCAGCGGCATCGTGGTCTGTGTGCGCATATTCAATATTCAGCTTGTCAAGCAGGTCATATACCTTTATTTCTTTTTCGAGCCTGCCTTCCAAATCGGCAGGGCGTCCCTTTTTCAGTTCCATAATTTTCTCCGTTTCACGATTATAATTCTATTTTATCATATTTGATTGCAAATTGAAAGAAATTGTATTAATATGCATAATAAAATTATATATTTACATTATATTAATTATATGTTAAAATAAACCATTAATATTTGTAATGAAGGAGAAGAAAAAATGACAACAGCTCAAATTTGTATTATGATTTCTATTGTTGTTTATCTGGCGGCAGTAGTTCTCATAGGTGTTGCGTATTCTAAAAAGACAAAAAATGTCGGCGACTTTTACCTCGGCGGCAGAAAGCTCGGTCCGCTTGTTACAGCAATGAGTGCCGAAGCATCTGATATGTCAAGCTACCTTTTGATGGGCTTGCCGGGTCTGGCTCTGGCAGCAGGTCTTGCTGAGGTTGGCTGGACTGTTATCGGTCTTGCAGTTGGTACCTATTTAAACTGGCTTATCGTTGCTAAGCTTTTAAGAAATTATTCTGCAAAAATCGGTGCAATCACAATCCCTGATTATTTCTCACGCAGGTATAGAGATAACAGCAGAATCCTTATGGCAATCGCCGCTTTGATGATTATTATTTTCTTTGTTCCTTACACAGCTTCAGGCTTTGCTGCTTGCGGTAAGCTGTTTGGTACACTTTTCGGTATTGATTATCACATTGCAATGATTGTTTCTGCAATCGTTATTGTTGGTTATACATCACTGGGCGGCTTTAATGCAGCATCAATTACCGACTTTATTCAGTCCATTATTATGACTGTTGCGCTTCTTATCGTGCTTGTATTCGGTGTTAAGCAGGCAGGCGGTATGGATGCAGTTATTGAAAATGCAAAGGGACTCAGCGGTTATCTGAATATGTTCCAGGGCTATAATGCAGAAACCGATTCGGCAGGTACATTCTCTGCACTGTCAGTTGTTTCAACCCTTGCATGGGGTCTTGGATATTTTGGTATGCCTCATATCCTTCTCAGATTTATGGCTATTGAAAATCCAAGCAAGATTAAGCTTTCACGCCGTGTAGCTTCTGTATGGGTAGTTATTTCAATGGGTATTGCTGTTCTTATTGGTGTTGTTGGTATGTCAATGGTTAAGTCAGGTGCACTTGCTGCATTTGATGACAGCGAAACTATTATTATTCAGGTTGCTACACTTCTTTCACAGAGCGGTATTGTTCCTGCACTTATTGCAGGTATTATTCTTGCAGGTATTCTTGCATCAACAATGTCAACTGCTGACAGCCAGCTTCTTGCAGCATCATCAGCAGCCAGCGAAAATATTATCGGCGGACTCTTCAAGGTTAATCTCAGCGAAACAAGCAAAATGATTGTTGCAAGAGTTACACTTATTATCATTTCTGTTATCGGTGTTGTTATTGCTTGGAATCCGAATTCATCCGTATTCGGCATCGTTTCATTTGCCTGGGCAGGCTTCGGTGCAGTGTTCGGTCCTGTTGTTCTTCTTTCACTGTTCTGGAAGAGATCAAACAAGTACGGTGCAGTTGCAGGTATGATTGTTGGCGGTGTAATGGTATTCCTTTGGAAATACGTTATTGCAGGTCTTGCTCCTGTTCTCAATATCTATGAGTTACTCCCTGCATTCGTTATCAGCCTTGTTGTTAACATTGTTGTATCACTCGTAACACCAAAGCCTGAAAAGGAAATTGTTGATGAGTTTGACGAGGTTAAAAAATTAAATAAAGCAAAATAATGAAATAAATTAAAAAGATTAAGGACATCTTCTTTTTGAAGATGTCCTTTTCCTCAGCGTGCAGAAAACACAAAACACCTCAGAAATTCGATGTTTCTGAGGTGTTTTAAATTGTTTGATTATCGTAGGGGCCGATGCCCTCATAAGCCCGTTTTCAGCGCGATGCGGACATCACACTCTACTTATTTGTTTCTGACTATACTATTTTTTCAGTTGCCTTTTTCAGCCATTTAAGCTCGTCACCATTAAGGTAAGGGGAGATTGTATCAAATACCTTTTTGTGGTAATCATTAAGACAATCAACCTCAAAGCTGTTGAGCAGGGTTACATCAATGGCATCCTTGTCAAAGGGCACCATAGTCAGATTATCAAGGTACATAAACTGCCCATAGCTGTTTTTTTCACCTTTTCTCACCATGACAAGATTTTCGTGCCTTATGCCGAATTTGTTTTCAAGATAGTATCCCGGTTCGTTGGAAATGATCATACCTTCCTCTAAAACATAATGGTTCGGATTTGTATTTACATTCCAGTAAATTCTCTGCGGTCCTTCGTGAACGCTGAGCAGATAGCCAACACCGTGACCTGTTGAATGGTTAAAGTCAAGACCATTTGCCCATAATGGATACCTTGCAAGGTAATCAAGATTTTCGCCGCAGATTCCATATTTGAATTTTGCAGCAGCTAAATTCAGATGCCCCTTTAAAACAAGCGTGAAAGCCGTTTTTTCCTCGTCAGTCAGCTTGCCGAGAGCAATAGTGCGTGTAATATCTGTTGTGCCCTCAATATAGTGTCCGCCGGTGTCAGTCAGGCAAAGCCCCTTGGCTTCAATTTTAACATCGGTTTTTTCCGTGGGTGCATAGTGAACAATAGCTCCGTGTGCACCATATGCAATAATTGGGTCAAAGCTTGCACCAAGGTATGTGTCATTTTCTGCTCTGAATTGTTCCAGCTTTTCGGCAGCACTTAACTCTGTGACATTTTCATTGCCTGCATTGTGTTTCAGCCAGTAAATAAAACGTGTAACAGCCACACCGTCTTTGATGTGTGCAGTCTTTATGTTTTCCATTTCCTGCGGAGTTTTGATTGCCTTCATCATCACAACAGGGCTTTGACAGTCAATGGCTTTTTTGTTATTTGGTATACTTTGGCATACACAGTAATTTGCAGTACTGCTGTCAAACTGAATCGCTTTGTTCGTGTCCGTTTCGCTTATCAGTCTGTAAAAATCATTGTAGTCGGCAAGGCTTATTCCGTCATTTTGCAGTTTTTCCGCTGTTTCATCACGCAGTATTTCTCTGTGAATACAGAGTGTCGCAGTCGATTCGGTGATTATCATATAAGCTAAAAAAACAGGCGTGCAGGCTACATCGTTACCACGCAGATTTAACAGCCACGCAATTTCATCAAGTGCTGTCAGCAGTAAAACATCTGCTCCGTTTTCTGTCATCTTGTTGCGGACGCTTTTCAGCTTTTCACTTCTTGACAGTCCTATGTATTTTATATCCAGTTCCCATACAGGCTCTTTGGATAATGAGGGTCTGTTCTCCCATATTGCATCAGCCAAATCATTTTCATATGACAGCTTAATGCTTTTGTTTTTCACTGCTTCAATTATATGATTTGCAAAAGCGTTGCTGACCGTTCTGCCGTCAAAGCCGATTGTATCATTGTCATCAAGATTATCATAAAGATAGTCTGTAATCGTTGGTACATCCGGCTGACCTGATTTCATCAGCTCTATTTCACTGCCTTTAAGCTGTTCCTCAGCCTGTAAAAAATATCTTCCGTCTGTCCAGAGTGCTGCCTTGCTTTCCAAGACAATCAAAGTACCTGCCGAACCTGTGAAGCCTGATAAATATTCTCTTGTTTTAAAATATTCGCCCACATATTCCGAGCCGTGAAAATCGTCAGACACAACAACATATGCCTGCATATTGTGGGCTTTCATAAGCTTTCTTAAAGCGTTAAGTTTTTCGTTAACTGTCATAAAATTTCCTGCCATTCCTTTTCACGAAAACCGCAAAGCACAAAATTATCACCAACAAGCAAAGGTCTTTTAACAAGCATACCATCAGTTGCTAATAACTCTAACTGTTCCTCGTCACTCATATTCGGCAGCTTGTCCTTAAGCTGCATGGATTTGTAAAGCATTCCGCTGGTGTTGAAAAATCTTTTAAGGGGCAGACCGCTTTTTTCATACCATTCTTTAAGCTCCTCAAAGGTCGGGTTGCTTTCTTTAATGTGTCTTTCATCATATTCAGCACCATTGTCATCAAGCCACTTTTTCGCCTTCTGACAGGTTGAGCATTTTGGGTATTCGATAAATAACATATTGGTTCTCCTTTTATATTCTCATTACATATTTATTTTTTGTTTTGTTTGTTACATTATAAATCAAAAAAACATTAATAGCAATCTGTCTTAAATAAAAAACAAAAATGGATACATTGTGTACCCATTTTTATTTTTTATATTTATTTGTCAAAGCTTGGGTTCGTCATATAATAGTTTTTGCTGTCAAGCCTGTCGGTGACTATTCTAAGACCTTCACCTCGTCAACAATCTTGTAGAAAATATTGACCGATAACTCAAATGCAAAAACAGCCAAAAATCAATAAATATAAATATCAACAACTTTATCCCAAATGTCTTTTAAATATTCATCATTAATCTTTGCGTTTTTCATAAAATTATCAGCACTTGTAAATGCAGAAGGTTCCAATAAAATTTGCAAAATGATATTAAAGTTTTTTCATCTTCTTTTGTCGAATATGTTACAGAATATCACAACTCTTTTCTTACTCAATGTAGATAAAATTACAGTACTGAAATTCGGACAACGAATTGAAATGAAACAATAATTTTTTAATTGACAATATGGTTCTTTTGAAATAATATAAGTTTATGATTACATAACTCAGTGATTTCTGGTACAAATGTTGAATTTAAATAAAAGTTTAAATTGAAAACTCTACTCGAATGTTAGTGCTATCTGATATTTTAGGAAAAATTGATTTATTACTTCAAGGAAAAACTGGATGTACAAAATGTTGTTGCATTGAGAATTAATGCAGCATTTTGAGAAACAAACATTCTTGTCAATGAAAAACGATACTTATAAGTAATTTCACAGGAAACAGATAAAAGATTGGAGAGATATTCTATGGGAGAACTGATTGCACATGGCAATAAGGTTACCAATGTGTTTCAGTTAATTGGAACGCTTGAAAATGACATTACAAAAAGCATAGCATGGGCATTATGCAAATGTCCTATGTTCATGAAGAGAATAATCAACGAAATTTTGGGCATTGATATCAATCCTGAGAAGGTTCGAATCGGATATCAGGAATTTGAAAATGATAAAGGCATAACCGACTTGGAAATTACGGATAATGAGTCATTTTATATTATAGTTGAGGCCAAAAGAGGGTGGATATTACCATATGCCGAGCAATTGACATTGTATTCAGAAAGAAAGGCAATAGCTCAAAGCGGCACAAAGTATAAAGCAATCGTCTCTATGTCGGAGTGTTCCAAGGAGTATGCAAATTCTTATTTACCCTTTCACGAAATTAATGGAATACCCGTGCTACATTTGTCTTGGGAAAGAATATATGAACTGGCAAACGAGTCGAGGGTAAATTCAAGTAATTCACAGAAGAATCTATTAAAAGAATTGATTGAATACTTAGGAGGGATAATGACATTGCAGGCAAAAGAATCTAATTGGGTTTATGTGGTTTCTGTCGGTAGAGGACATCCAGATAATTGTAAATTGACATGGATTGATTTTGTAGAAAAACACAACACATATTTTCATCCAGTTGGTGGTGGAAGAAGTGGATGGCCAAAAACACCACCAAATTATATTGGATTTAGATACTACGGACAGTTGCAGTCCATTCATCATATCGAGGATTATGTTGTTACCCGTAATTTGCATGAGCAATTTGAAGAAATGCCAGATGAGGAGTGTAAAGTTGACCACTTTGTATACACTCTAGGTCCTGCCATTAAACCTACACACCTTGTAAAAACAGGAAAGTTATATGCAACAGGACGGGTGTGGGCAATGCTTGATACTTTGTTTACAGCAGATACGATTTTAGAAGCTCGTGATATTTCAAAAGCAAGAATGAAGGACTAAGTGTCCAATTCAAGAGCTCGTATTAATTTATGACACTCCATATCAAATAAAAAAAACTTATAGTTGTATTTCTGTCAACATTCGCAATATGACCCGTATTCTCGGCGGAGATAAGGACAGCAAAATCCATAAGCTGATGGAGTATACAGGCAGTAATGCAGATGTTTCCGACCCTTGGTACACCCGTAATTTTGACAGGTGTTACAAGGACATCTATGCCGGTTGCGAAGCCTTGTTGAATTCCTTGGTGAATGTATGAAAATTTTAATTGATGCAGATGGTTGCCCTGTTGTAAAGCAGACAATCGAGATAGCAAAAGAGAATAAAATTGAGGTTA
>CAYNGP010000090.1:0-8281 GCA_964396885.1 uncultured Bacteroides sp. | reverse complement strand
ATGTGAAACAATGAAAATTATAATCGAGAACGGAGCAGGAATGATTAAGAAAGAATAAATATTTCCGATTATATTAATCATCCTGCAGCTGGTGGCGAGTGTGCCGTATTTCATAAAAGGTGAAATCAAAACATCTGTGTACTGGGTGACAGCAGGTATTCTTAATATCTGCGTTACCTTCTGATTACAAAAAAGATTATATATTAATTACTATTATACATAGGCAAAATAATGAGGACTTTGCCTCTCATTTGAGCCTTGAGGATAGGTTTAATAAAGAGATATGGAAAAAGAATAAAAAATCCTGATTAAATCAGGGTTAGAATAAATTATTTACGTTCAATGAAGGCTGTTAAATCATCAAGATTTCTAAAGATTTGACGATAAACATATTGTCTTCCATTATTATCGGTGACGGTTGCTTGTATTGTTCCATCAGATAATTCTTCATAGATAGCGTGCCAACCATTAGTGCCAACGAGTACCGGCATAATATATACCTCCTTTCATTAATTTTATTATACAATGTACTGTTTAGGCAGTCGTATAATTTTTTAATAGTCATTGTTTTTGAATAGGTATACTTCTTTTTTTACTTTGGTCAATACAGAAAACAAAACCTAAGATAAACATTCTAAGTTTATTTTAACATAAGACAATAATGTTGCAATTAGCATAATTGACAAAATTTTAAATTAAATTTTGTTTGTTACCAAAGTTGCACAAATTGGAGCGAGAGATGTTGTGAAAAGCACCTAAAAATTATGAGTAAGAGGAGCTTATGAAGAGAAGACAATTTATTAAAAATAAGTGTCAGTATATTAATTACCATTATATATAGCAATTTTTTAAGAAAAACAAGCCGGTGAAACTCCGGCTTATGGGCTTGTATAGTGCAGTAACAAATCACGCATAATGGTTTGTTCTGGACTATCTTTTTATATCTATTAACAGAGGGATGTATAAAAAATGGCAAAAATAAGAAAGCAGGTTATAAAGGCAGGGAAGATGTTAGAGGTTGATTATTTTCCTTGCCATGAAATAAGCGGCAGAAGAATCGGTGAAAATCCTAAAACTAAAAAAAGCAAGGCAAAAATGGATAAAGAGAATGAAAACAAGGCTATTCGTAAATTTGTCAGACTGGTAAATGCAAATTTTGATGAAAACGATTTCTTTGCAACCTTTGATTATGACCCTAAGTACGCACCATTCCACTATGAAAGAGCACAGAAGGATATTTATAACTACATAAACAGAGTTAGATATTTGAGAAAAAAGAAGGGTCTTGATAATAAAAACTTTCGTGCTGCCTGGACTATTCAGGAGGTTGTATATAAAAGGGGATATTTTGCAGGTCTGTGTAATTACCATTGCCATATGTTTATAACCTCAGACGGATTGACCGCAAAAGAGTTAAAAGAATTATGGCCGTACGGCACAAAGGGCAACATCAATAATTATGATCCATACAGATTCGGACCTGAAGCAGCTGCCAAGTATATGACAAAAACGCATGCAGGCAGAAGAATGTACAAAACTACAAAGAATATGAAACAGCCTGTTGTAGAAGAACGCAAGGATGGTAATATGAGCGAACGCAAACTGAGAGAAATTGCAGAGCAAAGAAAGGATGATGCCGATTATTGGGAAAAGAAATATCCTTCCTACCGTTTTGTAAGATGCAGACCGTTTTATAACGAATATAACGGGCACTGGTATATTACCGTAATTATGTATAAAAAGACTGACAACAAAAGCTATTATGATAAATCACGCAAACGAGCCATTGAAAAGCGAAAACGTATTAACGAGGGTAAGGGGGTAAGGGTATGAAAAAAGTGAGATTATACATACAGGCATTATTTATATTAATCGGTGCTGTTATAAAAGCATTGCCAAGTTTGTTAAAAAGCTTTATCGAACTGTGCGGGATGTTCCTTTGCAATATTCCGAGTTTTATATTGCAAAGGATAAAAGAGTTGTTTTGTGGCGATCCAAAAGAAATTATGGATTTGGCAATTGAAAAGGCAAAAGAGAAAATTGAAAGTGTTAAGAATTGTTAAGGTGGCTTGTGTGCACATGCAAGTATTAAATTCTGTAAGTGGATTATTTAAAATTATTATGTGCAGAGGAGGGTCAAGGTGACAATAGCAAGACTTGAAAAATACAGGAGCATAAAAAGGCAGATTGAAATATTCAACTCGGATTTGGGTATTTCATACATCGGTGGTGTTGATACGACAAAGCCCTCTGTTCAATCCGGAAAGAAAAGCACTCCTACTGAGGATATTGCTTTAAGGCTGTATGAAATTGACAGGGAGTACAGCAGTGAATATAAGCGTTTATTATCAGAACTTGAAGAAATGACAAAATACATAATGCATATTAAAAACGAAGAAATCAAGGAAATTGCTATGCGTAAATTTATGCTTGGGCAAACCTATGAGCAAATAGGCGAGGCTATGTATTTTGACCGAACAACGGCAATGCGAAAACTTAGAAAATATGTTGCACACAATGCACACTGAATATATGCTACTATATAAAATGTGAACAAATGAAATTGAACAGCAGCAGGTGAAGGAGGTTTGATTGTGGCAAGTGACAAAATGGAATTGTTCGCTCGTGAATATGTCAAGGACTATAATGCTACACAGGCTGCAATCAGAGCAGGCTACAGTGAGAAAACTGCAAGTCAGCAGGGTAGCAGGCTGTTGAAAAATTCTAAAGTGCTGGAGCTTATTAAGGAAAATCAGAAGGCTTTGGTTGAAAGTTCTTGCCTTAGTGAGGAAAAGATTATAATTGAGCTTTTAACAATATATGAGCGTTGCAAGGGCGGAAATCCTGTTAAAAAATGGGATTATGACAAACACGATTATTGCGAAACAGGAACATATGAATTTGATTCAAAGGGTGCACTTAACGCTCTTAGGCTGTTGGGTCAGCACCTTGGCATGTTCAAGCAAAAGGTCGAGTTATCAGGTAATATTGACGATAGCATAAAAGAGATGGAGGCTTATTTTGCAAGGCAAAAAGGAAATATATGATTTGCTGTGGTATGAGCCATACAAAATTGGTCACTGGGTAGGCTTCAAGGATTTAACCTTGCTGCATAATGAATGGCTTCGCTCATTTTTATATGCTGATGCAGACCAAACACTGTTGGCACACCGTGGAAGCTATAAGACATCTGATTTGTCTTTATTTCTGGCTATTCATACAATTATTAAACCAAATGAAAATGTTATGTTCTTCCGCAAAACCGATACTGATACCACTGAGGTAATCAAGCAAGTTTCCAAAATACTTGAAAGCGGATGTATGCACAGTATTGCAAGAACTCTTTATGACAGAGATTTCAAGCTGATTAAGGATACTGACAGTGAGATACACACTGATTTATGCACATCAATAAAGGGTGCAAGCCAAATTCTCGGCTTGGGTATCGGCACATCTATCACAGGTAAGCACGCAGATATAGTTGTAACAGACGATATAGTTAATCTGAAAGACCGAATAAGCAGGGCAGAGCGTGAACGCACCAAAACGCAGTATATGGAATTGCAGAATATTAAAAACCGTGGGGGCAGATTTATTAATACAGGCACTCCCTGGCATAAAGAGGACGCAATTTCTATAATGCCGAATGTTCAGCGGTTTGACTGCTACACAACAGGCTTAATAAGTAAAGAAGAAATCAAGGCTATCCGTTCTAAAATGACGGATAGTCTTTTTGCAGCCAACTATGAGCTTAAGCATATTGCCGATAAGGATGCAATGTTCAAAGCACCTGCCTATACATCAAGTACAGCCCTTATTTATAACGGAATTGCTCATATTGATGCCGCATATGAGGGCGAGGATAAAACAGCCTTTACTATTATGAAGAAATACATTAAAGACGGCGAGGAAAAATATATTGCTTTTGGTAAGATATGGGAAAAGCACGTTGATGATTGTGTTGCAGAAATCAAATCCTATTTGGAATTATATAGAGCAGGCACTGTTTATTGTGAGAAAAACGGTGATAAGGGCTATTTGAAAAAGGAACTTGTTAACCTTGGAATACACGCAAAAAGCTATTTTGAGTCAATGAACAAGCATATTAAAATATCAACCTATTTAAAAGCTGCGTGGCACTCTATTGAATGGCTTGACGATACTGATCCTGAATATATGAATCAGATTTTAGATTACAGCGAGTTTGCAGAGCACGATGATGCACCTGACTCGGCAGCTTGCCTGATAAGAAAATATAATACTAAATCAAAATACAACAGTGTGAAAGGTGGGATATAAATGGACCATATAAAAAATTATAAATTGACAAAGATTTTCAGAATGTCTGATAAGCAGGTGCTTGATGAAAAACTGCTTAATGAGTTTATACAGGCTAATATTCAGATAACAAGCGTAAAATACAAGCCACTCGACAGAGCATATAACAACGATTATGACATTTTTCATTTGCCTAAAAAAGAAAGCTGGAAGCCTGACAACCGCCTTGCTGTTAATTTCGCAAAGTATATTGTAGATATATTCAACGGCTTTTTTATCGGTATTCCTATAAAAATCAATTGTGATGATGAAAGGGTAAAAGCCTATATTGAATTTTTAGACAGCTATAACAATCAGGATGATAACAATGCAGAGCTTTCAAAGACCATGTCTATCTTCGGCAGAGCCTATGAGATGTATTATAATGACGAGGACGGCGAAATCGGTATTGTGAATACCACACCGATGGAATCCTTTATGATTTTTGATGATTCGGTACTGACAAGAAAGCGTTATTTTGTCCGTTATTATTTTGATGCCAATGGTAATTTGAAGGGCTCTTTCAGTGATAAGCAGCAGGTTACATATTTCAGATACAGAAACGGCAGCAGTGGGCAAATGTACATTTACAAAAAGAAAAAATACCACGGCTTTGCTGATGTTCCGGCAACGGAGTTTATTGAGAACAAAGAAAGAATGGGTATTTTTGAAAGTGTAATGAGCCTTATTGATGAATATAACAAGGCTCTCAGCGAAAAGGCAAATGATGTTGATGCTTTTGCAGATGCTTATTTAAAAATCATTGGTCCCGGTGTGGAGCAAAAGGATATGGTTAATATCCGCAGTAACAGAATTATCAACTTTGAAACGGACGGTGAAAATGCTGATATTGACTTTTTGGTTCGTCCTTCTGCCGACACAACACAGGAAAACCTCCTTGACAGAATAAGGGAGGATATATTCTTCACTGCAATGGTTGCGAATATATCTGACAAGAATTTTGCTACACAAAGCGGAATTGCATTAAAATATAAATTAACTGCAATGAGTGACCTTGCAATGGAAAAGGCAAGGAAATTCACTGCAGGCTTAAATCAGCGTTATAAGATTATATTTTCAAATCCTGTTGCACAGATGCCTGATAAAGCGTGGATGCTGCCTAAGTTTATATTTACATTGAATTATCCTGTTAATATTGCAGACGAGGCAGAAACGGCTGCCAAGCTTGCAGGTGTTACATCAAGAGAAACACAGCTTTCCGTGCTTTCAATTGTTGATGATCCAAGTGCTGAAATGGAAAAAATTGAAAAAGAGCAGGATTATAGCAGTGTCAATACAGAAGGTTTTGCTATAGAACGCAGTACAGAGGAATGATATGTATTGGAGCGACAGACAAAAGCAGCTTTATTCACAGCTTGAAAAGGATGAAAAGAAATTAAATGAACGCTTGATTTCATACTATAAGACGGAATACAGCAAGCTTGACAAGGAAATAGCTGCCTTTTATCAAAAGTACGGTGTGAATAACATAATTGAATACAGAACTGTTATGGAGGCTTTGTCTGACGAGGACAGAGCCTTATTAATTGAGCAAATGGATGAATTTGCAAAGCAGTACCCACAGTATGCTCATTTAATGCCTGTAAGAAAGAATATTTATAAATTAAACAGGCTTGAGGGCTTACAGCAATCGGTTGTTATGCATCAGTTAAAAATCGGTGCAGTGAATGAAACGATTATAACCGAATATCTTAACAAGCAGGCTTTAAGGGGTGTCACTGCTGCCGCCAAGGCAATGGGATTTGGTACAGAGTTTTATTTTGAGTCAGCTGATATTATAAAAAATATAATCGGTGTACAGTGGTGTAACGGCAAAAATTATTCTGAAAGAATTTGGGATAATACGAATAAATTAGCCTATTACCTCACTACGGATATATCACAAGGCTTTGCAAGGGGTGAGAATTATCAATCACTTACCAAACAGCTGCGTGATAAATTCTTAAATGTCAATGCTAAGGATGCATACAGGCTTATTTATACCGAAGGCACATACGTTATGGCTGAAAGTACAATGCAACCTTTTGCACAGGATTTTGAAAAATATAAAATATCCACAGCGGCAGATGGTAAGGTCTGCCCATTGTGTGCGGATATATCTCATAAGATATTTTATATTAAAGACCGTGCAGCAGGTGTTAATTTTCCGCCCTTTCATCCCTGGTGCCGATGCACCTTTGAAATCGTTGTTGATGATTGGAATGAGTGGCTTGACAATTATGTTCAAAAGCATAATACGGATAAGCAACAGGCTGAAAATGTGTTGAAAAATTTCAGTAAAGATGATATTATTAATGTGACTTATGATGAAGAGGTTCAGAGTGTGCATTATATAGGGAAGATTAACAAGGATATATACAAATGTGTTGCTGAGGATATTGTTACTGAAGATGTTATAATTACTGAAAAACAAATTGAACATATAAAATCCAGACATCCAAATGATTATGAGCGATTTGGTCAATATTTTAATGAAATCGTCAGTCATCCTGATTACATTATTGAGGCTAATAGACCTGATAGTGCATTAGTATTAAAGGAAATACATACAAATAATGAACAGTTTAAGGCAATTGTTCGTATTGCAACCTCAAGAGATAATCCAAATTATAAAAATTCTATTATAACATTTATGAAAATAGATGATAAAGAATGGAAAAGACTCATCAACAACAAAAAAATACTTTACAAATCTGAATAATTATTTTATAATAAACATAGGATAAAGAAGGTTATTTGAGGTGGAGGAGTTCGTACAGTCCACACGCCGTTGGTACTGACAAGGCATTTGCCTGAGAGACGCAGGAGAGTTGTACGCCTGCCAAATAACCAACTGCAAGCCGCTTTGGTAACAAGGCGGCTTATCCATTATATAAAAACAATTAAGCACTTTGCAGTCGACTGCAGGGTGCTATTTTTATGCTTATTTTTAGGAGGGATTTTATGATTGAGATTAGAGCAGACCCAAACAGAATTGCATTATATGGTCATGCAAATTATGCAGAACCGGGCAAAGATATAGTTTGTGCCGCAGTGTCGGCACTGGTTTATACATTGCAGGAAAGTATAGAGAAGCTTACAGAAGATTATGTAGGTTTCTCTTTTTTCAATTATGCCACTGTTATTGAGTTTGGGGAGCTGACCCCCGCAGCAAAGGTGTTAATTGATTCATTCATTGTCGGTTGCAGCCTGATTGCAGGCAGCTATCCCGATAATGTTGTGCTTTACTGTAATGATTAATTTTATTTTTAGGAGGAAGGTTATGAACAAATTTAAACCATCAAAAAAGAAAATCAATCTGCAGCTTTTTGCAGAGCCTGCAGGACAGGAGGGCACACCGCCACCGGATAACAACGGTGAGGGGACAGAACCACCTGCAGGCGGTAATGGTGACAGTGGTGCAGCAGGTGACGAAAAAAAGTATTCTGAATCGGAGATTGAAGCAATCGTTCAGCAAAGACTGAAGGACGAGCAGAAAAAGGCTGATAAGGCTAAGACCGAAGCTGAAAGACTTGCACAAATGAATGCACAGGAAAGGGCAGAGTATGAAAGAGATCAGCTGCAGCAAAAACTTGATGAAATGGAAAAGGAAAGAACTATTGCTCAGATGACCTCAACTGCAAGAAAAATGCTTGCCGATGCAAATATCAATGTGTCTGACGATATTGTTACTTTGCTTGTGTCGGATGATGCCGACAAAACAAAGGCGGCTGTTGACGGCTTTATAACTCTGTTCAATCAGTCTGTACAGAATGCTGTTAAGGATGCACTTAAGGGTAATCCGCCCAAAACAGGTGATGCCGCTACTGTTACAAAGGAACAGATTATGGCAATTAAGGACCCTATTGCAAGACAAAAGGCAATCAGAGAAAATATAGAACTATTCAAATAATTAAGACTAACTATTAAAAGTCAATAGTAAAAATGGAAAAAGTAGAGAATT
>CAYNGP010000089.1:0-8385 GCA_964396885.1 uncultured Bacteroides sp. | reverse complement strand
CCAATTCTCTACTTTTTCCATTTTTACTATTGACTTTTAATAGTTAGTCTTAATTTTAATAAAACATATATACACATTTTTGTCAAGCAAAAATAAAGGCAGGTTACCCTGCCTTTTATTTTTAATTATTTTTTCTCAAGTCGGGCAAAGTTTGCCATCATCTTTTTCGTACCTGCTTTATCAAAAGCAACCTCCATAAGCGTATCGCCGCCCATAGGTTGGAGGGAAAGAATTGTTCCTGTACCGAATGACTTATGTATAACAGTGTCGCCAACCTTATAATCGGCACTTGGTTTTGCTGCTGTATTGCCTGCCTGTCCGAATTTACGAGCACCCATAGTTGATGATGCCGTATGCGTAATTTTGCTGCTGCCTGCAGTCGGTACTTTATATGTTTTGGTTGAAACATCCTCTGTCACTGCCATAGGAATTTCACGCAGGAAACGTGATGCCATATTTCGGTTGGTTGTACCGTAGAGCATACGCTGCTGCGCATTAACAAGATAAAGCTTTTCCTTGGCACGAGTGATACCGACATAAGCAAGACGCCGCTCCTCTTCAAGCTCTTCCTCACTGAACATACACTGAGCACCGGGGAAAATGCCTTCCTCCATACCCGGGATAAATACCACAGGGAATTCAAGACCCTTGGCTGAATGAAGAGTCATAAGCACAACAGAATCCTCATCCTCGTTATAGGAATCAATATCACTGATAAGAGCAACATCCTCTAAGAATGCGGACAAATCAGGCTCTTCGCTTTCCTCCTTATACTTAATGAACATTGAAGAAAGCTCCTTGATATTGTTTGCCCTGTCCTCAAAGGTTTCAGGATCTTCGTTAAGATAATCCATATACTTTGTAGTTTCAAGCACCTCCTGAAGCAAGTCAGGAAGGGGCATTTTATCATCAAGGCACTTTTGGAAATGGCCTATCATAGCGGCAAAGCCCATCAGCTTTGATGCACTGCGTGAGGTTTTCTGGAACTCGTCGGCACGCTGACAAACCTCAAAAGCAGAAAGACCCAAGCCTGTTGCAATTTCCATAACATTGGCAAACATCGTGTCACCAATCTGACGCTTAGGCACATTGATAATACGCTGCAGACGAACATTGTCAGCAGTATTATTAATAACCGCCATATAGGAAATAATGTCCTTGATTTCTTTTCTGTCAAAGAAGCGGTGACCACCGATAATTCTGTGTGAAATACCGCTTTTTGTCAGCATAATTTCAAGGTTTCGTGACTGGGCATTCATTCTGTAAAGAATAGCGTGGTCACTGAGCTTTCTGCCGTTTTTAACATTCTTGAGTATTTCATCAATAATGAAGGCTGATTCGTCACTCTCGTTCATAGCAGTATTGAACACAATCTTGTCACCTGAGCCTGAACGTGTGAACAGCGTTTTCCCCTTACGGTTCTTATTATTTGAAATAACCGCATTTGCACCATCCAGAATATTTTGAGTTGAACGGTAGTTTTCCTCAAGTCTGATAACAACAGCACCCTTATAATGCTGCTCAAAGGACAAAATATTTTCAATTGTAGCGCCACGGAAGCGGTAAATACTTTGGTCATCATCACCAACAACACAAATGTTTTTATATTTATCTGCAAGAAGTGAGGTAAGAACATACTGCGCATGGTTTGTATCCTGATACTCGTCAACCATAACATACTTAAACTGATTCTGGTAAAGCTCTCTTACCTCCTGATTTTCCCTGAGCAGTTTGACGGTATAATAAATAATATCGTCAAAATCCATAGCGTCACTTTTTTTCAGCTCGTTCTGATAAAGCTCATAACACTGTGCAATCTTCGCCTTGCGAAAATCATTGATTGTGGATGCCTTATATTCATCAGGGTCAATAAGGCTGTCCTTTGCCCTGCTGATTTCACCGAGTATGGACTTGTGGTTAAGGAACTTATCCTCAATGCCAAGCTGCTTCTGACACTGCTTCATTACCCTTTTCTGGTCATCCGTGTCATATATTGTAAAATGATTGGTAAAGCCTAAATACTCACCATAGCGACGCAGAATTCTTGCACAGCAGCTATGGAAGGTATAAGCCCAGATACTGTTCGCATCGTCACCGATCGCCTTAACAAGTCGCTCCCTGAGCTCACCTGCCGCCTTATTTGTAAAGGTGATTGCAAGCACCTGCCAAGGCAGAGCAAGACCGCTTTCAATAATATGCTGAACTCTGTTAACAAGCACAGTTGTTTTTCCTGAGCCTGCACCTGCTAAAATAAGCAGAGGTCCATCTGTAGTATGAACAGCCTTTTGCTGCATTTCATTAAGTGGCATAATTTTATCTCCTGTAAAAAATCAGGGTGACCGACAAGCCACCCTAATGAATTTGTACTATTATATTATCATCTTAAAAGTGTTAACAAGATACCTGCTGCAACGGCTGAACCGATAACACCTGATACGTTCGGACCCATAGCATGCATAAGTAGGAAGTTTGACGGATTTTCCTTCTGTCCTTCCTTCTGAGCAACACGAGCAGCCATTGGAACAGCGGATACACCTGCTGCACCGATAAGCGGATTGATTTTACCCTTAGAGAACACATACATTAATTTACCGAACAGTACACCGCAAGCAGTACCAAGCATGAATGCAGCTAAACCTAAAGCAATAATCTTGATTGTATTCCAGTTAAGGAAGCTTTCTGCTGAGGTTGTTGCACCAACTGACACGCCAAGCATAATTGTAATAATGTTCATAAGCTCATTCTGTGCAGCCTTTGCAATACGCTCTGTTCTGCCGCTTTCCTTAAGCAGGTTACCAAGCATAAGCATACCTACAAGGGATGCTGCATCAGGTAACAAAAGTGAAACGACAACAGTAACAGCGATTGGGAACAAAATCTTTTCCATTTTTGAAACAGGACGAAGATTGCCCATTACAACTGAACGTTCCTTCTTAGTTGTCAAAGCCTTCATAATCGGCGGCTGAATAACAGGAACAAGCGCCATATAGGAGTATGCCGCAACCGCAATCGTTCCAAGTAATCCCGGAGCGAGCATTGATGTTACAAAAATCGCAGTCGGTCCGTCTGCACCACCGATGATAGCAATTGAGCCTGCCTCGTTCGGAGCAAAGCCGAGAGCAATAGCACCAACATAGGTAAAGAAAATACCAAACTGAGCTGCAGCACCCAAAATAAAGCTTTTTGGATTTGCAATAAGCGGTGTAAAGTCTGTCATCGCACCGATACCAAGGAAGATAAGCGGAGGATAAACGCCGGCCTTAACACCAAAGTAAAGGAAATCCATTAAGCCGGGAGTAGCACCTGCAAACTCTCCTCTGCTTGCTAATAAATCCCTGAAGCCCTCTAAATCGTGATACTGAACGGCAAGGTTTGCACCCGGTATATTTGCAAGGAGCATACCAAAGGCAATCGGTATCATCAAGAGCGGTTCAAAGCCTTTTTTAATTCCAAGATAAAGGAAAATAAAGGCAACAATAATCATAACTAAATTTTTCCAACCCTCAGCGGTAAAGAAAAATGCATATCCTGAATTTGAGAAGATACTAACGATTACTTCCCAAATACCCTGAAGTATTTCCATTATTTATCTCCTCCTTTAGAATGGTCTTGTATTATCCATATTGGCAGCCTGTGCCCAAGGATTTCTGCCGCTGACCTTTTTCTTTTTAATTGAACGAACAACAACTCCGCTGCCTTCGCTTGCAACAATAGCAGCTGTAATGGCAGCAACTACCTCACCGCTGATACCCTGCTCAATAACAGGTGCCGGTGCAGGCGCAGCAATATTTTCAACGGTTTGCACCGAAGCATTGCTTATAGCAGAAGCTTTTGCAGACTCACCATTTTGCTCAGCCAGCTTAGCTGCTTTTTTTGCATCCCTCTTAGCTTTTCTTGCCGCCTTGCGCGCAGCACGCTTTTCTTCTCTTTCCATTGACTTTTTAGCAATTATAGGAACAATAATTCCGAAAAGCTGGAACACACCTATAAGTAAAAACAAAACGCCGACAACGATTAAAATTCCCGATACAACAACAGTAGTTGTAAACAGTACACTTCTGTCAGCCACTAACATTAAAATCGGACTCACCACAAATTCCCCCATTTTAAAATAGATTAGTAGTATTATAAAACATATTAGTTCTGATTTCAACGGTATTTTTTAATTTTTTTATTTCTGTCATTTTGTATAAAATTGCTTGATTTATTTGGAAAATAGTATATAATATTGTTAGGTACAAGGGAGGTATAATTATGACAGAGAAAACACTTATCATTGCAATTCTTGTTGCACTCATTTTATTATGGTTTGCTGAAACCCTTGGAATGCACAAAACAAGCAAAGTGTTAGGCGGTGCAATTGACCTTGGCTTTGCCATTTTAAGGTAGCTTAAATTTATATATGATTTGACCGATAGCCATATCGGTCTTTTATTTTTGCAAAATTTAACCCCTTACGGTTTAAGAATGAATTTCTTAACCGCAAGGGGTTTATCCTTTATACGAATTCAGTATTATACAATACCCTGTGCCATCATAGCATCTGCAACCTTCATAAAGCCTGCAATGTTCGCACCAACAACGAAGTTGTCTTTTGCATCAAACTGCTCACAAGCTTCCTTCATATGATAATAAATATTAATCATAATGCCCTTAAGCTTTGCGTCAACCTCATCAAAGGTCCAGCTTGAACGAATTGAGTTCTGACCCATTTCAAGAGCAGAAGTAGCAACACCGCCTGCGTTTGAAGCCTTACCCGGAATGAAGAGAACATTTCTGTCAAGGAATACCTGTGTAGCCTCCGTATCTGTAGGCATATTAGCACCCTCACAAACTGCATAACAGCCTGTTTCAGCAAGTCTTGTAGCCTGCTCCTTGTTAATCTCGTTCTGCGTTGCACAAGGAAGACCAACCTCACATACTACATTATCCCAAACAGAGCCTTCGCCGTATGTTGCATCAGGATGTGTTTCAAGATATGTCTTGATTCTCTTTCTGTCAACCTCTTTAATCTGCTTAACGGCCTCAACATCAATACCATTTTCGTCAATAATATAGCCTGCTGAATCTGAGCAGGAAATAACCTTTGCACCAAGCTGCTGAGCCTTTTCAATCGCATAAATAGCAACGTTACCTGAACCTGAAACAGCAACTCTTGCACCGTTAAGATTCTTGCCGTGGTCCTTAAGAAGCTCTTCAGTAATATAAACAAGACCATAGCCTGTAGCCTCTGTTCTTGCAAGTGAACCACCGAAGCTGATGCCCTTACCTGTAAGACAGCCTTCTGAACGGTTTGTCAGCTTTTTGTACTGACCGTAAAGATAACCAACCTCACGTGCACCTGTACCGATATCACCTGCCGGTACGTCCTCGTCAGCACCAATATATTTATAAAGCTCATTCATAAATGCCTGACAGAAACGCATAATTTCCATATCACTCTTGCCCTTAGGGTCAAAGTCAGAGCCACCCTTAGCACCGCCGATTGGAAGACCTGTAAGACTGTTCTTGAAAATCTGTTCAAAGCCAAGGAATTTGATAATGCTGAGGTTAACACTCGGATGAAGTCTTAAACCACCCTTGAAAGGACCGATAGCTGAGTTAAACTGTACACGGTAGCCGCGATTAACGTGCACCTCGCCGTTGTCATCAACCCAAGGAATACGGAACATAACCTGTCTTTCAGGCTCAACAAGTCTTTCAAGAAGACCTGTCTTCTGGTATCTTGGATCATTATCTACTACAGGAGCTAAAGATTCAAGTACCTCTTCTGCAGCCTGGATGAATTCAGGCTCGTTAGGATTTTTGATTTTTAAATCATGTAAAACTTTTTGTGAATAAGTCACAATGATTCCCTCCCAAAATAAAATTTGTAATAACAATATTGGATTTTGTGCATAAATTAATGCATAAAATTCATAAAACAAGTGTTGTCTTTAACACTTTAGTGTGATTATAGCAGTATATTTATCCCTTGTCAACTTTTTTTGAATATTTATACATTTAGCGTATAAACCACATTATTTCTCTAATAAAATATGCATTTTTATTAAATAATATGTCAAAAAAATAAACTGAGAGAAAGCACTCTCAGTTTATTTTATGTCCTTCAAAACATTATTTTAATGTTACAACAGATTTTGTGCCGCTGTTCCAGTTTGAGTAGAATGTGCCTGTGCCAATCTTCTTGTAAGTTCTTACTCTTACATAATATCTTGTATTGGCAGCTCTGCCCTTGATTGTATAGCTTGTTGTGTTTGGATTTGCAATTGTAATAGTTGCTGCATTTGAGAAATCTCTCTTTGTAGCATACTGAATCTGATAGCCTGTTGTCTGGCTTGCCTGCTTGTTCCACTTAAGAGTAAAGCCCTTTGAAATTGCCTTAAATCCACCCTTATTGCTTGGTACAAACTCTGTCGGCTTTGGATTGATATAATAAGGGAATGTCTTTGTTCCTTTATAATTTCCCTTCATCTTAACTGTTACGGTATATCTGCCAACATTCTTTGAATTGATGTTTGAATAATCTACTGTAAAGTCTTTCTTATAAGTAAGAGCCTTGCCATTAACATCACTAACTGTTACAGTTGGTCTCTGCACTGTACCATTCATTGTTATAGTGTTTCTGTTCAGCTTCGGTGTAACCTTTGACTGAGGAACAATCTTATAAGTATAAGTTCTTGTATCCTTATAATTACCGATAAGATTTACTGTTACTTTATATGTTCCTGCATTCGTTGAATTCCAGTTTGAATAATCAACTGTGAAATCCTTTTTGTATTCAAGCTTTTTGCCTGTTCTGTCTGTTACAGTGATAGAAGGTCTTTGAACCTTGCCATTATAAACGAACTCATTTGCAGAACGCTTGATTGTTGATGCCTTTGGAATCTCTTTACCGATGATAATCTTGCTGCAATCGCTGCAAACCTTGTTGCCTGCGTAGCCATCCTCAGTGCAGGTTGCTTTAACCTTGCCCTGAACCTTATAGTTCTTGTGAGTACAAGCCTTGTAGCCTGATGGAGCCTTGTCACTAAGCGTAACCTTGAATGTACCGGCCTCACGAGCATAAGCAGTGAAAATTACAACCTCATTTTTTGTGAGATTCATTTCAATACAGAAATTTTCACCCGTGTAGTTATCGTCTTCCATAATAGCTTCATCCACATTTGTCATTTCTGCTGATGCAGCAATACCATAAGTATCAATCTTACCTGTTGAATAAAAATAATGCTTGCTGGTTTTAGTAGCCATATACATAAAAATAACTAAATCATTTCCATCCTCAGGATCATAAACAGTTACGTTTTTGGTCTGACCCAGCTTAATCTCGTCATAAGTTTCGGCTTTCGCTGACACATTAACCCCTGCAACTATACTGATAAGCATAACTACAGACATAAATAATGATAGCAACTTTTTCATAATTAACTCTCCTTTGATATTTTATATTTGCTATTTGAGTTTATTATATCAAACAAATTATTTAATATCAATACCGAATCATAATTTGTTATATCAGATTGCTCCAATATAAACTGTAGTATTATTTTTCATTATAACAATATTGTTTTCACTGAATTCATCAAATAAATTTTCAAGTTCTTTAATATATTTTTCAAAATTATTATCACCGCTTTTCAGCGAATATGAAGCAGACAGACTGCGTGTAATAAATTTTTCTTTTGTAAATTCAATAGGATTTTCAAAAATAAGCTTTTTTAAATTATTATCAAAAAAATCTGTTATTCGTTCGTCATCATCCTTCATTCCTCCGTGATAGCCTTTAAAAGAGGGACAATATTTTTTATAAATTTCATAGCTCTTCACATTGAAAGCACTGTTCACATCACGAGTATTCCATATAAGTACTACCATTCCATCCGGTTTCAGAATTCTTTTACATTCGTTTTTAAATTTTTGTGCATCAAACCAATGGAATGCCTGTGCAGCCGTAACAAAATCAACAGAATTGTCGTCAAGACCTGTAGTATCAGCAGTACCATTGATAAAAAAAGCATTAGAATAAACGGAAAGTTCCTTTTTAGCAACTCCGAGCATATCATCATTCGGCTCAACAAGAAACACCTTACTTCCTTGCTCAAGCAGATATTCAGAAAATTTTCCTGCACCTGCACCTATATCTGCAATGGTTGAATGAAAAGAAAATGCAAAGTCATTATAAAGGCAATCAAACAGCTTTTGTGGATAACCAGGTCTGCCTTTCGTGTAATCCTCTGCTCTACCACTGAATTTCTTTGTATTATCCATAAATTCTCCTAAAAATAAGGACCGATATAATCGGTCCTTGTTGTTTATTTTATTAAAGACTCACTTTAATTGTTGTTGAGCATGATACTGATACGATGATGGCATGCGATTACTTAG
>CAYNGP010000088.1:0-8444 GCA_964396885.1 uncultured Bacteroides sp. | reverse complement strand
TCTGGGAGTATTAACAAAAAATATTGCCAAGCCTGCAGTACCATACGGCGGAAAATACAGAATTATTGACTTCCCGCTTTCAAACTGTGTTAACAGCGGTATCTATACTGTTGGTGTATTGACTCAGTATCAGCCGCTTGAGTTAAACGATTACCTTGGCAATGGTCAGCCTTGGGATCTGGACAGACAAAACGGTGGTATTCATATTCTGTCACCATATGAGGCAATCGGCGGTGCAGAGTGGTATAAGGGTACTGCTAATGCAATTTATCAGAATATTAATTTCATTGAAAAATATGACCCTGAATATGTAGTGATTCTTTCAGGCGACCATATTTATAAAATGAATTATGCAAAGATGGTTGATTTCCATAAGAAGAATGACGCTGCTTGTACGATTGCCGTTCTTGAGGTTCCGTGGGAAGAGGCATCACGTTTCGGTATTCTTGCAACTAAGGATAATGACGAGATTTATGAGTTTGCTGAGAAACCTGCCCAGCCAAAGAGCAATAAGGCATCAATGGGTGTTTATGTGTTCAGCTGGGATAAGCTCAAGAAATACTTAATTCAGGATGAAAATACAGAAGGCTCATCAAACGATTTCGGTAAAAATATTATTCCGACAATGCTTGATGCAGGCGAGAGAATGTTTGCGTTCCCATTCAAGGGCTACTGGAAGGATGTTGGTACAATCGACTCTCTTTGGGAGGCTAACCTTGATATTATCAATCCTAATGTTGACCTTGATTTAAGTGACACAAGCTGGAGAATTTATTCAAGAAATCCGCTTGCTCCGCCTCACTACATCGGCAAAAATGCTGTTGTTGAAAATTCATCAATCAGTGAGGGCTGTGAGATTGAGGGTAATGTTGATTACAGTGTAATTTCCTCAAATGTTACTGTTGAGGAGGATGCTGACATCAGATACAGTGTTATTATGCCTGGTGCAACCATTAAAAAGGGTGCAAAGGTTTATTACTCAATCGTTGCTGAAAATGCAGTTATTGAAGAGGATGCTAAAATCGGTGAAATCCCTGAGCTGCTTGAGAATCCGGAGGAATGGGGAATTCCTGTTATTGGTGCAGGTGCCACAATTACCAAGGGTCAGTATGTTGCTCCAGGGGTAATGATTAAATCAGGAGAGGAGGTTTGATTGTAATGAACGGTAAACAAGTATTAGGTATTGTATTTGCAAATATTCACGAGGAGGCTCTTGATAGCCTGACTGCAATGAGAACAATGGGCTCTGTTCCATTCTGTTCACGTTACCGTTTGATTGACTTCCCGCTTTCAAATATGGTTGACAGCGGTGTTGCGAAAATCGGTGTGGTTACAAATGCAAACTTCCAGTCACTTATGGACCATGTTGGTAATGGTAAACCATGGGATTTAAACAGAAAAAATGACGGCTTGTATCTTCTTCCTCCGTTTTCACTGGGCAGTGCAAAAATGTGGGGTAACAGAATTGATGCAATTTATGGTAATAAGAGCTTTCTTGAACAGTCAAATCAGACCTATGTTCTGATGAGTGATTGCAATCATATTGTATCTACCGACTATACAGATTTGTTCAATGTCCATGAGGAAAGCGGTGCTGACATCACAATCCTTGGTGTTAAGGGCAAAATGCCTAAGAGCATCGGCTCAGTGCTTTGCTTTGACAAGGTTGATGCCGACGGCAGAATTACAGAGATGAGCCTTGATAAGGATACAGACGAGGATGTTTTCTATTCCTGTAACATTATGATTATGAAGAAATATCTTCTTGAAAATCTTGTTACAACAGCGTATTCAAAAAATGAAATTTCATATCAGAGAAATATTATTATGGCAAATATTGATAAGCTGAAAATTCATGCTTATGATGCAACTGACAGCTTTGTTGGTACAATTGATTCTGTTCAGAGCTATTATGATATTTCAATGTCCGTTCTTGAAAAAGAGAACAGACAAAAGCTTTTCAAGCACACAATCTCAACCAAAGAGCGTGATGATATGCCTGCAATTTACGGTGTTGAGTCATCACTCAAAAACAGCCTTGTTGCAGATGGCTGTATTATTGAGGGTAAGGTTGAAAATTGTATTATCTTTAAGGGTGTAAAAATCGGCAAGGATGCCGTTGTTAAAAATTCAATTCTTATGCAGGATACTGTTGTGGGTGACAATGCAAAGATTACTTGTGTTATTGCAGATAAAAATGTTAATATCAAAAGTGGTGTTGAGCTGTCAGGTGCTGATACATTCCCTATTTGCCTGTCAAAGGATACAAGAATTTAGGAGGTTTATAGAGAATGAAAGTATTATACGTTGCTTCTGAGGCGTTGCCCTTTATGGCATCAGGCGGACTCGGTGATGTTGCAGGCTCTTTGCCTGTTGCACTGAGAAAAAGACTCATCGGCTGCCGTGTTGTTATGCCGCTTTATGACAGCATTAAGCAGGAATATAAGGACAAGATGAAGTTTATCACATCAATTTCTGTTCCTGTTTCCTGGCGCAGACAGTATTGCGGTATATTTGAGGCTAAGGCAAATGGTGTTATCTACTATTTCCTTGACAACCAGTATTACTTTAAGCGTGACGGCATTTATGGCCATTATGATGATGCAGAGCGTTTTGCGTTCTTTGCAAGAGCTGTGCTCGAAATCATTCCGGCTATCGACTGGAAGCCGGATATTATCCACTGTAACGACTGGCAGAGTGCATTGACTCCGCTTTACTATAGCTGCTATTATGCAAACAGAATGGGTTATGAAAATATCAAAACTGTTTTCACAATTCACAATATTCAGTATCAGGGTAAATACGGTGACGAGCTTCTTAACGATGTCCTCGGTATTGCGCCTGAGCATAACAACTTAATACTCTATGATGGTCTTGTTAACTTTATGAAGGCCGGTATTGAGTGTGCCAATAAAGTTACTACTGTTTCGCCAACCTACGCTAAGGAAATTCTTGACCCTTGGTTCAGCCACGGTCTGGATCCGATTTTAAATCAGCGCAGTTGGAAGCTTTGCGGTATTCTTAATGGTATTGATGTTGATGGTTATAATCCTGAAAATGATAAGGATATCTGGGCAAATTATAATGCAGACGATTTCAGCAGCAAGGCTAAGAATAAGGAAGAACTGCAGAAGATGATGGGTCTTAATGTTGACCCGAATGTGCCTGTAATCGGTATCGTTTCACGTCTTGTTGGCCACAAGGGTGTTGACCTTATGAAAGAGGTTCTTGAAAAGAGCCTTTGCGAAAGAAATATTCAGTATGTTGTGCTTGGCAGCGGTGAGTGGCAGTATGAAAACTTCTTCCGTTACCTCCACGACAAATATCCTGATAAGGTAGGCATTACTATCGGTTTTGTTCCTGATTTGTCAAGAAAGATTTATGCCGGTGCAGATATGTTCCTTATGCCAAGTAAGAGTGAGCCTTGCGGCTTGTCACAGATGATTGCTCTGCGTTATGGCACATTGCCTATCGTTCGTGAAACAGGCGGACTGAAGGACTCTATCACTGACTGTGGTGATGGTGAGGGCAACGGCTTCACATTCAAAACGTATAACGCTTATGATATGCTTGGTGCTATTTACAGAGCTGATGATGCATACCATACAGAGGGTTGGAGCACTCTTGTTAAGCGTGCACTTGATTGTGATATGAGCTGGGGCAAGAGCGCTAATGAATACATTAAAATGTATCGTTCATTGTTAAAATAAAACAAAGGAGCTGAGTATTCAGCTCCTTTTATTTTTGGTAAATGTGTTGATTTTTGTCACAATTGATGATAATATAATTGCAGGACTTCGGTCTTACGGATTCAGTTCCGGCAAGGAGTTATCTATAAACGGTAGGCGGTTAGCCCTTTCTTTCCGAGAGGGTGTATCTTCAGCCCTCTTGAGATTTATCAAAGGAGGGTGATATTATGGACAATGCAACTATAATTACACTGGTACTTATCATTGCACTTTTTATCGTAATAAAAAAAGATTAACCGCCCTGTCTCCAAACTAAGCGATTAATCTTTTAATCCATTATTGGGGGCTAACCGTCTATCGGATAGCTCCTTGTTCATTTTTATTATATTATATATTTTTATTTTTGTCAATAATATAAATATTATGTGGGCAGGCTTAACGCCTGCTCTTTTTTATGTTTTCGATAAATGCAGAACAAAAGTCATAGTTATAAATGCTAAAATGTACTCTTTAATGGAAGTTATTATATACAATACAAGTATAACAGTTTTGTATTCATTTATATTACAATAGTAATAGAGGTGATACAGTATGAATGTTATTGAAAAACTGACCGAACTAAAAGAAAATTCTGGTTGGACAGATTATCGTATTGCAAAAGAAGCAGGCTTATCACCTTCAACGATATCAAATATATTTATGAGAAATACAATTCCAAGAGTGGACACTTTAGAAGCGATATGTGGTGTTTTTGATTTAACATTAGCACAGTTTTTTCAAGAAGATGAAGAAACTGTTTTATTAAGTAAAGAGCAATCTGAAATGTTTTCACAATGGGCAAAACTTCCCAAAAAGAAAAAGAATGCGTTCAAGTATCTACTTGATACAATAGTCGATGATAAATAATTAACAAAAAAGAAAAGCACTTAATGTGCTTTTCTTTTTTGTTGCTTTTAAATGATTATTTTTGCTGATATTCCATAATTGAAAATAAATTATTCTCAAATATGAAATAAATTTTGTTACCTTTCTGTATTTTTAGAACTATATATATGGAAAGGAGGAACAAAATGGTTTATATTTCCGAAACATTCCTGAAGATGATTTTTTATATCGTGCTGATGAAATTTATGCGTTCATTAGATTCGATACATTTTTCAGTTGAAGAGCTTAAAGCCATACAGCAAAGCAATGACCCATTTACTAATGAGGAACTGAATATTTTGCTTGATGAAGAATTAAACAGACCGGTTGATGAAATGGATACAGATGTTGTTGATTTTTTAATTGATGAAATAGAATAGATTTATTTTTGCTTGTCATTATTAATTTGATATAACATATCAACAAAACTATCTACTAAATCCTTTTGCTGATTTGACAGTGCTGCCCAACGGTTAAAAAATTCTTTTTGTTGTTCTGTTAATGTAACAAAGTTTTCGTTGTCATCAAGAAAAAACTGAGATAGTGATAATCCGAAAGTATTACAAACTGCCTCAATAGTTGCAAGACTTGGAGAATTGTTTCTTTTAAATAAATTATTGATAGTAGTTTCTGAAAGACCGCAATTTTTGGCAATACGATAATTTGACCAATTATTTTCGTCTTTTAATTTTTGCAGTTTTTCGATAACATCCAACAGAAACACCTCTCCTTCTACTAACAGAATACTACAAAAGTAATTGCAACACATACAACAACATAGTAAGTAATTACAACAAATATCCTTAGTATTGTTTAAAACTAAAAAAGTATATAAAGGAAAGATATAGTATGAAAAATAAAACCTGCTGTTTTTCAGGGCATAGAAAGATGTCAGCAGAAGAAAAATCAAAGGTATATGATAAATTAAATAAACAAATTCAAAAGCTGATTCATGACGGCTATAACACATTTATCTGCGGCGGTGCTTTGGGGTTTGACACCCTTTGTGCTCTGGCAGTTTTAGAAGCAAAAAGCAGTAATGAACATATAAAATTAATTCTTGCACTGCCATGCAAAAACCAAACCAATAACTGGCTGAATAAGGATATTGATACATACAATTTAATTATCGAACAAAGTGACAAGGTGATATATACCTCATCGCAATACTATAATGGCTGTATGCATAAGCGTAACAGATTTATGGTAGATAATAGTTCTTACTGTATTTATTATTTGAACAAGGCTTATGGCGGAACTGCCTATACAGTTAAATATGCTGCCGAAAAGGGGCTTGAAATGAAAAATTTGGCATAATATGACAAAACGCAGGATGTATTGCATCCTGCGTTTTTCTAAAATATATTACCAAATGTTATTTTTTGATTATTATAGATTGACTGAATTTGATTTTTTGCGGTTATCAGTTCACTTTCAAGGTTATCGCTTTCGTTCTTTGCTAAATCCTTTAGTGAGCTTATTGTTACACTTGTGTCGTCAAGTGAGCCGTGGTCAATCATTGCCGTCAGGTATTGATTTTTACTGTCCCAGTATTTATCAAGGCTTGTGCAGGTGTTTTCTGCAGCCTTGAAATCCTTTTTTTCAACCTGTTCGATTGCCTGGTCAATATATTTGTTTGCTTCCGTATAGGTTTTATTTATTGTAATCTGTTCAAAGGTGCAAAGACCTATTGCAAATGCAAGAAAAAGTATCGCTACATAAAGTCGTTTCATTTGTTCTCCTTATCAATTAAAAAGGTATTGCCGTCATCGTCAATTGTTAAAAGCATTATTCTTTCAACATTTCTGTTCACTGTTTGCAGCACAAGCTCAATTTCACTGTCTTTAAGCTTGTATTCGTTAAAATATTCATTGACAGGCTTTCCGTCAATGACAATTGCCACAGGCATTCCTTTTTCCTTGACTGAAAGGTTTATATCTGACGCTGTTATGGGCTGGTATTCTGCTTTCGGCAAAACGGATATGGAGCCGTTGGTTTCAATGACAGCATCCTCAACCTGGCTTATATCAAATATATCCTTTTGTCTTAAAGCATCGACCACATCATCCATAGTGAGTCTTAATTGTTTCAGCTTTTTTTGATCAAGCTTTCCTTGGCGGATAATGAATATTGGTCTGCCCTGCAAAAGGTTTCTGAACCAAAGGCTTTTCATTGATATAACGCTCATCAGAATTTCAAGACTTACAAAAAGCAGTATAGGCACTAAGCAGTTTGCCAGCGGCATAGAATTTTCCTCCAGCGGAATAACAGCTATGGCACTTATTAAAATTGTTATGACAAGCTCGTGTGGTTTCAGCTCACCGACCTGCCGTTTTCCCATAAGCCTTACTGCAATAATAATCACTATATAAATGATTATTGCTCTTATAAAATTTATTGCCATATAATCACCTTTCGGAATAGGCAATGAATAGTAATTCGAACCACGATTCGGATTTCTACTCATTGCCTATGCGTTTTACTCTTACATTTTGTGAATAATTTTCTTCATTATGCAGAAATTAAACAATGATGTATGAAAAAATCACCGCTATAATTCAATCACTATTGTTTGTAAAAATACTGATGTTATTAGCACATGATTTTTAAATTTTTCTTGCAGAATGAAAGGCTGTGAATACCACTGTGGAAACTGCAACGGATAATCTTTTTACTGATTATGAACTGAATAAAAAAAGATTTGAGGATGACTATAAGGACTGCTCCGACTTTCTGCTCAGAGAAGCGGTCATTTGCGGAGTAAAAGGCTTTTTTTGTGTTATGGATGGCTTGATTGACTCATTACAGCTGTCGCAAATGGTAATGAATCCCATACTCGGCAGAGAGCTTGAGTTTGAAACAAAGCAGGAGCTTTTGGATACAATCAAGCTAAAGGTTGTTAATTCGCTTGAAATGAATGAAGCCATGACCTTTGAGGATTGCTATTATTTTTTGATGTCAGGCTTTTGTGTGTTCATTCTTGACGGCAATAATAAGGCGCTTACGTTTGGTATACAGGGTTGGAGCAAGCGCTCGGTTGATGAGCCGTCAAATGAAAGCAATGTCAGGGGTGCGAAGGAGTGTTTTATTGAAGCACTTAATGATAACAAGGCATTGCTGAGAAAAAGGCTTAAAACCCATCATTTAAAGTTTAAACAGATTAAGCTTGGCTCAGCTGCAGCTACACCTGTTGTTATTGCTTATATTGATAACCGAGCAGACCCTGAGCTTGTTAAGGGCGTTGAGAGCAGGCTGAAAACAGCGAATCTTAATACGCTTATTGATTATGGTGAGCTGATACCGTTTTTGGATACGGATATAAGATCCTTTTTCAGCTGTGTAAGTAACACCGAGCGCCCCGATGTGGCAGTATCAAAGCTGTTAGAGGGCAGAGTGCTTGTTATGGTGGAAGGAACACCTTTTGTAATTTTTGTTCCGTCACTATTCAGCGATAATTTTCAGTCGGTGGATGACTATGATAATCCGCCGTTTTATGCAGGCTTTATAAGAATTTTAAAATATTTCAGCTTTGTTCTTTCTATATTTCTGCCCGGGCTTTATGTTTCAATAGGAACATTTCATCAGGAGCTTATGCCCACAAGTCTTTTGTTCACCATAGCGTCGGAGGAAATCAATACACCGTTCTCTTTAATGACAGAAGCGATTATGATTTTAATACTTTATGAAATTATGAGAGAAGCAGGCTTAAGACTGCCGAAAACAATCGGTCACGCAATATCCATTATCGGCGGTATTATTATAGGTGAAACAACTGTAACGGCAGGCTTGATTGGTGCACCTATGCCGGTTGTTATTGCTGCAACGGCAATA
>CAYNGP010000087.1:0-8448 GCA_964396885.1 uncultured Bacteroides sp. | reverse complement strand
TAGTCTGTAATATAGTTTAAAAACGCAGCAAGACTTGCGTCTTGCGAGGCTTTTTGGCTGTATTACAGGCAATTTTCGCGAGAAACCAATACTTCGTTGCGACACCTCAGCTAATGGGTGGTTTTGATTTATTTCTCATCTGCTGAAAGAAGCATACGGTCATTATTGAGCTCTTCACCTGATGTTGTTTTAAATTTAGCAAGCAGGTCGGCAGTTGTAAGTGCCTTTTTCTCCTCGCCCGATACATCATAAATGATTTTGCCGTCATTCATCATAATCAGTCTGTTACCGATTGCGATGGCATCCTTCATATTATGTGTAATCATAATTGCCGTCAAATTATCACGTGCAACAATTTTTTCTGTCAAATCCAAAACCTTTTTTGCTGTTTTAGGATCAAGAGCAGCCGTGTGCTCATCAAGTAACAAAAGCTTCGGCTTTTTTAGTGTTGCCATAAGCAGTGTTACTGCCTGTCTTTGACCGCCTGAAAGAAGACCAACCTTTGAGGTCAATCTTGTTTCAAGACCTAAATCCAGTGATGTCAAAAGCTCCTTATATTCAGCTTTTTCCTTGTGTGAAACACCGAATTTAAGTCCTCTTCTTTTGCCTCTTCTTGCTGCAAGAGCAAGGTTTTCGTCAATCTGCATATCAGCTGCAGTACCGTTCATAGGGTCCTGAAAAACACGGCCGATATATGCAGCACGCTTGTGCTCAGGCAGTTTTGTAACATCAATACCGTCTATGATAATTGAACCGCAGTCAACCGGGTATACACCTGCAACCATATTAAGCATGGTTGATTTACCTGCACCATTACCGCCGATAACGGTTACAAAATCACCTTCGTTTAAAACAAGGTCAATACCTTTTAATGCCTTTTTTTCATTGATGGTATTCGGGTTAAAGGTTTTGTGAACATTTTTAATTTCAAGCATTATTCCTTAACCTCCTTAACCTTAACGTGTTTGCTCTGAAACTGTGATTTCCAGAATGGAAGACCGAGGAACAGCGCAACAACAAGTGCTGAGAACAGCTTGAGGTCATTTGCATTAAGACCTAATTTGAGAACGATAGCGATTACTATGTAGTAGATTACACTGCCAAGCACTGCTGATAAAAGCTTGAGTGCAAAGTTTTTGAAAATCTTGCCGAAAATAACTTCACCGATGATAACCGCAGCAAGACCGATAACGATAGCACCTCGGCCCATATTGATGTCGGCACTACCGCTGAACTGTGCAAGCAGACCGCCTGCAATGGCAACAAGACCGTTTGAGATTACAAGACCGATAATTTTTCTTGAATCCGTATTGATACCGTTTGCACGAGCCATATTCTGGTTTGAGCCTGTAGCACGGATGGAGTGACCCATTTCAGTGCCGAAAAACCAGTAAAGTATAGCGACTATTACCACAACGAAAATTGCGGCAATAAGTATGGTGTGACCGATTTGCAGCATGTTTGAAGAAACGATAAGGTCATAATTTCTCCAGCTGATGGTGGTGTTTGCTTTTCCGCCCATTATACGCAGGTTTATTGAATAGAGTGCAAGCTGTGTAAGAATACCTGCAAGAATAGCGGGTATGCCGAATTTTGTGTGCAAAATACCTGTGGCAAGTCCTGCAAGACATCCTGCAATGAACGCAATAAACAGGGCAAGATAAATATTTACACCGTTAACTGTAGTAAGAATTACAAGCACTGCGCCGCCTGTTCCCAGAGTTCCGTCAACGGTAAGATCGGCAAGGTCAAGTATTTTATATGTAATATAAACACCGATTGCCATTATACCCCAAATCATACCCTGAGCAATGGGCGATGGTAATGACTGTAAAAAATTTAACATTTCTGACTCCTTAAACTAATTAAAAAAGCGATAAAACAATTTCTATCGCTTTTCTAATTAATTGTTATTTATTTTTGATTTTTATTTTGTTATGCGATAACCTCGTATCCGTCAGGGATAGCAACGCCGATAGCCTCTGCTCTGTCAGCAACATATTTCTTTGTAAGGTCTTTAGCGTACTGGATTTCCATATCAGCAGGGTTCTGACCATTTACAAGAATGTCATAAGCCATCTGACCGGCAGCCTCACCGATTGAGTAGTAGCTGATTGAAAGAGTTGCAATACCGCAGCCCTTGCAGATACCTTCCTCACCTGCGATTACAGGAATCTTAGCAGGCTCTAAGATGTTGTTGATAGCCTCTGTGTTTGAAGCAGCAGTGTTGTCAGTAGGAACGAATACTGCGTCACACTTGTCATTAACGATCTGCTGAGTAACTGTTGATACATCGTTTGTGTCAACAAATGTGTATTCTTTGCAGGTCATACCAAGCTCAGTAAGGCTCTGCTGAATAACATCTGACTGATACTTTGAGTTCTTCTCTGCTGAGCAGTAAAGAATACCGATTGATTTTGCGTCCGGACAAAGCTCTTTAATCATAGCAGCCTGTTCTGCAAGAGGAGCAAGGTCTGATGAACCTGTTACGTTAAAGCCTGTCTTACCTGTCCAGTCGCTGATACCAAGACCTGTTGCGTAGTCTGTGATTGATGTTGCAACAATCGGAATATCTGCTGTAGCCTGTGAAGCAGCAGCCATTGCGTCTGTTGCGTTTGCCATAATAAGGTCAACCTGATTTGAAACAAAGCCTGATACAATTGTTGTACAGTTTGTTGCCTCACCTGAAGCATTCTGTGAATCAAATTCAAATGTGATGTTGTTTTCTGCGCCAAGTGCGTTGAGCTTATCCATAAAGCCCTTTGTTGCAGCATCAAGTGCGTCGTGCTGAACTAACTGGCAGATACCGATTTTGTAGCTGGTTTTAGCAGGAGTAGGACCATTTTGGTCAGATTCTGTTTTTGAGCAACCGGCAAATGCTGTTGCTGTAAGTACGCCTGCAAGTGCAACTGCAGCTACTTTTTTAATCATTTTGTTCATAATAAATACCCTTTCGTTAATAATTTTTAGTTATTATAACAAAATCATTTTAACACATAAAAGTGCTGAAAGCAATAGGCAATATCGAAATTTATGAACATTATCATCAGAATTTTTTATAACTGATCTGCGATTGTGAATATCATATCCTTTGTTTTATCCCAGCCAAGACATGGGTCGGTGATGGATTTTCCATATACTCCATCCTCAACCTTCTGGCAGCCGTCTTCAATATAGGACTCAACCATAAAGCCCTTAACCATTGATTTTACATCATCGCTGTGACGCATTGAGTGTAAAACCTCGTTGGCAATTCTGACCTGCTCAAGGTATTTCTTGCCTGAGTTTGAATGGTTGGTGTCAACGATAACAGCCGGATTTCGGAAACCGCCGTTACAGTACATATCATAAAGCTGTCTTAAATCCTCGTAGTGGTAATTAGCGTGGTTGTTACCGTGCTTGCTTACACTGCCTCTGAGAATAGCATGTGCAAGGGGATTACCCTTTGACTCAACCTCCCAGCCTCTGTAAAGGAATACGTGGTCGCCCTGTGCAGCCTTTATGGCATTGAGCATAATGGACAGGTCACCGCTTGTCGGGTTTTTCATTCCGATAGGAATGTCTATACCGGATGACACCAGTCTGTGTTCCTGATTTTCTACAGATCTTGCACCGATTGCGATATAGCTGAGCAGGTCTGAAAGATACCTGTAGTTTTCGGGATAAAGCATTTCATCAGCACAGGTAAGACCTGTTTCTTCAATTGCAGTTTTGTGAAGAGAACGAATTGCTTTAATTCCCTCAAGCATATCAGGGCTCTTGTCAGGATCGGGCTGATGGAGCATACCCTTGTAGCCGGCACCTGTGGTTCTCGGCTTGCCTGTATAGATTCTCGGTATAATTATGATTTTATCATCAACCTGCTTCTGAACCTCAGCAAGTCTGTGAATATAATCAAGAACAGAGTCAGCTCTGTCAGCTGAGCAAGGTCCGATAATGAGTAAAAACTTATTGCTTTCACCTGTGAAAACCTTTGCAATTTCCGCATCTCTTTTGGTTTTGATTGCTTCTGCTTCAGCAGAAAGGGGCATTTCTTTTTTTATTTCCTGTGGTACAGGGAGCTTTCTTTTAAACTCTGTATTGGTCATATTATCCATAGTTTTCACCTCTTATGCTATTTAATGTATTATAAAGTATTATTTTCATAAATGTCAACCAAATCTTAAAAATTGACCGTATTGAGAAAATTTACCCATTTTGTAAACAATGGTTGATTGCAGTGGATTTTTGTTTGTTTTTGTGTTACTATAATCAATTGCGAGGTATGAGAATGAAGACTATTCATATTAAAGATAAATCAAAACTTAATATACCATCACTTGTTATTATTGCTGTGATTGTTCTTGCAATGGTTGTTTCGGTCATTGCAATAGCATCATCCAGAGGGCATAAGCCCGATGGATTATATCAGTTTAATCAGTCTGTATCAAACGGCATAGATGTTTCGGAGCATAACGGCAGTATTGACTGGGAAGAGGTTAAGAAAACGCAGGATTTTGCATTTATTCGTGTGGGCTACCGAGGATATGGGAACGGTCAAATTGTTGAGGATAAATGTGCTGCCGATAACTTGAAAAATGCTCAAAAGGCAAATATCCCTGTGGGTGTTTATTTTTATACACAGGCGGTTAATACTGAAGAGGCAGAGGAGGAAGCAGCTTTTGTCTATAGTATAATTAAAAAGTATAATATTGATTTGCCTGTTATCATTGACTTTGAGTATCCTATTGACAGCGACGGCAATGCAGTTGGCAGACTGGTTGACAGCGATCATGATGCTGAAACAAATACGCAGATAATCAATACCTTTATTGAAAAGCTTGAAAAAAAGGGCTATACTGCAGGCGTCTATGCATCGTCAAGTGTACTTCATAACAAAATAAATATGAAAAAGCTGACCAACTCGGCTGTGGTATGGGCAGCAGATTATAATCAAAATGTCACCTATGATGTAGATTACACAATATGGCAGTATAGCGAAACAGGCAGTGTCAGCGGTGTCAGCAGTAAATATGTTGATTTGAATTATTGGTATGAATGATGTTTTTGCATCGCACCGAAAACGGACCGATGTGGGCATCGGTCCCTACGGCTTTTTGAAATCTATAAATTTTAATAGGAAGGGGTTCACACTCTTCTGCTCCAAAAAACGGACCGATTAAATATCGGTCCGTTTTCATTATTAAGAATATTTAGTTCATTTCTTTACCGTTTTTGAATTTGTATGATATCTCTTTTCCGCCGTAATCCTTAAGGCCTTTGATTTCACCGCTCCAGCTTGTCGGCAAAGCTCTGTTTTTCAGCATTTCTGCAATACCTGCACAAACACCGAAGTTGCCGTCAATCTGGAATGGGGGATGTGCGTCAAACAAATTAGGGTATGAACCGCCGCCCCATACTAATGTGATTTTAAAGGGTGAAGGATTGATGAATTTGAGCTGCTGTTTAATAAGCCTTAGTGCATTTTCACCGTTTCTGAGCCTTGCCCAAAGGCATACCTTCCAGCCCAATGACCAGCCTGTACCGCCAAAGCCACGCACCTCAAGTGATTTTTCAGCCGCCTTGTTCAGTTCATCATTCTGAATAAAGCGTGACGGATAAATGCAGTATAAATGGCTCACGTGTCTGTGCTCAATTTCAGTTTCTGCAAATTCCTCTGCCCATTCAGGGATTCTGCCGTCACTTGCAGGCTTTACCTGTTGAATGGATGGTGCGTCAAATCCAAGCTCTTTGCAGTTTTCAAAGAAATCATAAAGTATTTCTCTGTCCATAGATGACATATATGTCGGAGCCAGGCACACGCCGTTGTCCTTGTAATTGTTTTCAGGACTGATGGAAGGACAGGTTACAAGCTCGCCGTTGTGCTGTATCATAAAGTCCTTGTAAAATTCAAGACAGCTTTCAAACATCGGCATAAGCTCTGTCTTGTATTCCTCATCAAGGGTGTAAAGATAATGCTCATAAAGCTGGTTCAATATCCACGGCAGGCTCATACACCAAGGTGCATACTGGCAGGCATCACCATCACCGTCAGGAAAGCCTGCAGGATATGTCGCTCCCCAGATGTCACTGTTGTGATGTGAGCAGGCACCGCCGCAGTTATAATAATCCTTTGCAGTAACACTGCCGTTGTGAACAAGCTTTTTTGCAAACTCGAAAAGCGGCTCAAAGCATTCACTGAGGTTAGCAATATCCGTGCACCAGTAGTTCATTTCGGTGTTGATATTTGTGGTGTAGCTTGATGACCAGGGAGCTCTGAGATGGGTGTTCCATATTCCCTGCAGGGTCATTGCGTTTGTTCCTTTTCGTGAACCTGATATTGTCAAATATCTGCCGTACTGGAAAAGCAGTGCAATCAGGGCGTTGTCGTCACCCTTTTTATTCATTCGTTTTATTCTTTTGTCTGTCGGCAAATCCTCCGGACCGCCCTCAATGGTAAGACTTACTCTGTTAAATAATGCAGAAAAATCTTTGCAGTGTTCATCAAGCATAAGGTTATATGCTTTGATATTTTTAAAATAGTCAAGTGCATTTTTATATGCATCACCTGTGGGCATTGATTTGAAATCAACAAAGCTTGTTGCCAGTGAAATAAGCAGTGTGGTATCCTTTTGGTTGTTGACTTCAATGCAGTCACCATTGAATACAGCCGTACCAAGCACTTTAACAATACCGCAAAAATCCATACCCTTGTCACCAAAAACGACAGTTTCGCCTTTGTTGTAGTATGGGGGCATACATACCTCAGGGGCTTTGCCTTTGATAACAAGACTGTCCTCAATCGTCTTAACCTTGTGATTCAGCTGGCTGTCCAGCTTAACTTTAAAGCTGACACCATGATCACTGTGAATGTTAACAATCATCAATTGAGCAGGGTGTGACACAAAAACAGTCTGGCAAAAGCCTCTTGAAGTAACCTTTGCAACACCTGTTTCCAAATCAAGCGTTCTTTCATAATCTTTTTTCGGTGCATTTTGGTATTCAATAATTAAATCACCGAAAGGAAGATATGCTTCGCTCCAATGACCGTGCATATCTTTATTAAGGATATCCTTTGCCTTGTTGTAATCCTTGCTGAAAATTGCTTTTCTTAAATCATCAAGGTGCTTGCCTGCATCTTTTTTGTTTAAGTCCTTTGGATAACCTGACCAAAGACTGTCCTCGTTTAATGCAATTCTCTCCTTTTTCAGATTGCCGAACACGAGTCCGCCTATTCTGCCGTTACCAACAGGAAGTGCCTCTTCAAAATATTTTGCTTTTTTAGTGTAGTATAATCTATTTTTCATATTTTGATTTTACTAAATGTTATTATAAATTGCAAGTTATTTTAATATGTGTTATGATTATAGACATACAGGGGGTAATTTTATGAAAAAGTTTGTAATTACGATCGGCAGACAGTTTGGCTGCGGTGCTCATGAGATAGGCACAAAGTTAGCTGAAAAGCTGGGTGTTCCTTATTATGATAAGGAAATTATTAAAAGAGCATCAAAGGATAGCGGATTTGATGAAAATCTGTTCCATTTTTATGATGAAAAGCCGACAAGAAGCTTTCTGTTTAATGTTTCGACGGACGGCTTGATTCCCATGGGTAATAACGGTGTCAGTCTTGAGGATCAGATTATTCAGTACCAGTTTGATACGATTAAAAAGGTTGCAGCAGAGGGTAACTGCATAATTGTAGGCAGATGTGCTGAATATCTTCTCAGAGAGAGAAAAGATGCAGTGTCCGTATTCCTTCATGCAGATGATGAATACAGACTGAACAGAGTTATTAATGACTATGGCATTCTTCCTAAAAATGCTGCCAAGGAAATTAAAGCAATGGATAAAAAGCGTGCAAGGTTTCACAATTTCTACAGTGATAATAAATGGGGCGATGCTGCTACATATGATTTGTCAATCAATGTTGCAAAGCTTGGTATAGATGAAACTGTTGAGCTTATTTTTAATTATATAAACATTAAATGATAGTTTGGTTTTTTATTTGAATTTGCAAGAAAGCTGTCATATTTTCTTGCATTTATCAGATTGATAATATATAATACGTACAAATTGTTTTTTAGGAGAAAGTTGATGGAGAAAATTCTTGTTCTTGACTTTGGCGGTCAGTATAATCAGCTTATTGCCCGTCGTGTCCGTGACCATAAAGTTTATGCAGAAATTCTGCCTTATACCACACCTATTGATGTTATAAAAAATAACGGCTATAAGGGTATCATTTTTACAGGCGGACCTAATTCTGTTTATGATATGAGTTCACCTCATTATGATAAAGAAATATTAAACCTTGGTATTCCTGTGCTCGGAATTTGCTATGGCTGTCAGCTGATAGCATGGATGGGTGATGGCGAGGTTAAAACCGCACCTGTCAGTGAGTATGGTAAAATTGAATTTACTGCTGATAAAAGCTCAAAGCTGTTTAAAAATGTTGATGAAAAATCAATC
>CAYNGP010000086.1:0-8620 GCA_964396885.1 uncultured Bacteroides sp. | reverse complement strand
GTTGTTGCATCAATCTTATGCTCCTGCTCTCTGAGTTCATTTGTGAAACGATTTATTTTGTTAACCCAAACGCCGATTTCAAGTGTTTTCTTTTCTTCACTGAGCTCTAAAAACTTTGCTGCCTTTTCGCTCTGCTTTTTAAGAGGACCCACACGATTTTCAAGCTCGCCTAAAATATCAAGAAGTCTGACAAGATTTTCCTGTGCCTGGTCAAGTCTTCTTGTGGCATCTGTTCTTTTGTGGCGGAAAAGCGAAATACCTGCTGCTTCCTCAAAAAGCTCACGTCTGTCCTCATTCTTTTGTGAAATGATTGAGTCAATTTTACCCTGACCAACCATTGAATAACCGTCAGAGCCAAGACCTGTATCCATAAACAGCTCGTGTATATCACGGCGGCGAACATTTTCACCGTCAATTTTATATTCACTTTCACCTGAACGATAGTAACGGCGGGTAACGGTTACTACCTCATTTCTGTCCTTAAGTGTATGGTCACTGTTATCAAGTGTAAACTGAACCTGTGCAAAACCAAGCGCCTTACGTGATGAAGTACCGCCGAAAATAACGTCCTCCATCTTAGAGCCACGCAGTGATTTTGAACTGGTTTCACCAAGCACCCAGCGAACAGCATCAGAAATATTACTTTTACCGGAGCCGTTAGGACCTACTACCGCAGTAATACCCTTGCCGAAATTAAGCTCGGTTTTATCCGGAAAGGACTTAAAGCCCTGCATTTCAAGTGTTCTTAAAACCATTATTTAATCCTCAATTCGTCTATTGCCATACCATTATCGGTTATAATTTTTACATTATATCCCCTTTCCATAAGGAGATAGATATTGCTCTTGTTATTGCCCTTAAGCTTTGACAGTGACCTTGGATTAACAAAAATCTGATAGTCACCCGGGGGAAGAGCAAGTATTTTTTCAACAAGCATTCGTGACTTCACAAGCTCACCAAAGCTGTCGTGGAAGCCGCCTGCCAGCATATTTCTTTTAATATCCTCGCTTGAATGAAGTCCAAGGCGGATAATCTTAATTCCTGCCTTTTCAAACATAGGCACAAGCCTTGTGCAAAGCTCTGCCGAATCATCTGCATTAAGAGGCTGATACACCTCGTTCTTATAAAGCTCTGCTAAATATGTATCCTTTAAAACTACAGTAGGATAAATTCTTACTGTATCAGGCTTTAAATCAATTATCTTCTGTGCTGTTTCAACCGCCTTTTCACAGGTATCCATATAAAGACCTGTCATCATCTGCAGTCCAAGTTCAAAACCATATTCCTTAATAAGCTTTGATGCATTGACAACATCATCGGCAGTGTGACCACGTCTGTTGGCGAGGAGCACCTCATCATCCATACTCTGTGCACCAAGCTCTATGCTTGTTACACCATACTCCTTGAGTATATCGAGCACCTCGGCATCAATACAATCAGGTCTTGTGGAAATACGAATTCCCTTAACCCTGCCGTCTTTAACGTACGGACTTGCCGCACTTAAAAGTGAAATCATATATTCACGCTCAATAGCGGTAAATGAGCCGCCAAAGAAAGCGATTTCATATTCAAAATTTTTCTTTTTCAGAGCAGTTTCAACTGCGTTTATAACATCCTCGGATGTGGGTGCTTTTGTCTGCCCTGTAATCGTTTTCTGATTACAAAATGAGCACTGACAGGGGCAACCCTGATGAGGAACAAAAATACTTATATTACCTTTTTTCATACAACACCCATTAGCTTTAACGCTTCCTTTGCTGCAGCCTGCTCTGCCGCACGCTTTGATCTGCCCTTGCCCTTACCGAGCACGTTCGAATTGAGATGCACCTCCATCTCAAAGGTTTTATCGTGATCGGGACCGCTTTCACCAATTAAAACATAGGTTGCGTTTTCACCCGGATTTTGCTGTAAAACCTCTTGCAAGGTTGTTTTATAATCAAAGAAATTAACCTGATGTGTTTCAAGTGTTTTATCCAGAAACTTTGTTACAAAAGCCTTTGCCTGATCCATACCACCATCAAGATAAATTGCGGCAATCAGTGCTTCAAATGTATTTTCAAGAATTGAAGGCCTGTCAACACCGCCGGAGCAAATCTCGCCCTTGCCGAGAAGCAGAACACTTCCAAGATCAATTTCCCTGGCATAGCTTGAAAGGCTGTCGGTACACACTAATGATGAACGCAGCTTTGAAAGCTCACCCTCAGGCGTGTCGGGGTACTTGTCACACAAAAACTGTGCTGTTAAGAATGACAGTACCGCATCACCCAAAAACTCCATACGTTCATTGCTTTTAAGCTTGACCGGTCGCTCATTCGCAAATGAGGAGTGTGTCAGCGCCTCAACCAAATACTCTTTATTTTTAAATGTATAGCCAATTCTTTTTTCAAGATTTACCATAAATTCATTCTTCCTTTGAATCAATCAGTGAATGTTCAATAACACTTATTAAATCGTTTTCTAAAAACCAGACTGCCTGCTTGACAGCATTTTTAAAGGTTTTGCAGTCTGAAGAGCCGTGTGCCTTGATAACAGGCTTTTTAACACCAAGGAGCACAGCACCGCCATATTCCTTATAATCAAACTGTGCCTTCATATCATCAATACCTGATTTAACACCGAGGTATGAAAGCTTTGAAAGTGTTGATTTCATAAAAGCCTGCTTGATGCCGTTCATAAGTACCTTAGCAACACCCTCATAGGTTTTAAGTATAAGATTGCCTGCAAAGCCGTCGGCAACCACAACATCGGCATCACCAAAGGGAATCTGCCTGCCCTCAATATTACCAATGAAATTGTATGGTGCTTTCTTCATCAGTTCAAAGGCTTCACGCACGATTGGCGTACCCTTTGTTTCCTCTGAGCCGTTATTTGCAAGCGCAACACGCGGACTTTGAACCTTCATAATATGCTTCATATAAAGATTGCCCATCAGACCAAACTGATAAAGATGCTCCGCTCTGCACTCGGCATTTGCACCGCAGTCCATAAGCAAAAAGGGCTTGTCTGCACTCGGCATAACAGATGCGATGGCAGGACGCTTAATACCCTTGATACGCTTTGCAATAAAGGTTGCACCAACTGTGATTGCCCCTGTATTTCCTGCACTTACAAAAGCATCGCCCTTACCCTCACTGAGCAGTTTAAAGCCCACTGCCATTGAGGAATCCGCTTTTTCCTTAAGCACAGACTTCGCATCGTCACACATATCAATAACACTGTCAGCATGCACAAGCTGTGTGTTTTTAAGCGTAATATTATTCTTTTTTACACAATCGTTGATTTTATCAGTATCACCAACAAGCACAGCATCTATACCATACTCATCAACTGCAAGCATTGTGCCCTTAATTATTTCAAGGGGAGCATTATCCCCACCGAATGCATCAACAATAATTTTCATCACATTTTCTCCATTGAGGTTTTCAGCGAACCAAGTGCACGCTCTGCCAGTGCCATATAGCGTTCGCTCTTATCTCTTATTTTCGGTTCAATGGGCGGCAAAACACCAAAGTTTGCACCCATCGGCTGGAAATTTGTAACACTTTCATCACTGATATAATCGCTCAGTGCACCAATCATTGTGTCATCATTTAATATAAACGGAGTCTTGCCCTCGGCAAATCTTACTGCATTGATACCTGCAATAATTCCGCTGGCAGCAGATTCCATATAACCCTCAACACCTGTAATCTGACCTGCAAAAAACAGATTAGGGATTGATTTCACAGAAAAATCAGCATTTAAAAGAGTTGGTGAATTCAAAAATGAATTTCTGTGCATAACACCGTAGCGAACAAACTCTGCATGTTCAAGCCCGGGTATCATTGAAAAAACTCTTTTCTGTTCACCGAATTTCAGATTCGTCTGAAAGCCGACAAGATTAAACATTGTGCCTTTGTCATTCTCACGCCTGAGCTGAACGCAAGCCCAGGGTCTGTGATTTGTTCTTGGGTCAACCAAGCCAACCGGCTTCATAGGACCGAAACGAGGAGCATCCAAGCCACGCTTGGCAAGCTTTTCGATAGGCATACAGCCTTCATATACATCAAAATCGTGAACCACTGCACCTTCAGCTTTAATCAATTCATCAATAAAAGCCTCATACTCAGCCTTGTTGAACGGACAATTGATATAGTCATCCTCGCCGCCACGGTCATACCTTGATGCACCGAAAGCCTTTGTCATATCAACACTGTCAGCCATAACAATGGGAGCAGCTGCATCATAAAAGCTTAAATAGTCACCTGTAATTGATTTAATGCTTTCAGCCAGAGCACCATCGGTCAAAGGACCTGTTGCAACAACTGTTACAGTGTCATCATCAAGCTCTAACTTTTCAACAACCTGATTTATTATATTAATATTTTTATTTGTTTTAACTTTTTCGGTAATCTGACTTGCAAAAATAGTTCTGTCAACAGCCAGTGCACCGCCTGCAGGAACTGCACATTCTCTTGCAACAGGAACAGTAAGAGAGCCGAGTATGGCCATTTCTTCCTTCAGAAGCCCTGCAGCACTGTTAAGCCTTGCTGCCTTAAGCGAATTAGAACATACAAGCTCTGCAAACAAATCTGTTTTATGGGCAGGTGTTCGCTTAATGCCTTTCATTTCATAAAGGTCAACAGTATAGCCTGCATTTGCAATCTGCCATGCAGCCTCTACGCCTGCAAGACCTGCACCTATAACTTTAAATTTCATAAATTACTCTTCACTTTTCTTTTTACGCGGAACAGGCTTTGTAAAGCCGCATCCCTCAGTATCAGGGCAATAAAGCACATTGCCCCTGCGCTTGAACAGCGATTTGCCACACTTCGGACAAACTTCGTCTGACGGTGCATCCCAGGTCATAAAGTTGCAGTTAGGATAATTTGAGCAGCCAAAGAAGGATGTGCCCTTCTTGGTCTTCTTTTCAATAACATCGCCGCCGCATTCAGGACACTTAGCACTTGTTTTATAAACGAGCGGCTTTGTGTTCTTACATTCCGGATAACCGGGGCAAGCAAGGAACTTACCGAATCTGCCAACCTTGACAATCATATTGCGTCCGCACTTTTCACAGACAACATCGGTTTCCTCTTCCTTAAGCTTAATCTTAACGCCCTGCATATCTGACTTAGCTTTTTCAAGAGGCTTTTCAAACTCATCATAATAGAGTCTGATCATCTCTTTATAATCCTTTTCACCGCTGTCAATCTTATCAAGATCACCCTCCATTTTAGAGGTATATTTAACATTAACGATATTAGGAATTTTATCCTCAAGAAGATTTGTAACAGCCTCGCCCAGCTCAGTCGGAACGAACTGCTTGCCTTCACGCTTAACATACTCACGGTTAAGAATTGTTGAGGTGATTGTTACGTAGGTTGAAGGACGTCCGACACCATTTTCTTCAAGAGCCTTTGTGAGTGATGCTTCCGTATACCTTGCAGGGGGCTGTGTAAAGTGCTGATTGCCGAGAATACTTTTCAGCTTAAGCACATCACCCTCAACCATTGCAGGAAGCGGTGAGGTGTCACTGTTATTTTTATCATCATCGCCCTTTTCTTCATAAAGAGCAGTAAAGCCGTCAAATTTAACAGTATAGCCTGTTGCATTGAAAATATATCCGTTTGCAGAAATCTCTATCTTCATTGTTTCCTGCAGGCAAGCCTCCATAAGAGAAGCAATAAATCTTTCCCAAACAAGCTTATAAATTTTAAACTGGTCGTTGGTTAAATGTGCCTTAATTGACTCAGGTGTAATATTTGGCATTGATGGTCTGATAGCCTCGTGTCCGTCCTGAATATTACTCTTTGATTTGAAATACCTTGGCTTTTTAGGAAGATATTTTTCGCCGTAGGTATCAAGAATATATTGATTACCGGCTGCTCTTGCCTCCTCTGAAATACGAAGAGAGTCCGTTCTCATATAAGTGATAAGACCCACTGTACCAAGCTCACCAACATCAACACCCTCATAAAGCTCCTGTGCAGCCTTCATCGTTCTTCTTGCCTGGAAGGACAAACGGCGTGAAGCCTCCTGCTGGAGAGTTGAGGTAATGAACGGAGGCGTCGGATTTTTCTTTCTGCTGCCTTTCTTAACTGCTGTAACAATATAATCAGCACCCTCAAGGTCAGAAAGAATTTTGTCACTCTGCTCTTTATTTTCAATTTTTAGCTTTGTGCCATCCTTGCTTACAATAGCTGCGGCAAAGGTTTTTCTGTCAGGAGGATTTGTGAATTTGGCATCAATTGACCAATATTCTTCAGGCTCAAAGGCTCTGATTTCCTCCTCACGGTCAACGATAAGTCTTAATGCAACAGACTGAACTCTGCCTGCTGAAAGACCACGTCTGATTTTTTGAGAAATAAACGGTGACAGCTTATAGCCGATTAATCTGTCAAGAATACGTCTTGCCTGCTGTGCATTAACAAAATCAATGTCAATTGCTCTGGGCTGAGCCATTCCGTTTTTAACACCGTTTTTGGTGATTTCGTTAAAAGTTACTCTGTTCTTCTCATGCATATCAAGGTCAAGCAGAGTTGCAAGATGCCATGATATAGCCTCACCCTCACGATCAGGGTCAGTTGCGAGATAAACATAATCCGCACTGTCTGCCTTTTTCTTTAAATCCTTAACAAAGCTTTCCTTGCCTTTAATTACAGCATACTTAGGCTCAAAGTCATTGGCAATATCAACACTGAGTCTTGCTGCCGGCAAATCCCTGACATGACCCATTGAGGCGATAACCTCATAGCCTCTGCCGAGATAACCTTTAATATTCTTAGCCTTTGCAGGTGACTCAACAATTACTAATTTTGACATATATTCATTCACATTTCCTTTCAGATTTTCTTATATCTTTTACCTGATGCACTTTCTGTCAGTCCCATAATTTCAAGCTGTGTCATCGCAGCCATAACCTGACTGACAGTAAGTCCTGATTTTTCTGTTATTACATCAATATGATTAAAGCTGCTGTCTAAACACTGATAAACAGTATTTGCACTGCCTGTCAGCGCAGACGCCTGCTTTTCATTTTTCATTCTTTTTTCTCTGTCCGCCATATCGGCACCAAACACAGGGTCAGCCGATTTTGGCACATTTGCACTTTTATCACGAAGTGCAGTCATATATTCCTCAACACCCTTAACCTTTGAAAGGTCAACAGTATCAAACCTTTCAGCATAAGGAGCGGCAAGGTGAATTGGCTTTGTTGCCACCATTGCACCATCATCAATCAGCTTGTTCGTTCCTGCAAAATCAAGGGACAGCACTGACGCAGGTATTGCAAAAACATCCCTGCCCTGCTCAAGTGCAAAATTTGCGGTGATCAGGCTTCCGCTTTTAACACCTGCTTCAACTACCAGAACACCCACTGACAAGCCGCTGATAATTCTGTTGCGCATAGGAAAGGTTGTACGGCTTGCACGTGTAAAGGGTGGATATTCCGTAACCAACGCACCATTGTGCTTAATGGTGTCACGCAGTGATTTATTCTCATTAAGGTAGCTTGTACCCAAACCACATCCTAAAACAGCAACCGTTTTTCCGCCTGCCATAAGAGCACCCTTGTGTGCAGCAGTATCAACACCAAGTGCGCCGCCGCTGACAATCAGCAACCCTGCATCAGTAGCACCACGGCTCATAATATGGGTAACCTTTATAGCATAATCACTCGCTTTACGAGTGCCCACAACACCGATTGCCGCAAGGTTGTCAATATCGGGCAAATCTCCGTCAACATAAAGCACTGCAGGTGGATTAATAATCTCCTTCAGTCTTTGCGGGTATCTGTTATCATCATAATCAATTATCTGCCAATTATTACTTTGACAGGTATAAATTATTTCGTCAACCGAGTTTATATCGGTTTCGCCAAGTCTATCAATCTGCCTGGCTGTTAAATTAGGTGACATACGCCACTCAAGTATATTGGCATCATAAAGCGCCTTTGCAGAACCGAACTCGTCTACTATTCTGCTGATATAGGCACCCTCGCCAAGTGCTTTCTGAAGCCACAGCCAATACCTTAAATTCTCACTCATTCCTAAGCATCTCCCACATCGTTATAGATGCCGCCACTGAAGCATTAAGACTTTCAGCCCTGCCGAGCATTTTTATTGTAATTAAATCGTCAGCAAGCTCTGATACCCTATCGGATATTCCGTTGGCTTCATTGCCGATAACACAAATACCGCCCTTTGAAAAATCAATATCTGTAATAGGCTTTGCTGTGCTGCTTGGGGATGTTGCATAAATTTTAAAGCCCTGTTCTTTAAGGTTTATCAGCACGTCAGATACATCACTGCAGCGAATAGTATTTACTCTGAACACTGCACCCATTGTTGCTCTTAGAACCTTTGGGTTATAAAGGTCACAGCCGCCGCCGATTATGATTCCGTCAATGCCAAGTGCCTCTGCCGTACGAAGGATTGTACCGAGATTACCCGGGTCCTGCACATTATCAAGTGCAATATATTTCCCGTCTGTTTTAAAATCAATAGGCTTTTCCTCCATATCAAAAACAGCAAAAACACCCTGAGCATTTTCAGTTTCACTGAGCTTTTCTGATATTTCTTCGGAAATAAAATATGCCTTATCAGCCTTTGCAATAAGTGCATCACACTGAGTGCGATAT
>CAYNGP010000085.1:8388-8791 GCA_964396885.1 uncultured Bacteroides sp. | reverse complement strand
CGTGAAGACTGTGAGATTGTTGTATGTGTTGATTTAAACACAGCGAATAATGGTGTATTCCCTATCTACTCCTCAATTGCTGAGGTTAAGGAAGCTGCAGATGCTGTAATTGATTTTTCAAATCCTATACTTCTTGATGATTTGCTTGCATATTCAAAATCAACAAAGACACCGCTTGTTATTGCCACAACAGGCTATAGTGATGAACAAAAAGCAAAAATTATCGAAGCATCAGAAACCTGCCCAATATTCTTTACATACAATATGAGTATGGGTATCAATCTGCTTGCAAACCTTGCCAAAAAAGCAGTTGAGATTTTGGGCAATGATTTTGATATTGAAATTGTTGAAAAGCACCATAATCAAAAAATTGATGCACCAAGCGGCACTGCGCTTATGCTTG
>CAYNGP010000085.1:6357-8378 GCA_964396885.1 uncultured Bacteroides sp. | reverse complement strand
CAGCCTATGAAATATGAATATGACCGTCACGCAAAGCGTGAAAAGAGAACGAAGAATGAAATCGGTCTTCACGCAGTAAGAGGCGGAACCATTGTCGGCGAGCATGAAATTATTTTTGCAGGCCGTGATGAAATCATTACGCTTTCACATTCTGCAAGAAGCAAGGAAATTTTTGCAGTAGGTGCTGTTAACGCAGCAGTATATATGTGCGGTAAAGACGCAGGTATGTACGATATGAAAGAATTAATTGACTAATAACACAGTAAAAAAGTCCAAGGTTTTAACCTTGGACTTTTTGCTTTATTTCTATAAAGCATTCATCGCAATTCTATGGCAAAGTTCATTATAATCTATACCAATCGCTTTTGCTTCCTGCGGGAGCAGACTGGTTGGTGTCATACCCGGCAGAGAATTTGCTTCAAGAAAATATATTTCATTATTACTATCAACTATAAAATCAATTCGAGAATAATATTTCAAATGCAATGCTTTATGTATTTTTAGTGCTGAATCCTGCAGCTTATTTGTCAAAACGTTATCTATATTAGCCGGGCAAGTTTCTTTTGTTAATCCAGCCTGATATTTATTTTTATAGTCGTAAAAGCCATTTATTACTTCTATTTCAATCGTTGGTAACGGCTTATCCTCCAAAATACCCACGGAAAATTCTCTGCCGCTAATATACTGCTCTATCAAAATTTCACTGTCATATTTCTTAGCTGCAGACAACGCCTTATATAATGCAGCCATATTTTCGGCAATTGTAACACCAACGCTTGAACCACAGCTTGCCGGTTTAACTACACACGGAAAATTCATTTTTTCATCAAATTTATTAACACACCAGTCGGCTGTTTTTATGCCATTATGCTTTGCAATAATCTTTGAAACAATTTTGTTCATTGACAGATAACATCCTTCATAATCAGACCCGGTATAATGAATATTATTCATACTAAGTAAAGCCTGTAATTTACCATTTTCACCGACATCACCGTGCAGTGCAAGATAAACAACATCTGCCCTTTTGCTTGCTTCAATTACGTTACTGCCAATAGCGTTGCAGTCATCAATATTTTCAGGAGCTATTCTGCTGATTTTATATTCTTTTATATGATTGATGTTTTGCGTAAATAACAAATTGTCAATATTATCAATACCATAATATAAATCCATCAGATAAACACTATGCCCTTTATTAATCAATGCTTTGGCGATTTCTGATCCCGATACCAAGGATACCTCTCTTTCAGGACTTAATCCCCCTGCTAAAACCAATATATTCATTTTATCACCTCACACACATTATATTACCAATTATTTGCATTTAATATATCATTTTATGCTTTACAATATGCAAATAGTGTTTTATTATAATGTTATGGATTATAATGAATATATTGCCGATGGTGAATACGGTAAAAGAGGATATTTAACAGAAAATTTTAAAGTATTTAATATTAAAGATAAACGAAAAGAAAATTTTGAATTTCATTATCACGAGTTCAACAAAATCATTTTCTTTCTATCAGGTGATGTTAAATATAACATTGAGGGTAAAGAATATCAGTTAGACCCTTATGATATTTTATTAGTGAAAAATGGTGATATTCACCGACCGATTATTAGTGAAAATGAGATGTATGAAAGAATTGTTATATGGATTGATGAGAAATATCTAAACTCAATCAACCTGACAAAATGCTTTGCAGCTGCTGACAGAAAAGGAATTCATGTGATAAAGGCTGCTGATAATAATCTATTCAAATTAGCTGATACGCTATCAAATTCAAATCATAATGATTATGCTGCCGAGCAATTTAACAATGCTATTTTAACTCAAATATTAATACTTATAACCCGAAGAATTATGAACAATAATATTGTCACAGCAGCATTTAAAAGTGACGAACAAATTGACAGAATAATAAACTATATCAACTCAAATCTTGATAAAAAGCTCACGGTAAATGATATTTCAAGCAAATTTTTTATAAGCAGATACTATTTGATGCACAAAT
>CAYNGP010000085.1:0-6347 GCA_964396885.1 uncultured Bacteroides sp. | reverse complement strand
GCACAGGTAAAACGATATATTCCTATATACAATAAAAAAAGCTTTTGAAAGCATTAAATAATATTAAAAGCGGAATGACTGCAAATCAGACTTGCTATGAAAGTGGATTAAACGATTATTCGGTATTTTTGAAAGCTTTTAAAAAGGAATTTGGTGTATCACCAAGTAAAATAAAATAGAAAAGCAGGTACTCCATCAAGTACCTGCTTTTTAGTTAATACAAGGATTTAATTTTTTCAAGCATTGAAGGTATCTGAATTGACTGTGGACAATGTGATGCACACTTTCCACAATGAATACAAGCATCTGCACCAATATCAATTTTGCTGTATTCTTCCCTGCTCTGTTCTTCAGTTAATTCCCCAGTTTTAAATTTATTATAAACAGAGAAAATGGTACTGATTTTAACTTCCTTGGGACAATCGGCACAGTAATCGCAGCCTGTACAAGGAATAATTTCACTTTTATTTATCATTGCAGCAGCATTCTGACAAATTTTGAGTTCGGTTTCTGTTATAGGCTCAAAATCAGTCAATGTATTCAAATTGTCATGCATTTGTTCAACGGAGTTCATACCGCTGAGAATAGTCATAACATTTGTATGACTTGCAACAAAGCTGATAGCCCAGGAGGCTACACTCTTCTCCGGCTTTGCTTTTTTGAACATAGCTTCAATTTCAGGTGAAACCTCAGCAAGCTTTCCGCCACGAACAGGCTCCATAACAACAACAGGAATACCTGCATCGGTTAAAATCTGATACTGCTCCTCTGCGTTCTGATTTTTCCAGTCCAGGTAATTCATTTGAATTTGAGCAAAATCCCACTTATGCTCACTGACGATTTTCTTCAAATCATCAATTGTGCCATGGAATGAAAACCCGATATTTTTAATCTTGCCCTGTTTCTGCTTTTCTAAAACAAAATCATAAGCACCGAACTTTTCGCATTTTTCATAATTCTCTTTGTTAAGAGAATGTAAAAGGTAAAAATCAAAATAGTCGTGACCTGTTCTTGCAAGCTGCTTTTGAAAAACCTTTTCCATATCACTTTTTTTAGGGCACATCCATATTGGCAGCTTATCAGCGAGATAATAGCTGTCACGTGGATATTTTTTCAGTGCTGTGCCGATAAACTTTTCACTTTTGCCAACGTGATACATATATGCCGTATCAAAATAGTTAACACCATTCTGATACGCAATATCAACAAGTTCCTGACCTTTTGCATAGTCAATAAGCGGATTTGCTTCACTTTTAATAGGTGTTTTACAAGGCAATCTCATTGCACCCAATCCGAGCAAAGAAACCTCAAAATCTTTAAACGTTCTTCTATCAACCATAGCTTACTCCATTGTCCATGTTACACCCTGAGGTGTGTCTTTAAGAATAATACCTCTTGCCTTCAAATCATCACGGATTTTATCAGCAGTTGCCCAGTCCTTATTGGCTCTTGCTTCCTGTCTTTGCGCAATAAGCTCCTCGATCTCAGCATCAAGATCATTAGACTTTCTGTTATAAAGAATACCCAAAACATCACAAAGCTCATCAAAGACTTTTGCAGCTGTTTCACAAACGTTTTTAGATACCGCTTTGTCAAGAATTTTAGTATTAATATCCTTAACAAGTTCGAACACTGCAGCAACACCATCAGCAGTATTGAGGTCATCATCCATAGCGGTGATAAACTGCTCTCTGCGGCTGTTTAACAGATTGATCAGCTCTGTATCGTCTTCCGTATCATTTGCGTTTTTAATAGCGAAATCAAGGCTCTCACGGCAGGTATAAAGTCTTTCAAGAGCAGATTTGCACTGCTCAATAATCTCTAAATTATAATTGATTGGTGAACGGTAATGTGATGAGATAAGGAAATAACGTATTACCTCATAGCCGTACACTTCTGCAATTTCCCTTACAGTTTTAAAGTTACCAAGGGACTTACTCATTTTTACATTGTCGACATTAATATAGCCGTTATGCATCCAGTATTTTGAGAAGGTACAGCCGTTTGCACATTCACTCTGAGCAATCTCATTTTCGTGGTGAGGGAAAATTAAATCCTGACCGCCGCAGTGAATATCAATAGTTTTGCCTAAATATCTTCTGTTCATTGCAGAACATTCAATGTGCCATCCGGGTCTGCCCTTGCCCCAAGGTGACTCCCAATAAGGCTCACCTTCTTTAGCACCCTTCCAGAGTGCAAAGTCAAGCGGATCTTCTTTAATATCACCAACTGCAATTCTTGCACCTGACTGCAAATCATCAATAGGCTGGTGGCTCAGCTTACCATACTCATTGAACTTTAATGTTCTGAAATAAACATCACCATTAACAGCATAAGCATAGCCTTTTTCTTCTAAAGTTTTAATAATATCAATAATTTCATCAATATTTTCTGTTGCCTTTGGATGAACTGTTGCATCCTTAAAATTCAAGCCGTGCGCATCTGTCCAGAATTCTTTAATATATTTCTCAGACACTTCTTCAAAGGTGATACCTTCTTCGTTGGCTCTTTTAATTATTTTATCATCAACATCAGTAAAGTTCTGTACGAACTTGACATTGTAGCCTCTGTATTCCATATAACGTCTTAAAACATCAAATACACAAAGCGGTCTTGCATTACCAATGTGAATGAAGTTATATACTGTAGGACCACAGGCATAAATCTTAACCTCATTTTCGTCTACAGGTACAAACTCTTCCTTTGTTCTTGACATCGTGTTAAAAATTTTCATTTTAAACTCTCCTTTAAAATTTCAATTTCTTTTTGCAATTCATTAATTTTCTGCTGATTACTTTCAATCGCATTCATTACAGGGTCAGGAATGTTAATCTGGTCAAGGTCGTCAACTCTTTCACCATCAATTCTGACTACCTCACCCGGTACACCGACAACTGTACAGTTCGGTTCCACATCCTTAACAACGACTGCGCCTGCGGCAACCTTTACATTTCTGCCTATTGTGATAGGGCCAAGCACTTTTGCACCTGAACCAATCATAACACCGCTTTCTATTGTGGGGTGACGCTTGCCAACATCCTTACCTGTACCGCCAAGGGTAACACCCTGATATATCATTACATCGTCGCCGATTTCAGTAGTTTCACCAATAACAATTCCGCTGCCATGGTCAATGACAACTCTTCTGCCAATCGTAGCGCCGGGATGAATTTCAATACCTGTTTTATGCGCTGAACGCTGACTGATAAACCTTGCAATAAAAGGCATATTATGTTTTAAAAACCAGTGTGCTTTTTTATGACTTCTCAGTGCTTTAAAGCCCGGATATAAAAGAACAATTTCAATGGGACTGCGAGCTGCAGGGTCGTGGTCCATAAAGCTTTTAATATCTTCTTTATATGACTTAAACATAAAAAACCTCCAAAAAAATATGCCCCTGTCCTTTGACAGAGGCAATAATAACTGCGGTTCCACTCTACTTTATACTCAGCTACAAAAATAGCTTTTGCCGATAACGAGGCAAACCGCCACGGAATACTATAATTCCTCCGTGAAGCTCCGAAGTGCATTTCGCAGATCATCAAATACAGACATTACAGCAAACAGCCTGCTCTCTTAAAGTGATTAATTCTGTTACTTATCTTCATCACTGCTTTTAATCTATAGTAATATTATATCTATTTTTCAAAATTTTGCAACTATTATTTTGTTTTTATTAAATGCCAGCCGTCTTTTGCATAAATCAATCCGCTTAAAACAGCCACAACTGTTACAATCCAGAATGCAATTGTGCAGTAAACATTTAACCAAGGTGTGGTCACATCAATGTTAGCACTTCCCTCACCTATTGCAAGAAGCAGGAAGGTCATACCTGTTGTTGCCATCTGTAAAAATGTTTTACATTTACCAAAACCGTTGGCCGCAATAACCTCGCCTGTTGTAGCAGCTGCCATTCTTATACCTGAAACAAGGAATTCGCGTGCGAGCATAAGCATAATACAAATATCTGTATGCCAGCCGAGTTTAATTAAAACTAAATAAGCAGCAAAAACCAAACTTTTATCTGAAAGCGGATCCATTAATTTACCAAAATCAGTAACAAGCCCACGCTTTCTTGCAATAATACCATCAACCTTATCGCTCATACAAGCCACAAAGTAAACGATCAGGGTTGCAACCCAGTGATATTTGAAATCAATTAATGCAAATGCCATTAAAAACGGAATACAGAAAAATCTGAAAACTGTTATTTTGTTAGGTAAATTCATATTTCCTCCCCTATCAAATCATAGCCGTCATAATCAGTAATTTTTACATTCACAAAATCACCGATATTAAGCTTATGCTTTGATGTGATAATAATTCCTGTATCAATTTCAGGTGAATCAAGATAAGAACGGCCAATATATTTACCGTCTTCAAAACTATCTATAATCACCTTGTAAGCATTGCCGATTTTTGATTTATTGGCACTTTCCGTAATTGAATACTGAATATCCATCAAAACCTCAGCACGGCGTTTTTTGACCGACTCCTCTATTTGATTATCAAAATCAAATGCAGGGGTGTCCTCCTCAGGAGAAAATGCAAAGCAACCAAGCCTGTCAAACTTAACTTCTTTTATAAATCTGCAAAGCTCTTCAAACTTTTCTTCGCTTTCACCCGGAAAACCAACCATAAAGGTTGTTCTTAGTGACAAATCAGGTATTTTGGCTTTCATTTTGGAAATAAGTTCATTTAGTGAATGATATGAACCATTTCTGTTCATCGCCCTAAGAACATCTTCGTTGCAATGCTGAAGCGGAATATCTATATAAGAGCATACCTTTTCTTCTTCAGCAATCACATCAATAAGCTCATCTGTCACCCTGTCAGGATAGCAATAAAACAATCTGAACCATTCTATGCCGTCAATCTTTACAAGTTCCTTCAAAAGCTTCGCCAGACGATATTCACCATAAAGCTGCAAGCCATATTTTGTTGTATCCTGAGCAATAAGAATAACCTCTTTAACACCACGCTCGGCAAGCGTTTTGGCTTCGTCAATAATGCTTTCCATAGTGCGTTCAATATAACCACCGCGAATACCGGGAATTGCACAATAGCTGCACTTATTGTCACACCCATCGCTTAGCTTTAAATATGCCCAATGAGGGGGCGTTGAAAGCATTCTTTCACCTTCAAGCGGAAGTAATTTCTTATCCGGGAAAAAGCTTGTAGAAATGCCGATAGCGGCTTTCTGACAAACCTTTACAATATCTTTGTCCGCTCCGATACCAATCACAGAATCAACCTCAGGGATTTCAGTTAATATTTCTTCCTGATAACGTTCTGCAAGACATCCGGTAACCACGATTGATGAAACTAAACCTGCAGACTTATATTCTGCAACTTCAAGAATCGTTTCAATAGCTTCACGCTTAGCGTCCTCAATAAAACCACAGGTGTTTATAATCATAATATCTGCATCTTCAATTGTGCCGACAATCTGAAAACCTGCTTTATTTAATTTTTCAAGCATTAATTCACCGTCAACCTGATTTTTAGGGCAACCAAGTGAAATCATACCTACTTTAATCTTCATCTTCTTCTATCCTGTAAAATGCCGATTTAATATCGGAATACGAAAATCCTTTTCTTTGAAGTGCTGCAATAACCTTTTGCTGACCGTTTTCCTGCTCAAGCTTTGAAAGATATTTTGAATTAATAATTTTTATAATGCTGTCAATATTATCAAACGCATACTCTTCCAGTACGGCAGAAACTATACTGCTGTCAACACCACGCTTATAACACTCCTGCTTAATATGATTTGTTGAATACTTTTTCACGTTATATAAATAATCAACAAGACTTCTGCAAAAATGCTCATCATCAAGATAGCCGGCTTCAAGATAACGATTAATCGCTCTGTCCGCACTGACCTCATCAACTGTTCTGAGAAGCTTTGTTCTAAGCTCTTTAACGGAATGCTCTCGCCTTGAAAGCAAGTCACCGCATTTGTTAAGTGCCTTTTTATAATTAATGCCTGCAACTAATTCCTGCCACTGTTCTTCATCAATATCGGTGCCGTCAGCAATGTAATTATCAAGCCAGAAGTTGCTATCGGTAGTTATTACATATTCATTATCAAGGAGCAGGTGAATTTTATTTCCCCTGCCCCTCTGGTGCGTTATAATCATTAATCTTCATCGTCTTCTACTGCAATATCAAGCTTTGCTCTTGCAGCAGCTCTTGTAGTTTTAACAGGTTTTTCTTCGGCAGCTTCATCGTCTGTTTTAGCCATAGGTGCAGCCTTTGGTCTGTATTTCTGTGCAGACTGCTCCTGAATTTCAGCAAGCTTATCTTTAATCTTTACCTCAAGCTCTGCGGCAAATTCAGGGCCA
>CAYNGP010000084.1:0-8881 GCA_964396885.1 uncultured Bacteroides sp. | reverse complement strand
GGTAGGCGATCAGGTTCGTGTTACCACTCCTGCAAAGGCTAAGGAAATCGGCAGTGACTATATCGTAGTCGGCAGACCAATCACTGCAAGCGATGATCCTGTTGCTGCTTACAGAAGATGTGTTGAAGAGTTCGTAGGATAAGGAGAAACAAAATGGAAGGCTATAAAAGAGAATTTATAAAATTTTTAGAAGATGCAGGCGTTTTGAAGTTCGGTGATTTCACTGCTAAAAGCGGCAGAAAAATCCCTTATTTCATTAACGCAGGCGACATTAAAACAGGCGAGCAGATTCAGAAGCTCGGTGAGTTTTATGCTAAAGCATATTTTGAAAAAATCGGCAGCAAAAAGACTGTTCTTTACGGTCCTGCATATAAGGGTATTCCGATTGCTGTTTCAGTAGCAGTTTCCCTTGCAAAGCAGGGTCTTGATGTTCCTTTCTTCTTCAACAGAAAGGAAGAGAAGGACCACGGCGAGGGCGGTGTTTTCGTAGGCTACACACCAAAAGCAGGCGAAGAGGTTGTTATTGTTGAGGATGTTATCACAGCAGGAACAGCTATCAGAGAGAGTATGTCAATTCTCTCAAAGCTCGAGGGTGTAAAGGTTGCCGCTGTTTTCGTTATGGTTGACCGCAAGGAAAAGGGTCAGACCGAAAAATCTGCAATGGCAGAGGTTGGCGATGAATACGGCTTCCCTGTATATTCGGTTGTTGATGTTTATGACATCATTGAATATCTTGAAGAGGATGAAACCAACCGTGAAAATGTTGAACGCATAAAGAAATATCTTGAAATCAACGGTGCTAAGGATTAATTTATAGCAATCAATCCTAATCTGTTATAAAGAAAGGAATCTTAAAATGCGTCATTTACTCGATACAACAGATTTATCGTTAAAAGAAATTGATGATATGATAGCAACGGCTGTTGATATTATTGATAATAAAGAAAAATACGCACATATCTGCGACGGAAAAAAGCTTGCTACATTGTTCTTTGAGCCTTCAACCAGAACAAGGCTTTCCTTTGAAGCAGCTATGTATGAACTTGGCGGTAATGTTCTCGGCTTCAGTGAAGCAGCGTCATCATCTGCATCAAAGGGTGAAAGTGTTGAAGATACAATCCGTATGGTTTCCTGCTATGCAGATATTATTGCAATGCGTCATCCTTATGAGGGTGCACCGAGGGTCGCAAGTCAGAAAAGCGGTGTTCCAATTATAAATGCAGGTGACGGCGGTCATTCACACCCCACACAGACTCTCACTGACCTTCTAACAATTTATCGTGAAAAGGGCAGATTTGAAAATCTGACTGTCGGTCTTTGCGGCGATTTGAAATTCGGAAGAACGGTTCATTCTCTCATTAAAGCAATGTGCAGATATGAAAATGTAAAGTTTATCCTCATTTCACCTAAAGAGCTTGCCGTGCCCGATTATATCATAACGGATGTGCTTGATAAGTGCGGTGCCGAATATGAAGAGGTTGAAACTATGGAGCAGGTTATGGATAAGCTTGATATCCTTTATATGACCCGTATTCAGCGTGAACGCTTCTATTCAGAGGATGAGTATTTAAAGCATAAGGATGCCTTTGTACTTGACCTTGATAAGCTAAAAAATGCTAAGGCTGATTTAACAATTATGCACCCGCTTCCAAGAGTGAATGAAATTGCACCCGAGGTTGATGATGACCCAAGGGCAAAGTATTTCATACAGGCGTTAAACGGTAAATATATCCGTATGGCTTTAATTAAAACGCTGCTTGAATGGGGAGGTGCTCTTTAATGAATATTGATGCTATTGAAAACGGCTATGTTATTGATCATATCCCTGCAGGCAAGGGTATGCAGGTTTATGAGATTTTAAATCTCAGCTCACTTTCCTGCCAGGTCGCAATTATTACCAATGCCAAGTCAAAGAAGAATGAGGCTAAGGATATTATTAAAATCAATGACCTTATTGATCTTGATATGGATGTGATTGCATATATTGCACCAATGGCAACTGTCAATGTGATTAGGAACAGTGAAAGGGTAGAGAAAAAGAGCCTTTCACTCCCGGACGAGCTTGTGGACGTTATTAAATGCCCTAACCCAAGGTGCATCTGTAATAACGAACCAATTTCACACGTGTTTAAGCTGACTGACGAAAAGGGCACATATCGCTGCCTTTATTGTGAAACCAAAGCAAAATAATAGTATGTAAAAAAAGCTATTGAGATTTTCTCAATAGCTTCAGATTGTCGATAAAGCAGTCATAACCACACCAAAATGAATAAATATTCATAGGGTGCGATGCCCACATCGCACCGAAAACGGGCTGATGAGGGCATCAGCCCCTACTATAATTAAATAATTAAAAACGTCGCAGAAACATAAGTTTCTGCGACGTTTTTAATTCTGACTACTTTCTCAACATCTGCCGGATTGTATTATTAATTATTTATTTACCAATTGGCTTTTGGTGAATGAGATTATCAATTTCTGTTTCAGCAACCTGTATCAGACTTTCTTTGTCGTGAATAATCGTTTTTTCATAGCAAATACTCATTGCCTGCGTCAGTCCCAGTAATATAAACAGGAATACAATCTGCTTAGGTGAGTTGAAAATATAGTCGGTTAATCCGAACAGTAAATACAAAAGTGTTGCAGTGAATACACAAAATACAAGTGTGAATTTTTTGCCGTTATTTGTGTTGATTTCCAGCAGCTTTCCAAAACTGCATACAAGCACAACTGCCAATAAAATTATACCTACAATGCCAAGCTCCATCCATGTTTCAATAATGAAATTGTGAGCATGTGGTTTATTAAGGTTATAATTGTTTAAAAGTATCTGACCCGTTTGTTCAACACCAAATCCGGTGCCGATAATAAATGGCTTTACGTGACTTGTTATGTAATCTAAAAGGCTCTGCCATATTAGATAATGTGCCTCACTTGATTTTTGTGCTTCATAGCCGCCTGTAGCCACATCACTTATAATCGGCACATTTTGGAATATTAAACCATACCTTGTCAGAATGGACGGCAGTATAATGCAAATTGTCGGAATAAATATTTCGAGCAGCGGTTTCCAGTGCCTTTTTGCAAGGATTACAAACATAAATATCCATCCTGCAATTGCAATAAAGCAGCCTGCTCTTGTCATCGTTGAGCTCATACCTGCACTGATTAAGACATTTAATCCGAAATATGCAAGCTTGTGTTTGGTGTCCTTTGAGTTAAGAAAGAGATAAATCGATATAGGGTAACAGATTACCATATATGTTGCAAGCAGATTAGGGTTTGAGAAAAAGCCACTGGCTCTGGAAACCCAAGCATTGGTGCTTATTTCAAATGGAAGCCATGTGTAAATAGCATGGTCAAGATTTCTGTAAAACGGTGTAACCAAAACCCATTGCTGGCTTATTATTTCATATTTACAGAGTGTATGGGTAAGTATTTGTATTGCACCAATAAATCCGTTGATTCCTCCTGCAAGCACCATCATGGACAGTATTCTGTCAATTTTTCTTCTTGTTCTGGCAAGGTTATATATCATAACCTCAATCAAAAACATACCCCACCAAAGTGATGCAGTGGAAAAAGTGGAAAATCTTGTTTCACTCCACAATGTGCTGACCAGAGCCAGCCCCATAAATACCATCATCAGCTTACCAAGTGTGCCGACCTTTGCCTTTTTTCCTTCACGTGACCATTGTCTTTTAAAAACAATAAATCCTATGAAAAGCAAAAAAGGACTCACATATTCCGGTAATATCGGGAACAAAAAGATAGTCGCCAAAAGCCAATACCAACCGGGATTTTCCCTGTAAGCGGCTTTCAGGCTTGATATTTTCTCGCTCATTTTTAACCTCATAAAGCTTATTTTGTTTTTATTTTAACTTAAATTCTTTCACTATAATACTATATAAGCTAAAATATTTCAAGTGTTAACACGATTTGTAAGGATTTTCATATATAGTTAATATATTTTTTACATTCGTAGATGTTGAAATAATCATATTAGTATTGTATAATATTTTGGTATCTATAAATATAGGAGTGTTGTTATGGACGAAAAAGATATTGAGCTTGAAAAGCTCGGTGATTCCTTGGAGGATAATACCGCTGAGGAAACAGTGGACGATACCGGTCTTGTGGATAAGGACGGTGTTAAGTATGAAAACAATGATAACTGGCAGTTTGAAGCTGAGGCACCAACCCTTAATGACAATTTGTTTGAGGGCGAGATTGAAGTGTCTGCACCTGCTGCAGAACCTCTTGAGTATAAATCACCTGTTACAGCACAGGCTGAGGTTAAACAGAGCAAAAGCAGGGAAATGCTTCAGTTTCTTCCTACTGCATTGTTGGTTATTGCAATAATTGCTGCACTTGTTGTTTTGGGCGTAAGGTATTATACAGTGCCGAACGGTAAAGAAGGCAAGTTAATGAATCCCGCTTCAGTGGTTTCTACTGTTGACGGAACCAAAGTAAGCATCGGTATGTTTAACTATTACTATTCAAGTATGGTTACTTATTATGAAAACTACGCAAATTATGGTTACTTTGATCTTGATACCTCAAAGGACTATGATACGCAGTATACTACCGACGAAGATGGCAATCAGATTACCTGGAAGGAATTCTTTGAAAAAGAAACCCTTAAGGAGGTTGAGCAGCTTACTGCTTATTATACAGCGGCTGTTAAAAAAGGCGTAGCGTTAACCGATACACAGAAGTCTACCATTAATGAGCAGATTGAAAGCTTAAAAACATCTGCTTCAAGCCAGGGTGTTTCTTTAAATGATTACATTAAAACGAATTTTGGCGAGTATTGCAGCGAGTCTACACTTCGTTTAATGCTTGAGCAGTATTATCTCTCTGCCAATTATAAAGCACAGCTTGCTGCAGAAACTAAGGTAAGTCAGGAAGAAATTGATGCCTATTTTGCTGAAAACAAGAGCAAATACAACACAATCAATTTCAGCTATCTTATGCTTGAATATGATACAAGCGATGAAGCCGCTAAAGAAAAATCAGATAAGGCTCTGAATGATTATCTTGAAAAAATAACCGACAGAGATTCAATGATTGCTTTAGTTCCTACTGTTTACAGAACATACATTGAGCAGGAGGCTGCGAACACAATGTCTTCTAATGAGGATATAACAGAGGAAGAGGCTACTAAAACGGCAATTGCATCATACGAGCAAAGAATTGACGGAACTATCACAGGAACCGATACTCCGTTTGATGACGAAATGAATGAGTGGCTCTTTAGTGACAATACGCCAATTGGCTCTAAAAAGTCCTATGTTGATGAATCAACAGGTACTGCATATCTGATTTTGAAAACAGAAATGGCAACTCTTCTTGATGATAAAACATATTCAGTAAGACACATTCTTATTCAGCCTGAGGAAGACCCTGCTGAAACAGACGAGAATGGTCAGCAGAAATATTCAAAAGAGCAGATTGAGGCTGTAAAGCCAAAGGCTGAAGAAATTCTTAACGAATTCAATAATGGTGATAAAACAGAGTACAGCTTTGCGCTTCTTGCTGAAAAGTACAGTACGGATACAGGTTCAACATCTGCAAGTGCAAACGGTGCTTTCGGCGGACTTTATGAGGGCGTTGTTTTAGGTCAGATGGTTCCAAGTTTTGAGGAATGGTCTGTTGACAGCCAGCGTCAGTATGGTGATACGGGTATTGTTGAGTCAGATTATGGCTATCATATTATGTTCTTTATCAATAACTGTCCAAGCTATGAGGCTCAGATTATTTCAGAACTCAGAGACGAAAAGATAAGTGAAATTGTTGAAAATGCAAAAATTAATCATCACGAAAAGTCCATTAACAAGGCTATTGACAGCTTCTATGCTTCAAGAAATGCAGGGGCATCAGCAGCTTCAAATTAAGCAACAAAGTCATATTTTTGATTTTGTCTGCCTTGTGTAAAATTAATACTTGTAATATTTTGCATAATGGTGTAAAATAATGTTTGTATGACTACAATTTTTTTAAAAGGATGAATTGAAATGGCAAAAAAACCTATTGAGGATGATCTTCTTACAGGCGGCTCAATCCGCTCAGATAAGGACAAATCATCAAAAAAAGTAAACAAAAAATCTTCAGGCGGTATCAAAATAGCAAAGAAAACTGCAACCATTATTAAATCTGCAGTTTGCATTGTTATTGTTCTTGCACTTCTTGTTACATATGTAGCAACAGGTGCTGTTAGAAAAGGCTTTGTCGCATCATTAAGCCTTCCGGCACAAACTCTTACAGGTGTTACTGTATCAAATGGTGACCAGAAGGCAAGAATAAAGGTTAGCACATATAATTTCTATTATGCTTCAACCTATAATACGCTCAAGACTCAGCAGGAGCAGTATGCACAGTACGGACTTGACACAAAACAACTTGGTCTTGATGTTGACTTTACTGAAAAGTTTTCAAAGCAGCAGTATACTGACCCTGATACAAATGAGGTTATGACCTGGGCAGAGCATCTTGATAAATTGGTTCTTGATTCAATCGAGTCAACCTATACCTATTATTTAGCTGCTGTTGAGGCAAATGGCGGCGAAGAGCCTGAGATCACAGAAGATCAGAAAACAGAGCTCGAGGAAACTCTTAATTCTTACAGAGAAACAGCTAACAAGTATGGCTATACATTAAGCGGTTATTTTGTAAGAGCAATGGGTAAGGGCGTTACTGAAAATGTTTTCAGAACTGAAAGTGTTCGTCAGTATATTGCTAATAATTATAAATCAGAGCTTACTACTGATGTTGAAAGCAAGGCATATACAGCAGAAGATGTTAACAAGTATAAGGATGAGCATACTGCTGATTTACAGGCAGTTGATATTAAACTCTTTGAGGCTGACAGCGAGGATAACGCTAAGGCATTCAAGAACGAGCTTAAGGCTGACGGCTCAAACTTTGCAGACCTTGCTGCTAAGTACTCAACTTCAGATTTCAATAAAAAGGCTTATGCTGAGGATGGCTTTACAACTGAACTTGGTGTAACAAAAACAATTCTTCAGAATAGGGGCTATGCAATTGCTACTGCAGACGCTCACAATCATGAAGAAGGCGAGGAGCACAGTGATGATGAAGAGCAGACCTATTCAGGTCTTGATTGGCTCTTCAGTGCTGACAGAAAAGCAGGCGATATTTATCAGCACAGCACATCTGTTGTTTATGTAATCGCTCCTGCAGCTATCACAAATACAGAAACAGTTAATGTTCGTCATATTCTTATCGCACCTGAAACGACTGACGATGCAGCAGTAACAGATGCTACTGACGAGCAGTGGGCATCAGCTTATTCAAAGGCTGAGGAAATCCTGAATAAATGGAAATCCGGTGATGCAAACGAAGACAGCTTCGCAGCACTCGCTAAAGAAAATTCAACAGATGGCGGCTCATCTGATAACGGCGGTCTTTATGAAAAGGTTGTTCCTGGTCAGATGGTTAACCCATTCTCTGCATGGTGCTTTAACTCAGGCAGACAGGCTGGCGATACCGCTATTGTAAGAACAGAGTTTGGTTACCACATTATGTATTTTGTTGGCACAACTGGTGAAAAGGTTTGGGAGTATAACGCAAAGCAGGCTCTTGCAAGTGCTGATGGCGCTACTCAGTCAGAAAAGCTTGAGAATGAGTATACTCTTAAGGTAAATTGGTTCGGTTCTCGTTATTTTGAAAAGGACGTAGACATCGACAACTAATAAAAATTAGGGGTTGCTGTGTGCAACCCCATTTTTCTAATGTATTACGGAAGGATAAGAATGAACAGAAAGGACGATATTAAAAGGCTGACTGATGAAATATCTCGTCTTATGGCTGCACTTGAGGATGTTAATTTTGAGTGCCAAAGATTGGAAATCATCAATTCAAATCTTGATTTTCAGCTGAAATCAATCAGCAGAGAGCTTAAGCAAAATATCGCAATGCTTGAAACGCTTGAAGAGGAAAATAAGATTTTAAAGGAACAGCTTGGTAAAAAGTAATGGAATATATTTTAAATACAAATGAACTACGCGCCTGTGCACCAAAGCTTCGTGCAGGGGATAGGGTTGTGCTGTCAGGTACAGTTTATACCTCACGTGACGCCGCGCATAAGCGTATTACAGAAAGTCTTGAAAACGGAACAGAGCTCCCTTATGATTTAACAGATGCTGTTATTTATTATGCAGGTCCAACTCCTGCACCGGAAGGTCTGGCAATAGGTGCTTGCGGTCCTACTACATCAAGCAGAATGGATGTCTTTGCACCGACACTCCTTGATAAAGGTGTTGTTGCAATGGTCGGCAAGGGCGAAAGAAACGAGGCTGTCTGTGACGCTATAGTAAGAAATAAAGCAGTCTATCTTTGTGCTATCGGCGGAGCAGGTGCTCTGGCATCAAAATGTATTACCTCCTGCGATGTAATTGCCTATGATGATTTGGGCTGTGAATCTGTTAAAAAATTAACCTTTAAGGATTTTCCTTTAACTGTTGCAATTGATTGCAGCGGTGGTAATATTTTTATCAGATAATCTTAATCTACTATTTTTCTTATATCGTTTAATACCTTTTTTTCAATCCTTGATACATAGCTGCGGCTTATATTTAACCTCTGTGCAACCTCTCGTTGTGTCAGAGGTTTTTTGTTGTTTAAACCATATCGCAGAATAATGATTTCCTTTTCTCTGTCATCCTCTAAATTTTCGATGATTTTTGACACCTTTTCCCATCTTATTTTAGTTTCAAGGTCATCCGCCAAATCACTGCTTGTGCTGATTGTGTCTTCAATTGTCAGCGGATTTCCATCCTTGTCAACCTCCAGTGTGTCACCAAGATAAATATCATTAGCCTGCTTTTTTCCACTGCGAAAATGCATTAAAACCTCGTTT
>CAYNGP010000083.1:0-8906 GCA_964396885.1 uncultured Bacteroides sp. | reverse complement strand
TTCAGGGTAAGGCTGAGGTTGTGCGTGAATGAAGGCGTAACTTTATTCGCCTTGAATCAGGCGACTACGAGAAATTTGCTTTAAAGATTGCTGAGCGTCAGGATTTTGATGATGTTCACGATTTTTATGCGGCAGTCGGCTATGGCGGTATTCAGATGACAAAGCTGATGCCGGGTATAAAGGATGATTATAACCGCAATTGGCGTCCTAAAGAGGTTCAGCCGACAAAGCCTGTTATGCCTAATGAATATAAGGAGTCCCAGAAGAGCTCAAACGGTATTGTTGTTGAGGGTATTGATAACTGCTTGATTAAAATGGCAAAGTGCTGTGCTCCGATTCCGGGCGAAGAAATTATCGGCTTTATTAATCGTGGAACAGGTTTAACCATTCACAGGCGTGACTGCGTTAATGTTCCTATTGATCCTGCACTTTCACCTGAGCCTGCAAGATGGGTGAAAGCCCACTGGGATGGTAGTGTTAAGGTTGAAGCAAGGTCAACCATTGATGTTTATGCTATTGACCGTGACGGTGTTGTTTTGGATATTACGACTAAAATGGCTGCCGCTCACGTTAAAATTCATTCAATCAATGCACGTCCGATTAATGAGGGCAACTGTTTAACAACAATGACGATTTCCGTCAATTCTAAGGAGCACCTTGAAAGTGTTTCAAAGCTGCTTAAAAAGATTGATGGTGTCTATCATATTGAGAGAAGTGGTAATATATGAAAGCAGTAATTCAAAGAGTCAAGCACGCATCTGTCACTATTGATGGTGTTCAGGTAAGTGCTGTTAATATGGGTTATCTTATTCTGCTTGGGGTTGAGCAGGGCGATACAAAAGCCGATGCCGACAAGCTTATAAAAAAGATACCTGTTCTCAGAATATTTGAGGATGAAAACGAAAAAATGAATTTGTCCTGTCTTGATGTTGACGGTGAAATTCTTGTGGTATCACAGTTCACCTTATGTGCTGACTGTTCCCACGGCAGACGCCCCAGCTTTACAAATTCAGCACCTCCTAAGGAAGCTGAAATGCTTTATGAATATTTTGTGGATGAACTGAAAAAGGCAGGCGTTAAAAAGGTTGATACAGGTCGTTTTGGTGCTGATATGAAGGTTAATTTACTCAATGACGGACCTGTAACCATTATTCTTGACAGTAAGGATTTGAAATAATGTTAAGCGTTAAATGTGAAATTTTCGGCAGGCTTGATAATAACTGCTATCTGATTACCGATGAAAAAAGCGGCAAATCAGCTTTGGTTGATTGTACTGAGGAAAGTGCAAAAATGCGTGCGTTTATCAAGGGTGCTGATTTGGAATACATCCTTTTGACCCATGGTCATTTTGACCATATAGGCGGTGTTAAGGGTATAAAAGAGCTTACAGGCGCTAAGGCTGTTATATCAAAAGAGGATGCACCTATGCTTGGCTCAGGCAAGCTGAGTCTTGCTGCCTTTTGCGGTGCAGCTCATAATAATGTCATTGCCGATATTGAGGTGACAGATGGTGATGTTATCACCCTTGGTGAAAGTAAAATAAAGGTTATGGAAACACCGGGTCATACCAAGGGTGGTGTTTGTTACATCTGTGATGATAAACTGTTTTCAGGTGATACGCTGTTTTACTGCAGCTGCGGAAGAACTGATTTCCCGGGTGGTTCGTCAGCTGAAATACTTGCAAGCCTTAGAAGAATTGCAGCTTTAGATGGCGATTATATCGTCTATGCAGGTCATGACAGACAATCAACACTTGATTTTGAAAGAAAAAATAATCCGTATATGAACAGGTAGTTTTATGGTATTAAAGGTGATTAATCATCAGCTTCAGTTTGATATGAAAAATATCTGCACCGTCTTTTTTCCTTATGAAAAAATAAAGGCAGAGGGTGACGAAGATATTGTTGTCATTACTGAAAAAAGCGGTGAAATGCTTATTGTTGATGCTAAGATTTACGATAAGTCCCTTAAAAAAGTATATAAATTAACAGATGGCGAGGATATAGCTGTTGCTATGTCCGTTTTGCTCTATTCGGTTTTAAGTGAACTTTTGGGCTATAAGCCGCCTTGGGGTATTCTTTTCGGTGTAAGACCTGCAAAGCTGATGCACAGGCTCAGCGGTGAAATGGGTGTAGAGCAGGCTAAGGATTATTTCCTGAACAGCTTTCTTGCCACAGAGGATAAAACAAATCTTACACTTGAGGTTATGCAGCATGAAAATGAGGTTATTGCTCTTTCGCAAAAAAACTCATTTTCTCTGTATGTTTCAATTCCGTTTTGTCCTACACGCTGCTCATATTGTTCCTTTGTTTCTCATTCTATTGAGAGAACCAAAAGACTTATGGAGCCGTATACCGATTTGCTCTGCAAGGAACTTGAGGAGATAGGCATAATCGCAAAATCCCTTGGCTTAAGACTTGAAACCATTTATTTCGGCGGTGGTACACCCACAACACTTTCTGCCGAATCACTTGCAAAAATATTCAGAACAATTGAAAATCATTTTGATTTGTCAACTCTGCGTGAATATACTGTTGAGGCCGGCAGACCTGATACTGTTACTAAAGAAAAGCTGCTTGCACTTAAAGGAGCAGGGGTGTCACGCATAAGCATAAATCCGCAAAGCTTTAATGATGATGTGCTTGATGCAATCGGCAGGCGTCATACATCCGAACAGACAGTGCATGCTTATAATCTTGCACGTCAGCTTGGTTTTAATAATATCAATATGGATTTTATTGCAGGGCTTCCTAAGGATAGCTTTGACACCTTTAAAGCAAGCATTGACAAGGGTATTGCGCTTGATGCACAGTCCATTACGGTTCATACTCTTGCATTAAAGTCTGCTGCATATATGGTTACCCGTGATATGACCTTTGATTTGAGCGACAGGCTCACAACTGCTGATATGGTTAATTATTCAAACAAGGCATTGTCTGACAGCGGATATTATCCCTACTATATGTACAGGCAGTCAAAGTCACTGGGTAATCTTGAAAATGTAGGCTGGTGCAAGCCGGGGCTTGATTGCCTTTATAATGTTTATATGATGGACGAAACACATTCTGTTTTTTCAGCAGGTGCAGGCGGTGTTACCAGATTAAAAAATCAGGAAAGCGGTCATATTGAACGCATTTATAACTACAAATACCCATATGAATATATTGATAACTTTGATGAAATGCTCAAAAGAAAAATGGGCATATTATCCTTTTATGGTGAATAAAAATAAATATATCTGATTGTATTGCAAAATATTACGTTTTGTAATATAATTGTGGACAGAGGTGGTTTTATGGCTTTTAAATTCGGCGATACAGAGTTTAATATCAACAATCCCAAGCTTGAAGAAATGCTTAACAAAACAAGAGGCGTGGCAGAAAGTCTTGGCAAAAGAAGTGCAGAGGGCATTGAACTGAGCAAAAAAAAGATTGAAACCCTTGATGCAAAGGCAAAGCTTTCAAAGCTTTATGAAAAGTTTGGTGAGCTGCAGTATAAAGGATTTATCGGTGAGGAAATTGACGATTCTCAGCTTGCAGGCATGGCTGCAGAAATTTCTGCAGTTAAGGATAGGCTCGATTTACTCAATGAAGAGGTTGAGGAGCTTAAGGCTACTTTAAGTAACTCTGTTGCAGATATGGCTCAAAAAACCCGTGAAGCATTTCAAAAGGATGCAGAAACCGAAACCCCGGATGAGGTAGAGGTTGAGATATTTGACGGTGAGTCAGAATAACTTATAACGGAATATTAAAATAAAGAAGTTTAAAGGCAGTGTAAATCACACTGCCTTATTTATTTTTGGTTTACAGAACGTATAAAACTTTCATATTAAAAAATTCTGTTTGGTGATTATGTGTCAGTTAAAAAATCTTTAAAACAAAAATATTTGTCATCTGCCTTTATTCTTCTTTTATCCACTGTTGTGGTTAAATTTATCAGTGCTTTTTATAAGATACCGTTAACAGGCTTTATCGGAGCTGAGGGCAGAGGTTATTTTTCAATTGCCTATAATTTTTGTATGCCTGTTCATGCACTGACTATGGGTGCCTTTCCTTTGGCATTGACTAAGCTTGTCAGCAGCTATGAAGCCAAAGGTGATTATGAAAAAATCAAGGCACTTCGTTTTGCATCAAAACGACTGTTTTTGATTGTCGGTGCGATTGGTCTGGCAGTAATGTTTTTACTAGCCAAGCCTTATTCGGAGCTTATTTCATCTGCTCCTAAAAGTGTTTATACCATTCTTGCTCTTGCACCGTCGGTGTTTTTCTGTTGCCTTGGTGCTGCACACCGTGGCTTTGCCGAAGGTTATCTTGATATGAAGCCCACTGCCATCAGCCAGCTGATAGAAGCAATTGTCAAGCTGGTTTTCGGCCTTTTGTTTGCACGCTATTCAATGAGCTGGCTGTATGAACAGTATATTTTAAATGGTACCGTTATGGGCAAAGCCGTTTCAGGTGAGCAGGAGGCACTGTCTGCTATTTATCCGCTAACATCGGCTGCGGCTATGCTTGGTGTTACCCTCGGCAGTATTATTGCGTATCTGTTTGTTACGATATATACTAATTCAAAATATCCTGTTGCTCCAGCAGACAGAACGGATGTTAAGCTGGCATATAACGAGCTTTTGTCCTTCAGCACAGCTTTGATTGGTGCAACGGTTATTTCAAGTATTTCAAATTTTGTGGATACCTCAAGCATTCAGTATGGTCTTTCTCTTTGCAGCGGCAGTGAGCTTGCCGAGCTTTATCATTATGACGGCAATGATGTTCATACTTATGTTTTCGGCATTTTTGCCACCGTGCTTGATTTCAAAAATTTGGTGCCTGCAATTGTTATGGTGCTGGGTGTAACTGCTGTGCCTGCTGTCAGTACCGCTTACGAAAACAGCAGCGGCAAATTCTCGTCACTGCTCACAAGTATATTTAAATATGCCGTTGTTCTTTCCATAGCCGGCGGACTTTTGCTGTCAGCTTTCAGTAAAGAAATTTTAAGCATTTTCTACAGCAATTCAAATGCTGATATTGTGGATAACGGCAGTCTGCTTTTAAAAGCAATGGGTATATTTATTCTGCCTTGCTCACTGGCAACAGTAACGGTTTATTCCACTCAGGCTCTGGGCTTTGCAAAATCCACCATTCCTGCCTTCATCATTTCCTGTGTGGTCAGACTTGCACTCAATTTTGCAATTGTTCCGAATACAAAATACAATGTTATGGGAGCAGCCATATCTAACTGTGCAGGATTTTTGATAGTGGTAATTATGAATTTAATTACAATCCGAAAAAAGACGAATGCAAGAATTTCGTATTTTGAAATTTTTATAAAGCCTGTTTTTTGCGGACTCATTACATATGTCGCAGTCAGCTATGCAAAGCTAAATATGTCGATTACTTTCAGTAGGCTGATAATTCTTCTTGCGATTTGTCCTATAATATATTTGTTTTTACTTGTTGTTACAAAAACAATCAGCCTTAATCCTCGGAAATTATAGCATAAGTGTAAATTTTTCTTTAAATACTTGAAATTTCCTTGTGTTTATAGTATTATTGCCATAGACGAGTTAATCGAAAGCGAGTAAGTAATAATGTCCGTAGATTTTGAATTTAAAGATAGATATGATATAAATGATCTTCTAAAAATTATTACTGCTCTCAGATCACCGGGTGGATGTCCCTGGGATCAGGCACAAACGCATACCTCAATAAAAAAGAACTTTATTGAGGAAACCTATGAGGTTATCGAAGCTATAAATAAGAATAGCACCGAGGGTCTGCGTGAAGAACTGGGTGATGTTTTGCTGCAGATTGTTCTTCATACCGAGATGGAAAGGGAAAAGGACAATTTTGATTTTAGCGACATTTGTAATGATTTGTGTCAAAAGCTTGTTGTCCGTCATCCACATGTTTTCGGTGAGGTTGAAGCTGCCAATGAAACTGAAGCACTTTTAAGCTGGGATAATGCAAAGGCAAAAACCAAGGGCGTTAAAAAGCAGAGCGAAACTATGGATAGCGTTCCAAGGGAGCTGCCGGCATTAATGCGTGCACAAAAGGTGCAGTCAAGGGCTGCCAAGGCCGGCTTTGACTGGCGTGATTCAGATGGTGCTTTTGATAAGCTTCAGGAAGAGATTAACGAGTTGCAAGAAGCTATTATTCAAGGTGAAAAAGCTCATGTTGCCGAGGAATTCGGTGATTTGCTGTTTTCCTGTGTAAATGTTTCCAGGTTTATTAATGTTGATAGCGAGGAATGTTTAACTGCAGCTACTGATAAATTTATCAGCCGCTTTAAGCTTGTTGAACAGCTTGCTGAGGAAAAGGGCATATCTATGAAAAACTCAACAATTGAAGAGCTTGATTTGCTTTGGGATAGAGTAAAAGAAATTATGGCTGAAAACAGCCAAAACGGAGGAAATTTAAATGAATAAGACAGAACTCGTTGCAGCAGTTGCTGCAAAAGCAGAACTTTCAAAGAAGGACGCAGAGGCAGCAGTAGCTGCAGTTTTCGATTCAGTTAAGGATGCTCTTGCTGAGGGTGACAAGGTTGCTCTTGTTGGTTTTGGTACATTCTCAATCAAAGAGCGTGCTGCTCGTACTGGCTTAAACCCACGCACAAAGGAAACTATCGAGATTCCTGCTGCTAAGGTTCCTACATTCAAGGCTGGTTCAGCACTTAAGGATGCAGTAAAATAATTACTATCCGCTAATTAAGGGCATCACATTTTGTGATGCCTTAATTTTTTAAGAGGTGAAAATATATGAGATTAGATAAATATTTAAAGGTTTCACGCATTATCAAACGCAGAACTGTTGCAAACGAAGCCTGTGATGCAGGTAAGGTAGAGGTAAATGATAAAGTAGCCAGAGCCTCATATGATGTTAAGGTTGGCGATGTTATCAAAATTTCTCTCGGTGCAAATGTGAGAAGCTACAGGGTTTTGGTTGTCAGCGAGCATGCTTTAAAAGAAGATGCACTTAAAATGTATGAGCAATTATAATAAATGAGAAATCATCTGCATATTTTATAGCAGGTGATTTTTTTATGAATTTAACAGCACAGCATTCAATTAACCTTGATAACAGAGAAAATCTGAGCATAACAGGAGTTACCGATGTTGACGAATTTAATGAACAGGTGATTTTGGTAATCTGCGACAGTGACGAGCTGACAATCAAGGGCGAGCTTCTGCATATTGAGGAACTCAGTCTTGATACAGGCAACCTGATTGTAAGCGGCAAAATCAATTCATTAACCTATAGCGAAAAGGTGTCGGGTAACTCTATCATCAAAAGGCTTTTCGGTGGCTGAGAATATTTTTTATGCTGTGCTTGTTGGCGGTGTACTGGGCTTGCTGTTTGACTTTTTCAGATTGCCCAGACTGATATTCAATGACAAATTTTTCTTTGACTTCCTGTTCTGGATTGTCAGTGCCTTTACGGTGTTTTGCTATCTTCTGATATTCAACAGCGGCAGCATAAGAATGATTTATCTGCTGTTTATATTTTTAGGCTTTTTGCTTGTGATTTTCACGCTCGGTTATGTTACCAAACCTATTCAGGAGGCAATTGCCAAAAAGATTAAAAAATGGCTGAAAAGTTTCAAAAAAGTGTTGCAAAAGCTATATAATATATTATATAATATAAAAGCGAATGTAAAAGCTTTTGTTAAAAAGAAGTTTAAGGGTGGTAAAAATGGTAAAGGAAGCAGGAAAGAAAAGTAAATCCTTTAAGACATTTTTTTCAAATAAAAAGAATATTCCTATGCTTATTATTTCCCTGTGCCTGGTGATTGCCTTTTTGTTTTTCGGTGTGACAATGGTTAATCAGAATGCCGACATCAGCCGTCTTGAAAGACAAAGAGATGAAATTGCCGTTAAGGTTGATGACCAGGTTCAAACGAACAAAGAGCTTCAGGCAGTTCTTGATAATGAAGATAAAGACGATTACATAGAGCAAAAGGCTCGTGAAAAGGGCTATGTAAAATCTAACGAAATCGTTTTTTACGATATTTCTGCCGGCGAATAAAAAATAAAAGACCAAGTGCTAACTGTTCGAATCACTTGGTCTTTTTTCTATAAGAGGTGTACAAATGAGAGAAATTCATGCAAGTGAAATCACAGCTGCTGTCAAGGAGCTTGTTATTAAAGCAAATAAGATTTTGCCCGATGACTTGGTTGATTGCATCGGCTGCTGTAAGCAGAGCGAGGATAATGCTGTTGCAAAGTCAATCCTCAGTGATTTAGAAAATAATATTGATGCTGCAAAGGAGCTTGATATTCCGATTTGTCAGGATACAGGTATGGCTGTTATATTTGCCAATATTGGACAAGATGTTCATATCACAAACGGCTCTTTTGAAGATGCGGTCAACGAGGGCGTAAGTCAGGGATATGTTGATGGACTGCTCAGAAAATCAGTAGTAGCTGACCCCTTTAAAAGCAGAGTAAATACCAACGATAATACCCCTGCAATTATTCACACAAGAATTGTTCCCGGTGATAAAATTGAAATTACTGCAGCACCAAAGGGCTTTGGCAGTGAGAATATGAGCAAGTTAAAGATGTTTACTCCGTCAGCCAAAAGAGAGGACATTATCGGCTTTATTGTTGACAGCGTTAAGCTGGCAGGCTCAAATCCTTGCCCTCCGGTTGTAATCGGTGTCGGTATCGGCGGTGATTTTGAATACAGTGCAATACTTGCCAAGAAAGCACTGTGCAGAAATGTTTCGGTAAGAAACAGTGACAGCTTTTATGCAGACATGGAGCAGGAAATTCTTGAGAAAATCAATGACCTTGACATCGGTCCTCAGGGCTTCGGCGGTAAAACAACTGCGCTTTGTGTTAATATTGAAACCTATCCAACGCATATTGCAGGTCTTCCTGTAGCCGTTAACGTTGGCTGTCATGTTACAAG
>CAYNGP010000082.1:0-8936 GCA_964396885.1 uncultured Bacteroides sp. | reverse complement strand
GGCTGATATTAAAAAGAACCTGACAAAGAAAAAAGAGGCTGATGCAAAGATTGACTTTGAAAATCAGCTCATCGAGCAGGTTGTTGAAAATATGGAATGTGAAATTCCTGAGTGTATGTTTGAAAACAGAGCCAATGAAATGGTTCAGGATTACAGCTACAGACTCCAGATGCAGGGTATTGATTTAAATACATACCTTTCTTATATGGGTCAGGATATGGATACATTCAAAAAGACCTTCAGAGAGGGTGCTGAAAATCAGGTTAAGACATCAATTGCTCTTGAGACTATTGTTGCTGCTGAAAATATTGAAGCAACTGAAGAGGAGATTGATGCAGAGGTTGCAAAGCTTGCTGAACAGTACGGCATGGAGGCTGACCAGATTAAGGCTGCTGTTCCTGCTGACCAGTTAGCAAGTGACATCAAAACAAGAAAGGCTCTCGATTTTGTTGTAGAGTCAGCTGTTAAAGCATAATTTTTATAAGGAAAGTGATTTTATATGGCATTAGTACCTTATGTTCTTGAACAAACCAGCGCCGGCGAGCGTTCAATGGATATTTATTCAAGACTTTTAAATGACAGAATTATCGTTCTTTCAGACGAGGTTAACTCAACTACAGCTTCACTCATTGTGGCTCAGCTGCTTTTCCTCGAGGGTCAGGATAGTGAAAAGGACATCAGTCTTTATATCAACAGTCCGGGTGGTTCTGTTACAGACGGTATGGCTATTTATGATACAATGCAGTATATCAAGTGCGATGTTTCAACAATTTGCATGGGTATGGCTGCATCAATGGGTGCTTTCCTGCTTTCAAGCGGTGCTAAGGGCAAAAGAATTTGTCTGCCGAATGCTGAGGTTATGATTCATCAGCCTCTTGGCAGAACAGAGGGTCAGGCAACTGAAATTGAAATTGCAGCACAGCACATCCTTAGAACTAAGAAGAAACTCAATTCCATTATGGCTGAAAACTGCGGCAGAACTCTTGAGGAGCTCACCGCAGCTACTGACAGAGATAATTGGCTGTCAGCACAGGAGGCTCTTGAGTTCGGCTTAGTCGATAAGGTTATTGATAAAAGATAATTGAGGTAGATTTTATGGCTCGTGATGATTCACGAAATACAATTGCACGCTGTTCCTTTTGCGGAAAGAGTGAAGCAATGGTTCACAAGCTGATTGAAGGACCAAATGTGTTTATTTGTGACGAGTGTGTCAATCTTTGCAGAGAATTGATTGAAGAAAGCTCAGCACCAAACATTCCGCATACATCCTCAAATGAGGATTTGACTCTTCCAAAGCCGAGTGAAATCAAAGCGAAGCTTGATGAATATGTAATCGGTCAGGATGATGCAAAAAGAGCATTGTCAGTTGCGGTTTATAATCATTATAAGCGTATTTATTCTGAAGGAAGCAGCGGTGACGTTGAACTGCAAAAGAGCAATATTATGCTTTTAGGACCAACAGGTGTCGGCAAAACAATGCTTGCGCAGACTCTTGCAAGAATACTGAATGTTCCTTTTGCCATTGCAGACGCAACAACTTTGACAGAAGCCGGCTATGTTGGTGAGGACGTTGAAAACATTCTGCTCAGATTAATTCAGGCTGCTGATTTTGATATTGAAAAGGCTCAGCGCGGCATTATTTATGTTGATGAAATTGATAAGATTTCACGTAAAAGCGAAAATCGTTCAATAACCCGTGATGTAAGCGGTGAGGGCGTTCAGCAGGCACTGCTTAAAATTCTCGAGGGTACTGTTTCCAATGTCCCTCCGGGAGGTGGAAGAAAGCATCCGCAACAGGAGTTTATTCAGATAGATACATCAAATATTCTCTTTATTTGCGGCGGTGCTTTTGATGGTATTGAAAAGCTTATTGAAAAAAGAATAGGCGGTAAGTCTTTAGGCTTTGGTTCTGATGTCAGTGTTGATAAGGTTAATACTGACAAAATACTTCGTAATGCTGCACAGCATGACTTAGTTAAATATGGTTTAATTCCTGAGCTCATCGGTCGTATCCCTGTTATTTCCGTACTTGATGATCTGGATAGGGATTCACTTATTCGTATAATGAAAGAGCCAAAGAATTCAATTTTGAAGCAGTATGTTAAGCTGTTTGAGATGGACGGTATTGAGCTTGAATTCAAGGATGATGCTCTGGAAGCAATTGCAGACATAACCCTTGAAAGAAAAACAGGTGCGAGAGGTCTTAGAAGTGTGTTTGAATCAGTGCTTACTGATTTGATGTTTAATGCACCAAGTGACGCTGCTATTGAAAAGGTAATTATAACAGCGGCTGTCGTTAAAAATACGGAAGAGCCTACTGTTTTAAGAAATCCTGATAAAGAGCCGAAAACTCTTACTGCAAATAGCTTAAAAAATGCATAATTATAATTAAAAAGGCAACTTTTTGTTGCCTTTTTTTTTCTTATATTATATAATCATTATAATTAGTTAAAGTAGGTTTTAATATGAGTGAATTTAACACAGTTGAAAATATAATAGAATTGCCGGTAATTCCTCTTAGAGGGTTGGTTATTTTTCCTGATATGGTGCTGAGCTTTGATGTCGGCAGAAAGAAAAGTATTGCCGCAATCAAATGTGCAATGAATTCAAATCAGAAGATTTTTCTTGTTTGTCAGAAGGATGCGTCAGTTGATGATCCAACCATTGATGAGCTTTATGAAACTGGTGTTGTTTGCAGTATTAAGCAAATGACCAGAATTCCGGGCAGTGAAAATTTAAGGATTTTTGTTGAGGGTATCGAACGTGGTTATATTGTCAGCGCAACACAGACCAAGCCATATATAAACAGTATTATTGAATTGGTTGACGAGGTTAAAAGTGCTGAAGACAGCGGTGAATCGCTTGCATATCTTCGTGCATTAAGAAAAGAGTTTGAAAAATATGCTTCGCTTATGCCAAAAATCAGCAATGATGTTATTGCTAAAGTAATCTCTATTGATGATAGTGGAAAGCTTGCAGATTATATATGCTCAAACACCTTCCTTGATTATTCAGTGAAACAGGACATTTTATCTGCTTATAATCCGTCCGAAAGAGTTGCTGCATTGCTTGTTGCGTTAAAAAAGGATAATGCTACACTTGAAATTGAAGCAGAAATTGCAAGAAAAGTTCAGGCAGAAATTGATAAAAACCAAAAGGAATATTACCTTAGAGAAGAAATGAAGGTAATCGCTGAAACGCTTGGAGAGGGCACTAATCCACTTCAGGAAGCAGACGAATACAGAAATCATATCCATTCACTGAAATGTGATGCTGAAATCAAGGACAAGCTGCTTGTCGAGTGTGACAAGCTTATGAAAATGCCTATGGGTTCACACGAAGCCACAGTTGTCAGAAACTATCTTGACAAGTGCCTTCAGCTTCCATTCGGTGTTTATTCTAAGGATAATACAAATCTTAAGAGAGCAAAACAAAGACTTGATAAGGATCATTATGGTCTTGAGAAGGTTAAGGAAAGAATAGTTGATGCTCTCGCTGTGTATAGAAGAAATCCTGATTTTAAGGGACAGATTATCTGTCTTGCAGGTCCACCGGGTGTGGGCAAAACCTCAATTGTAAAATCTCTTGCTTCAGCTATGAACAGAAAATATGTTCGTGTCGCTCTCGGCGGCATTCACGATGAGGCAGAAATCAGAGGCCACAGAAAAACCTATATCGGTGCAATGCCCGGCAGAATTATTGATGCCGTTATCAAGAGCGGTTCAATGAATCCGATCATTCTTCTTGATGAAATCGACAAGCTTGGCAGTGATTACAAGGGTGACCCCTCTTCAGCGTTGCTTGAAGCACTTGACCCTGAACAGAATAATACATTCACTGACCATTATATTGATTTTCCGTTTGATTTAAGCAAGGTAATGTTTATTACCACTGCCAATGATATTTCAACAATTCCAGCTCCGCTTTATGACAGGATGGAGGTTATTGAGCTTAATTCATACACAACTGAGGAAAAATTTCATATTGCCAAAAATCATCTTGTTAAAAAGGAAATGGCAAAGCACTGTCTTTCTGCAAGGGAATTTAAAATAGCCGACAGCGGTATTTATTCACTGATTGAGTGCTATACAAGAGAAGCAGGTGTGCGTCGTCTTGAAAAAGAAATTGCCACCCTCTGCAGAAAAGCTATTATTGCGCTTGAGGTTGATAAAAAATCATTCAAGGTTACCGATGAGAATATTGAAAAATATTTAGGTAAAAAGAAATACCTCAAGGATAAAATCAGCAATGAAAATTTAGTTGGCACAGTCAATGGTTTGGCATGGACAAGTGTTGGCGGTACGATGCTTCCTATTGAGGTTTCTGCTCTTGACGGTACAGGTAAAATTGAACTGACCGGTAATCTTGGCGATGTTATGAAGGAAAGTGCAAAAACAGCAGTTTCCTATGTTCGTTCAAAGTCTGTTCAGTTTGGTATCGACACGGATTTTTATAAAAATAAGGATATACATATTCATGCCCCTGAGGGTGCAGTTCCGAAGGATGGTCCGTCAGCAGGACTTGCTATAACAACAGCGTTAGTAAGCGAGCTCACAGGCGTTGCTATCAAGTCTAATGTTGCTATGACCGGTGAAATATCACTTAAAGGCAGAGCAATGGCTATTGGCGGTTTAAAGGAAAAATCAATGGCAGCATATAAAGCAGGCTGCGATACAGTTATTATTCCGCGTGATAATGAGCGTGATTTGAATGATATTTCCGATGAGGTCAAGGCTTCTGTTAACTTTATAAGCGTTGCGACATTTGATGAAATTATTCCGATTGCACTTGAAGAAGCAATAGATACTACTGTTAAAAATGTGATTGTTACTGACCAAAAATCAAGTCAGCCTGCAATTACACAATAGGTGATATATGAACTATAATAAAGCAGAATTTGAGAGGGCTTATGGCTTACACTCCCAGCTGCCTGAAAGTGCCGAGCCTGAAATTGTTTTTGCAGGCAGGTCAAATGTTGGTAAAAGCTCTCTTTTAAATAAATTATTCAACCGAAAGCAGTTGGCGAGAGTCAGCTCTGTTCCGGGTAAAACAATAACCATTAATTTTTATAAGGTCGATGCTGTTAAGTTTGTTGACTTGCCCGGCTATGGTTATGCAAAAATCAGCAAACAGGAGCTCAGTCGTTTCGGCGAGCTTATGGAAGGGTATTTTAAATCTGACCGTAATATTTCTTTGGTTATTCAGCTGATTGATATGCGTCATCCGCTTACTAAGGATGATGCAGGAATGATTTCTTTTATGCAGGAAATGGGTATTCCATTTATCATTGTAATGACAAAGGCCGATAAACTTAAGAAAAAAGCATATGAAGAAAGGCTTAAACTTTCAAAAGAGGAACTTGCTTTTGCAGGCGGTGTACCTGTTGTGCCGTTTTCAGCAGTAACAGGGCAGGGTATTAATGGTATTAAAAATTATATTGAAAAATCTATTTGTGATGGAGGATTTTAGAATATGGCAAAGACACCATTTGTAACAAAGGAAAAGGTAGAGGAAATTGCGGCAACTTATCCTACACCGTTTCATCTTTATGATGAAAAAGGCATAAGAGAGAATGTTTCAAATTTAAAGAAAGCATTTTCATGGAATAAAGGATACAAAGAGTATTTTGCTGTCAAGGCAACACCAAATCCATTTTTAATCAACATTCTTCGTGAATACGGCTGTGGCTGTGACTGCTCATCAAAAACAGAGCTGATGATGTCAAAAACAATCGGTGCAACAGGCGATGATATTATGTTTTCTTCAAACGACACACCGATTGAAGAGTTTAAGTATTGTAACGATTTAGGCGGTATCATCAACCTTGACGATATTACGCATATTGAAGCAGTAGAAAAGGCTTGCGGCAAGTTGCCTAAAAAAATGAGCTGTCGTTATAATCCGGGCGGTGTTTTTAAAATCACCAACGATATTATGGATAATCCCGGTGATGCGAAGTATGGTATGACTACTGAACAGATTTATGAAGCATTCAGAATTTTAAAGGAAAAGGGTGTTGAAGAATTTGGTATTCATTCCTTCCTTTGCTCTAATACAGTGACAAACGAATATTATCCTATGCTTGCTAAAATTTTATTTGAGCTTGCTGCAGATTTAAAGGCAAAGCTTGGTGTGCATATTACATTCATCAATCTTTCAGGCGGTATCGGTATCCCTTATCTTCCTGACAAAGAGCCTAATGATATTTTTGTTATCGGTGAGGGTGTAAGAACGGCATATGAAGAGGTTTTAGTTCCTGCCGGTATGGATGATGTTTCAATCTTTACTGAGCTTGGCAGATATATGCTTGGTCCATACGGTGGTCTTGTAACTAAGGCTATCAATGAAAAGCACACTCATAAGGAATATATTGGTGTTGATGCTTGTGCTGTTAACCTTATGCGTCCGGCTATCTATGGTGCATATCATCATATTACAGTACTTGGCAAAGAAAATGAGTCTTGCGATAATAAATATGATGTAACCGGCTCACTTTGTGAAAACTGCGATAAATTTGCTATCGACAGAATGTTACCTAAAATTGATATGGGTGATTATCTGTTTATCCACGATGCGGGTGCACACGGCTTTTCTATGGGTTATAACTATAACGGTAAATTAAAGAGTGCCGAAATTCTTCTTAAGGAGGATGGTTCATTCCAGCTTATCAGAAGAGCAGAAACGCCTGAGGATTATTTCAGAACCTTTGATTGCTTTGATTTTTATGAAAATTTAATTAAAGAGTAATCATTGCTGCTTTTTGTGTGGTTCAGTCCACTTTATCAGCAATTAAAACCCCGAAATTATTTTCGGGGTTTTTCTTTACAATCACAGTTTAATGTGTTAAAATGTTATTAATTTCTTAGGGGGTCAAACTATGAGCAGAAAATTGCAGGATGATAATCTTGATTTTTTATTTAAGGCTGTTTTAGCACTTGAAAACAGTGATGAGTGTTATGATTTTTTTGAGGATCTTTGCACAGTTCAGGAGCTTAAGGCTATCAGCCAGCGTTTGGTTGTTGCAAAAATGCTTAGTGAAAAATGCGTTTACACCGATATTGTAAATTCTACAGGTGCATCAACTGCAACAATCAGCCGTGTTAACCGTTCACTCCAGTATGGGTGCGACGGCTATGACAGAATTTTTGAAAGAATCAGAGAGCAGGAGAAGGATAGTGAGCTATAATACCTTTGCACTCTTTTATGATAGGTTAACTGAAAATGCAGATTATGAAGTTAGAAGTGATTACATTTCTAACTTTTTTTCTCAGTATGGCAGTGGTGGAAAGAATGTTCTTGATTTAGCCTGTGGAACAGGCACATTGTGTGCACTTTTATCTGCAAAAGGCTATGATGTAACAGGTATTGATTTATCTGCTGATATGCTGACTGTTGCTAAAAACAAATGCCCTGACAGCAAATTTATCTGTGCAGATATTTCAGACTTTGATATTTCAGAAAAGTTTGATTTCTGCACTTGTACTCTTGACAGCATAAACCATTTATCTGATATAAATGAAGTAAAAAAATGTTTTCATTCTGTATATAACTGCCTCAAAAAAGATGGTCTTTTTGTGTTTGATGTTAATACTATCTATAAGCATAATGAGGTTTTGTGCGATAATACTTTTGTTTTTGATGAGGAGGATTTCTTCCTCAGCTGGGACAATGAGCTCATGGAAAATAATCAGGTAAGAATATTACTTGACTTTTTCATTTTCAATGGTAAGAATTATGACCGTTTTAGTGAAGAGTTTGTTGAAACGGCTTATTCTGTGGATGAACTGAAATCAGCTCTCAAAGATTTTGAAATAATCGGAATTTATGATGAAATCACAGAGAACAGTCCTAAATCCGATAGTGAAAGAATACACTTTGTATGTAGAAGGAAATAAAGATATGGGTAAGATTGTTAGATATATAACAGAGGATGGCAGCGCATTTGTTATTGCTGCCGATACTACCGATATGGTTGGCAGAGCTGAGCAAATTCACAAAACTTCTGCCGTTAATACTGCTGCTCTCGGAAGACTTATGACAGCCGCTTCAATGATGGGTGATATGCTTAAGGGCAAAGATGACAGTATTACGCTCAGAATGAATGGTGGAGGTCCTGCAGGTTCTTTGATTGCTGTTTCTGACAGTGATGGTAATGCAAGGGGTTATGTTCAAAATCCCATTGTAGAAATACCGCTTAATGATAAAGGGAAGCTGGATGTTAAAGGTACAGTAGGAACCAATGGTTATCTTTATGTTATGAAGGACATAGGATTAAAAGAGCCCTATGTTGGTCAGACCGAAATAATCAGCGGCGAAATTGCTGAGGATATAACTAACTATTTTGTTTCCTCAGAACAAACACCATCAGTATGTGCACTTGGTGTTCTTGTTAATCCTGATTTAACGGTAGCTGCCGCCGGTGGATTTATTATTCAGTTGTTGCCATTTTGCCCTGAGGATGTAATCAGTAAAATCGAATATGCCGTTGAAACGATTGAGCCGGTAACAACAATGCTCAGCAAGGGTATGACACCTGATGATATTGCCAAAACTGCAATGAAAGGTTTAACCCTCTCTAAGCTTGATGAAAGCGAGATTGAGTACCGCTGCAACTGTTCAAAGGATAAGGTCGAGGCTGCTCTGATTTCCACGGGAAGAGAGTCGCTGGAGGAAATGATTGAGTCAAATGAGAACACAAAAGTTGAATGTCATTTTTGTGATAAAACTTATGAATTTACACCTGACGATATTAAGAAATTGCTTGATTAATTGTCCCTAAATAACCTTATAAAAAAAGTTAAAAAAACTTGAAAAAAAGTCTTGACTTTTTGCCTGTGTTGTTGTATCATATAACACGTCGCAAGGAGAGCGACACGGCGACGTGGGAGCATAGCTCAGCTGGGAGAGCATCTGCCTTACAAGCAGAGGGTCACAGG
>CAYNGP010000081.1:3097-9015 GCA_964396885.1 uncultured Bacteroides sp. | reverse complement strand
TTGCAGGATTAATTACAACAATGGGTTCTCCTTTTTTCTTTTTATCAAGCATAATAGGGAGCAAAATATTTTCATAGCCTGTAAGCTCATTAATAAGATTATATGACTGAAATACAAATCCAAAGCGTCTGCGTCTTAAAATTGAAAGCTGATTGTCATTATAATCAGAAAGCTTTTTATCGCCATAAATAACTGCACCTGAGGTTGGGTGCTCAAGCGAACTGAGCATATGGAGAAATGTTGATTTGCCTGAGCCTGACGGACCTGTAATGGCACAGAATTCTCCCTGCTCAAAAGCAATCGTTACATCATCAACCGCTTTTACAATATTATCTCCGCTTATATATTCTTTTGTTAAATTTTTACATTCAATAATACTCATAAAAATCTCACCTTTCTGTTTATATAATAACAATAACACAGCAATCTTTCAATAATCTTACATTAATCTTACGATTTCTTAAGATAGGAATTTTTTATAAAAAAATGGGAGGGCATAACCCTCCCTTAGTATAAACAGCATGATTAATTTTTATATTTCTGCTTTGCGTTATCCAGATATGATACATTAACATAATCGGGCAAGCCGTCACGATAAGGAATCTGAGGAACACCCTTAACCAATGGTTTAAGATATTCAACCATATCATTTGTAACATCATTGCCGCTTTGTGTTATCCATTCAAGGGGAACTGTTTTTTCTGCATTAGCAGCTACAGAAACACGCTCTGTATAATATTCAACAGTATATGGTTTATTGGAAACACGTCTTAAGGTTGAGAACACACCGCTTTCACCCCTAACAGCAGCCTGAACTGCTACTGCACCCAAATTCTGTGCTTCGGTAATATCAGTTAATGATGCTGTATGACCGGCACTTCTTTGAAGAACGCTTGGCTCAAGAGCACGTACCTTACAGCCGATTTGCTCTTCAACTACCTCTTTAAGATATGAGCCTGTACCGCTGAGCATAATATGACCAAACTTGTCCACTTTATCACCACGAGCTGAAATGTACTTTCCGTCTTCGTCACGTACACCCTCACTGACAACAACTATAACAGAGTTATATTCCTCAAGCTTAGTTTTAACATCACTGACAAACTTATCAACAGAAAAAGGAATTTCAGGCATATAGATTAAATGTGGTGCAACATTCTTACTGTCCCTGCAGAGAACCGATGATGCTGCAAGCCATCCGGCATTCCTGCCCATTGCTTCAATAATATGTACACTTTTAATACTGTAAATTGCAGTATCGTAAGCAACATTTCTAACAGCGAGAGCAATGTATTTTGCCGCACTTGCAAAGCCGGGTGTATGGTCAATCCCCATTAAATCATTATCAATAGTCTTAGGAATACCCACAACCTTTATATCAATATTATTTTTTGCAATATACTTTGACAGCTTATCAACTGTATCCATAGAGTCATTACCACCGATATAGAAGAAATAGCCCACATCATATTTATGAAGCTGAGCAACAATTCGCTCATATTCTTCGTCGGTATTTGACAGCTTAAAACGGCAGGAACCAAGGAACATTGCAGGAGTTGTTCTTAATCGGTTAAGTCTTGAAGGTCGGTTCGCAAAATGTGCACTTAAATCCTTGACATTATCCTCTAACAATCCCTGAATACCATGAACCATTCCATAGATATTATCAATTTCCTTACATTCAAGTGCATATTCAATTGCACCGGCAAGACTTGCATTAATTACGGCTGTCGGTCCACCTGACTGACCGATAATCATATTCTTCCCCATTTAATATTCCTCTTTATTATCATAAATTTCAATATTCTCATGTACATTATGAACAGGCTTGCCAATGCAAATCGGCTCAAATTTAATCGGATTTTTTTGTGAAAACGTGTTATCGTGAATTTTCATTGCCTTACACGGACCTGATTCATACCAATCCTTGCAATCGCATGAAATGAAAATATCCGGCATTATAAGATTTTTGAAGGTATTGCCTTTAATTTCACTTTCCTCAGTGGTAGTGCAGAGTATTCCACGTGTAGGAATGTCTCTGAATACGCAATCGGAAATTGTAACCTTTGGATTATAGGTTATGTTTTCGGCAACAACCATTTTATTTGTCATTGCCGGCAGTTCCTCTTCAAATGTAATTGTTACCAGCTTATTATCAATATCATCAAAGGTATCCTTAACCGTATAAACGCCCTTAAGCTCGCTCAAATCCATACGGGAATAAAACTTTACCTTGTTGCCTTTGAAGAAATTCTTATAACCGCCCTGTTGCTTATGAACAAATTCAAACACAGCGGTATGACTGTTAATTCGATTTTTAAGCCTTAAAAATGCACCGTGAATATTAATTCCATCATCGTGTGGATGCTCAAACAAACAGTTGCTGATATTGACATAACCCTTACAGCCGCAAACGTGAATACAATCTGCAAAAGAAGATACCTTATATCCCCTTTCAAAATCGGGCGTGAATTTAATATTCTTAAATGTCATATTTTCACACATCTGTGAAAGCCAGCCAAAACCGTGCATATAATTAACAACTATATTTTCGCTGACGATATCACTGCATTCACAGAAGAAAAGACCGCAACTATCCCTGTTCCAGTTTCTTGACATAGCGACAGTATCACCAATCTTAAACGCAGGAGGAATAATATATGTACACTCAATTTCTGTTTTACTGAGCCTTTTAATTTTCATTGAGCCTTTAATGGGTGAAAGCTGAGTTCTGAAAACCTTGCCTTCCCTGTGAATAACATTACAGTAGCATTGACTGTTGTTTTTATATTCATAATAATTTTTCTGGCTGAAAGGACTTTGCTCAAAGAAATGAATACTTTTTCCTTTAACAACAAAATCTGTGTTTTCGGGTATTGAATATCTGATCTTTTTACCCTTTTTGCTGATTACGGTCAACTCATAATTTGTTGGTGAATTATAGGTAATTCTTAGATTTTTAAACACAACATTTTTGCAGTTAAAAAGAGCAAAAGCACACATTGCACCGTGAACAAAAAGTGTTGAGCCATTGCCGTCAATCGTGATATTCTCTTTATTTTCAATCAAAACAGCAAAATATTTTTCCGGATTTTTAAAGCTGTCGGTATTTGTCATATGACAAATCCTGTGCTCGCTGTAATCCTTATAAAAATGATACTCTGTTTTTATATCAAATAATATTGTATCACCTTTGCCTGCATCATTTATAGCTTGCTTTAAGCCTTCTGAAGCATTTTCAGGTGTCAGATACTTTGATAATTCAATAATCATAAAATCACCCCTCAAATAGACATTATACTATTATCAAATAAATAATGCAATAATTATTGACTTTATTATAAAAAATGGAGTATTATACAAATATGGTTTTTCTACATAAAACCGTATAGCCATATTATTAGGGGTAAAAAATATGACTTGGAAAGAGATATATGAAAGCAAGCTTGTTACAGCAGAGGAAGCTATTAAAGCAATCAACAATGGTGACAAGGTTGTCACAGGAATGGGTTGCGGCGAACCCTTCGGCATTCAGCGTGCAATGATTGAAAACTATCAACAGTTTGAAAATGTTGAAATCGTTAATATGCTGACACTGGGTGATTCTCCCTGGCTCAGATCTGAAATGAAGGGACATTTTATTTTAAACTGTCTTTTTGCTTCGCAAAGCAACAGAAAAGAAATTTCTAATGGTAAATGTGAATTTACTACATCACATTTTTATGAAATACCTGATGTAATAAAAAATTATATTTGCCCAAGAGTAAGCATTGTAATGGTATCACCTCCTGATGAGCACGGATATGTTTCCTTCGGAACAACCGTAGACTACACAAGAGGCACGACAGACTACTGTGAAATCGTCATTGCTCAGGTCAATAAATATGTGCCGAGAACTTTCGGTAACTGTATTAAGCATGTCAGAGATTTTACATATTTCGTTGAAATTGATGAGCCTTTGCCTGAGGTAAAGGGCATTGATATTAGTGACACTGAAATGGAAATCGGCAAGTACTGTGCATCATTAATCAATGATGGTGACTGCCTGCAGCTTGGAATCGGCGGTATACCAAACGCTGTGTGTGCTCAGCTATGGAACAAAAAAGATCTTGGACTTCACAGTGAGCTTGTTGGTGACGGTGTTGTTGACTTGCTTGAAGCAGGAATTATTAACAATAAGAAAAAGCAGACACATAACGGAAGAACCGTTCTTGGTGCTGCATTCGGCTCTGCTAAGCTGAATAACTATATTAATAATAATCCTTCAGTTGAGCTTCATCCGATTGATTATGTAAACAATCCCAGTGAAATTGCAAAAAATGATAATGTAGTTTCAATCAATTCCTGTCTTCAGGTTGATCTTTTGGGTCAGGTCGTTTCAGATACAGTGGGGCTTAATCAGTTTTCTGCTGTCGGCGGTCAGGTTGATTTCGTACGCGGTGCAACAATGAGCAAAGGCGGAAGATCAATTATTGCAATGCCTTCTACCGCTAAAAAAGGACTTATTTCAAGAATAGTTCCATTAATTACAGAAGGAAGTGCTGTTACCACACCGAGAAATGACGTCAACTACGTTGTAACAGAATTCGGTGTTGCACAGCTTAAGGGAAAAACTCTCAAAGAACGTGCAAAAGCACTTATTAAAATTGCGCACCCCAAATTCAGACCTCATTTAATTATTGAATACAGAAAAAGATTTAATGAGGAACCTTTTACCCATGATGAGCTTAAGGCTATGCTTGGTGAGGTTAAAGAGCATATTCTTGATAATATCAAGAGTATAAAATCATAACAACAAATCAATTCAAGGAGAACACAATGGCATTAATCAAAGAGGAATATTTTGGAATTGCAAGAAAAATTGTTTCAAATATGACATCTCAAAGCTGGGAGGAAATCCCACATGCTACACTGACCTACGAGGCAGATGTAACAGAACTGTTTAAGGAAAGCAAAAAGCTGAATGCTGACTGCACCGATAAAACTAAAAAAATCACAATTAACACAATTATGCTGAAAATAATTTGTGAAGGTCTTAAGGCAGCGCCTAAAATGAATACACATCTTGTTTTCAACAGAAAGCTGGTAAGAGGTACACTTAAATACTTTGACCATATTGATATTTCAATGCCAATGATTTTACCGAGCGGTGAAATGATGACAGTTAATATGCACAATATGGGCAATAAATCCCTCAGTGAAATGACTGAAGCAATCAATAACACTGCTATACGTGCTAAAAATTCAGATATGAACGAGGTTATGTATGAGGTATCTCTCGATAACACACTGAATGGTCTTAAAGAGGGTAAAATTCTTCAGACAATCCGCAGACTTTATGGCTCAAAAATACCGGGTAAACATCAGGTTAAAACTTTGAGTGGTGAGGCTAAAAAGAAATACTACTCTATCCCTGTTGAAAAAAGACTGACTAAGCACGATATTGAACAAGGCACAACAACAATTTCTAACCTTGGTTCAATTTACAGAGAGCAAAAAGGCGTTTGTGCTTTGCTTGAGATCATTCCGCCGCAAACAACGGCTTTTGCAATCAACGCAGCACAAAAAAGACCTACTGTTGTGACTGATGAAAACGGCAATGACACCATTGAAACAAGACTTATTATGCCGATAACAATAGCTATCGACCACAGAGCACTTGACTATGGCGATATTGTTCCGTTTATGAGAAGGCTTGATGAAATTTTTGAAAATCCATCAGTTATTCAAGGTTGGAAATAAGTAATAAAAATCCCTCAATTTAACATTGAGGGATTTTTTAGTATCATCAAATATATTAGCCTAAAAAGTTCTTGATTTTTATAATGCCTTGTGCTATGATATTGGAGCAGTTGCAGGTATGGTGGAATTGGCAGACACGCTAAATTTAGGATCTAGTGGGAAACCGTGCAGGTTCA
>CAYNGP010000081.1:0-3087 GCA_964396885.1 uncultured Bacteroides sp. | reverse complement strand
CTGTTACCTGCACCAAAAAATAAGAGGTACTCTTTGAGTGCCTCTTATTTTTTATCATTGAATATCGATTCGAAACAGTGACTCAAAATTCATCATGCAAGAGGAATATATTTTTTCAAATAATTGTACAAATTAGAATCACAAGCATAAACATAGGTTCCTAAAACTCCTCTGGTAAAAAACACACCATATGTATTCAATATAAATCGTTTTAAATCTTCATCTGAAACACCTTTTTTCAAACTATTATCAAAAAAATGAGATTTGTTAACTTTGATAGTATTATCTTCAACATCATAGAACAACTCAGGACCGATTACAACTGCGGCATAGTTAAGGTCAAGACCAGGCAATGTATAAATGCTTCCCATTTCTTCCTTAGCCGACAAATTTCTTATCCATCCTTTACTTTGTCGATTCCACCAAACTCCTATATTCTCAATTTTAATATCAGGACTATTGGGTTTATCTTTTGATGTCCATTCCCAAGCATATCCACCGCATTGTCTGCACAAACCTACTTTTTGTTCCCGTTCCTTCATTTTTAAAAACATTTCATCATATGATTTAAATAGTTTAAAATCATAGTTGTTAAAATGTTTGACTTCTTCCACTTTTCTGTAAAAAATATCATATATATAATTCACATAGTCTTCTCCGGCACGAATACGCATCTGCTCATTCAATGCAATTGGTCTTATACCTCGATTTGCCATAGACAAACGCTCAATAAAACTCTCTTTTGGAATGTCAGATGGTGCTGTCGATTGTTTATCATCATAAAAGAAAATTTGTTGACTGGAATTTTTTAAAATCCAATCTAATTCATCACTATCTTCACTTAATCCTAAACGAGAATTATTCTTTATTATCTGTGAACTATAAAATCTTCCTGCATTTTTTGCTCGTCTTAATCTCTGTGATTCATCACAAATAATTATATCATAATGATTCTTTGCAACAGTACTTGGACTAATAACGTCTTTCTTATAAAGACCCGGAACACTTTTAAAAACTTCTTTTATTTCATCTCGAGTAGAAGATACAGAATATACCAGACCAATCTTCAAATTTTTATATTTTTCCAATGTTCTTAGTTTATAGAACAATGAAGTTGCTATAACAGTCTTTCCTGTTCCGGCATCGCCTAATATTAAAATAGGTCGATTTAAATGCCCTTCAATATGTGGTAGTGTTTCTGCTGAATCAAGAGTATGCATAATACTTGTCAATGTTTCATACTGATGTTTAGTCAAAGGCATATCAGGAGAAAATTTATAACTGCTTAAATTTAAAACTGACTGAAAATTTTTGTGATTTACAAGACCCTTTTTTTCAAGCTCCAGCCAAAGTTGATCAAAGCATAATTCAAATTCATTTATACGATAATAATGCTGCCATTCATTTCTATCTGAATTTATAATTTTAAATTTCCCATCTGCCTTCATTAATCTTCTAAGCAAAGTTTCGTAATGCTTTGCAGGAGTTTCCTCTAAGGTTTGACCTGTAATAATATGAATTCGCGAAAAATCAAAATGAGAACACAAGTCTCCTGCTTTCTTGTGTTCAATGCTACGTCTAATTGGATTCTTGGTTTCACCAATATATGCTGTTTTACCATTTTCTAATATATATAAACAATGATAATCATATGGCAGTTCCCAGTTCTTATAATCAGCATCAGAAAAATTAAAAGTTGTAATTACTACTTCAGCCATTAAAATTCTCCCATGTATTTTATTATAATTATTTTCTCTTTTTGGTTACTGCGAAAGTGGCGGCATACACGGTTTTGGCGCCATAGATTTTGAGCATTTTTGCACATTCGCTCAAGGTTGAGCCTGTGGTTTTGACATCGTCAATCAATAAAATTGTTTTACCGTCAAGTTGATCCTTATATTTGTCAACTACGTCATAAGAGCCGAAAACATCGGCACTGCGTTCCTGTGCTGATTTATGATGCTGAACGCCTGTATATCTCACCTTAGACAGAAGTTCGGTAACCTCAACATTCATCAGCTTTGACAAGTGCTGTGCAATCAGCTGGGACTGATTAAAGCCACGTTTAGTCTGACGAAGCCTTCTGAGAGGAACAAAAGTTATACAGTCAAACGCTACGCCACTGTATTCTGTTTGAATTACAGAATACATTTCACTTGCCATATTATCAGCTAACTGCGGCATATCATTATTTTTAAAATTTGAAATTGCACGGACTATACTATCCTGATAATAATAGACAGAAACAATCTGCTTATATTCATTCTTTTTGCGTTTACAGGTGCAGTCATCTTTGGTACATCCGCAATGCTCACAGCGTGGATTTTGGATTTTCTCAAGTTTTTTACACGCATCACACAAATCAAAATCAAGCTCAATAACCTCACCGCAAATTCTGCAGCGATTACAAAATAAAAGCTTTGTAAACTGTTTAAATACAGATTTAATTATATTCATACGCAAAGGTAGGGTGACAATTTTTCAAACAACGAATCCCCTATTCCTTTAATATTTTTAATTTCATCAACACTTTTATAGCCGCCCAGATATTCTCTGTACTCAATGATAGCTGATGCTTTTGCTTCTCCGATTCCGTCAATTGTCATCAGCTCTTCAACAGTGCAGGTGTTAAGATTAAGCGGATAGCTCATAACAGGCTCATCACTGTCTGCATAGCGAACAATCTGTTCTGACACTTTTTCTGAAGAAGTTATATCCTCAACAGGAACAGAAGAATCAATATCAACATAAACCTTTGGCTGAGTCAAAGAAAAATATGCAAGTATTCCACCGATTAACATCATTGCAATACCGATAACAATTATGCTTTGTCTTTTACTTTCACTCATTTTCTTTTACCTTTATATTTATTCATTTTGCCTGTTGTATTTCTTTTGGCCTGACTATGTGCAGAATAATTGCGATTTTGCGGATTCTGAGATGGTTTACTTGGTCTGATTAAGCATTTCTTATCATAGCCTATTAAATCAGCACGCTTCGCTTTTCGCAAGGCTTCCTCAACCAAATACTGATTTTTAGGATTGAAATACTGCAAAAGAGCCCTTTGGAGTGCCTTATCGTGCTCAG
>CAYNGP010000080.1:847-9024 GCA_964396885.1 uncultured Bacteroides sp. | reverse complement strand
ATTTTTATATAAGAACTCAAAAAGGAGAAATGGTATGGAAAGAAAAGTGGTTATATTTGATCATCCTCTTATTCAGCATAAGCTGAGCATTCTTCGCTCAACCGAAACAAGCACAAAGGATTTCCGTCAGCTTGTTAACGAGATTGCTATGCTTATGACATTTGAGGCTACAAGAAATTTACCTACAGAGGAAATTGAGGTTGAAACGCCTTGCGGCATTGCAAAATGCAATCATATTGCAGGCAGAAAGCTTTCATTTGTTCCGATTTTAAGAGCAGGCTTAGGTATGGTTGATGGCTGTCTTCAGCTTGTTCCTGCGGCACGTATAGGTCATATCGGCTTATATAGAGATGAAACAACACACACACCTGTTGAGTATTACTGCAAGCTTCCAAAGGATATTGAGGAGAGAGATGTTTACGTTGTTGATCCGATGCTTGCAACAGGCGGTTCTGCCATTGATGCAATCGGTCAGATTAAACTTAGAAATCCACGCAAAATCGTATTTATGTGCATTATTGCGGCACCTGAAGGACTTGAGGCACTTAAGGCTGCTCATCCTGATGTTGACATTTATTGTGCAGCACTTGATGAAAGACTGAATGAGGATTGCTATATTATTCCTGGTCTTGGCGATGCCGGTGACAGGATTTTCGGTACAAAATAAGTTTAACAATTTAATCATTTTTATTGAAAGAGGAGAAACTTATGGCTAAAGAAAAAATAAAAATCGGTCAGGAGGGTATCTATGATGCCCGTAAGCTTGGCACACCAAAAATGGTTGTTCTTGGTTTTCAGCATATGTTTGCTATGTTCGGTGCAACCGTTACCGTTCCGCTTTTAACAGGTCTGAGCATTTCAACAACACTTATGTTTGCAGCAATCGGAACGCTCTTGTTCCACTGCTTAACAAAGTTTAAAGTGCCGGCATTCCTTGGCTCATCCTTTGCGTTCATCGGCGGTTATCTTGCTATCGCTCCGTGGATTGAAAATGCAGACGGCACTAAAGCAGCTAACAAAGAGCTTCTTCCATATGCCTGCCTTGGTGTAGCTTGTGCAGGTTTGCTTTATCTTGTTTTGGCAACTCTGATTAAAATTGTCGGTGTTAATAAGATAATGAAGCTGTTCCCGCCTGTAGTAACAGGTCCTATCATTATGGCAATCGGTCTTGGTCTTGCACCGTCAGCAGTTACGAACTGTAAAACGAACTGGTGGCTCGCTGTTGTAGCTCTTGCTCTTGTTATTATCTTTAATATTTTCGGCAAAGGTATGATTAAGATTATTCCTATTCTTCTTGGTATTATCGGTGCATACCTTGTTGCAGTGCTTGTTGGTAATGTTGGCGGAGTTGAAGGTTTTGCAATTGATTTCAGCGGTGTTAAGGAAGCCGCATGGATAGGCAATCCGATTGAGTGGTCATCAACCGTATTCGGTGGTGTTCACGATAAATCACTTGCAATTTCTGCAATTATCGCTATTGTTCCGATTGCTATTGCTACTATGATGGAGCATATCGGTGACGTATCTGCTATTTCAGCTACAGTTGGCAAGAACTATATCTCTGACCCCGGTCTTCACAGAACACTTCTCGGTGACGGTCTTGCAACAACACTTGCATCACTTTTCGGTGCACCTGCAAACACAACCTATGGCGAGAATACAGGTGTTCTTGCACTGTCAAAGGTTTATGACCCCAGAGTTGTAAGAATTGCTGCTTACTTTGCTCTTGTGTTCTCATTCTGCCCTAAGTTTGCTGCGGTTATTGAGTCTATTCCTACTGCAGTAGTGGGCGGTATTTCATTTGTGCTTTATGGTATGATTTCTGCAATCGGTGTAAGAAATGTTGTTGAAGCTAAGGTTGATTTCTCTAAGGCTCGTAACACCATTATTGCTGCGGTCATTCTTGTTGTTGCACTGGGGCTTACAAACGGCATCACATTTACAATCGGTTCAAACACAATCACATTAACATCACTTGCTTGCGCTTCAATTGCAGGTATTGTGCTTAATGTCATTTTCCCTGAAAAGGATTTTAATCCTGAAAATGCGTTCCAGTCAGTAACTGACTCAAAGCAGATTAATGTGAATGAAAATAAAAAATAATTGTAATATGAACGGACAAGTTTAACCTTGTCCGTTTTATTATTGTTTGAATGTAAACGGACCGATGTGGGCATCGGTCCCTACGAATGTGTTATTTTATATAACGTAGGGTGCGATGCCTACATCGCACCGTCTTAACAATTGTTACTTCTCTGTTTTCTTTTTATTGAATTATTTCAATACCTATGTTAATATAAATATATAATAAAATTTCGAAAGGGGTAATAATATGAGAAATCATCAAGTTACTAATGTTCAGCCACTTTTAAACGAGGATGGCTCACTCCGTGAACCCGGTTGGAGCACACAGCTGGTACAAACCTATGACCGCACAAAAATAAAAAAGAGAAAATCTCGTATTAAAGAATGGGACTATTATTCTGTTATTTCTAATAAGCATAATATTGCCGTTTGCTTTACTGTGTCTGACTTAGGCTACTTAGAGCTTGAGAGTGTCAGCTTCCTTGATTTCTCAGTTCCCAGAGAGAATACACAGGGCTCAATGGGCGCTTTCCCTATGGGCAAGCTGAAAATGCCAGCATCATCTGTTACAGGTGATGTGTCTGTTCAAAATAAAAAGCTTGCTATCAAGTTTATTGTGCAGGATAATAAGCGTATTATCAAATGTGATTTTCCTGAGTTTGACGGCGGTAAAGGCTTTAAAGCGAATATTACCCTTGACAACAAGCCTACCGATGATACAATGGTTATTGCTACCCCTTGGGCAGAGGATAAGAAAGCATTTTACTACAACCAAAAAATCAACTGTATGGCAGCATCCGGCAAGGTTGAATATGACGGCAAAATCTATGAGCTTGACCCGTCAACCGATTTCGGCGGACTTGACTGGGGCAGAGGTGTGTGGACATACGATAACGTTTGGTACTGGGGCTCAGGCTCAGGTATTGTTGACGGTCACCGCTTCGGCTTTAATATCGGCTATGGCTTTGGTGATACCTCGGCTGCCAGTGAAAATGTAATTTTCTATGATGGTGTTGCACATAAATTTGATGATGTAACATTTAATATCAGTCCTAATTTTACAGATAGCTGGACCTTTGTTTCATCAGACGGACGATTTGAAATGGATTTTGAACCGATTATTGACAGGTCTGATTATACAAGTGTCGCAAATCTCATTGTCACCGATCAGCATCAGGTGTTTGGCAGAATGACAGGTAAGGCTGTCCTTGATGACGGAACGGAAATTCATATCAAAGATTTTCTCTGCTTTGCAGAAAAGGTGCATAATAAGTATTAATAGATTACTTTCAGTCCCGAACTTTAGGTTCGGGATTTTTTGTTGACAAAATTATTACCTCGTGTTACAATGTATATACATTGGATTACAAGGTATGAGGAGGAGTATGATGAGATACAGTAAAGAATTGCTTAAGGGCAGCACTCCGCTTTTGGTAATGAGTGTTTTGAAGGACAATGATTTGTATGGCTACAAAATTATCAGAGAGCTTGAAATCCGCTCTGAAAATGTTTTTGAAATGAGCGAGGGCACGCTCTATCCGATTTTGCATTCTCTTGAAAAAGAAAAATTTCTTGTGTCTTATTGGGAGGAGGTAGACGGCAGACGCCGTAAATATTACCATCTCACAGAAAAAGGTCAAAAGCAGTTTGAGGAGAAAAAGAAGGAATTCATTTCCTACAGCAGTAATGTTACAAAAGTTCTGAGCTTTGCCTGAGGTATATGTATGAAAAAGGATGAATATATTAATTCCGTTCTTTCAGCCTTTGTGGGCAGAAACAAATCAATGATTAAGGATGAGCTTGAAGCACATCTTGAGGACAGAATTGAACGATTTGTTGAAATGGGCTACACACGAAGTCAGGCGGATGAAATGGCAGTTGAAAAAATGGGCGATGCCCAAATTGTCGGTGCGAGAATGACGAAAATTCACTCTAAAAAGACAGAAATGAATATATGTTTTATTCTGTTTTTTATCTATGTCGGCTTGGCTGCTATGCTGACTATGACAATGCTTGCATGGGGCAGTGATGTCTGCCTGCTTAGTTTAGGCGCAGAATATTTTTATTTGCTTTTTAGTGTTATCAGTCTGCTGACAGCAAATCGTCTTAAAAGCAATTCAGCAGTTTTTGTATCACTGCTGTTTACGTTTGCATTTATTGTCGGCAAAGCTATTTTTGGCTTTCATTCAGTTTTGCTTTATGGTGCGTATTTTATCATCAGCGGTAACATTGATGATTTTATAATGATCTCTCAGCTGAAAAATAATTGTATCACAAGCAATATTTTGCTTGCCTTCACAATTGTTTTTTATTCACTGTGGATAATTTCCTATGTGTTCACACTTGTTAATCTTAATAGGTTTGATAAGCTAAAATATTCTAAAAAGGATGTTTCAAGAGAAAGCACCTATAAAAAATCAATAGCTGCCGTGCTGCTTATATTTACAGTTGTTACTGCGGTACTTTTTGGTTTTAAATATTATAACGGATATGGCGAATATCTTGACGGTACATGTGATTCTTATTATGACGAAGTGTGTATTATCGAAAGTGATGAAATCTGTGATATTGAAGAATGTTATTATGCTTCTGAATCATCACAGCAAATCTTGTATAAAAGCTATGACTGGGACACTGTGAATGCTTCTGTCGAAGGTTACAGACTCTTTCTGTATGATTGTATAGAGAGTGAAAGAGCGTACAACAGGGCAGTGAACTATAGCTTTTATACCCTCAAAAGCCGCTATGTCAATTCAAAAAAATATGTTGCCGCTGTTCCTGTTCATTTTGATGATGACAACCCAATACCCTGTTTTGATAACGCACAATGGTATGATGCGGATAAGGCAAAAGAAATAACAGGTAGCCTTGACCGTGATACTGATCCTGTTCAAACAACTGATTATTCTATTGAAATATGCAACGTTTCGGCAATGAATGATGATGAGGCTATAAAGTATGCAATAGGTGTTTTGGATGAAATGGACATAGATTATTATCTTGGTGAAGAGGAAATAAAAAGAATAGAAGGTGCAACGAATAGTGTTTATATCGGCACTGGTACAGAGTCGATTTATGATTATCATAGTTTTGTTATGAATAATACAATTGATATTCATATTGTTTTAGAAAGTCAAAATGTATCATATTACATTGATGGTAAACTTATCTATGAGTTTAATTATGGTGATAATGATGAATAATTAAATTATAGAAAGCCACTCGTTGAGTGGCTTTTATTTTTATGTAATTTGTTTGTAATAATTTTAAATTTTATATTTATTTTATTAAATATATCTGTTATAATGTTATAAATATGACTAAATGAATACTGCAAAGGAGGGTGAATATGAAAAAGGTTAAAATTCTTTTACTTGTGTTCGTCATATGCTTAACCTTTTCAGGCTGCAGCGGCTTTCGTATTGCAAATATAGACGATTTGATTTCACCCGTTTCACCCAGCGGTGACGATGCAGGTATTCTGGCAGCGGTTAATGAATATTCAAAGGGCGGCTATTCAATTAAAATCCCGGCAACAGGAAAATATACCACCTCATTTATTCTTCGCGATTTAAACAGTGATGGCGTTGATGAAGCTATTGCATTTTTTGAACGTAACGATAATCTGGGCGAGGTTGATATGGCAGTGCTCAGTAAGTCGAATAGTTCCTGGCATGTTATTGATGATATAATGGGTGAGGGTGTTGACGTTAAGTCTGTCGATTTCAGCGATCTCAACAATGACGGTGCGGAAGAGATTATTGTCTGCTGGGGAATTATTTCAAATTCAACAACGTCAAATCTTTGCGTATATTCAATTGACAATGATTTAAAATTAAGTCTTATGACCGATTCAATTACAGCAGGTGAATTTATTTCTGCCGATATTAATGGCAATGGCACGAATGAACTTTTGGTGTTCACCTTCGGCAGCTACTCGGAATCACCAAGGGCGGAGCTTTATTCACTGGCAACAGGTAATAAAAAGCTGATTGGTGAAACCAAGCTTGACAGCTCAATTATTTCCTTTTCAAAAATTACCTGCGGCAAAACGGATGAAGGTATGAGCGTTTTTGCCGATGCAATCAGGGCAAACGGTGCTTCTATGGTTACCGAGCTCCTTTATTGGTCAGATTATTATGATTCAATTATTTCACCTTTCTATAGCTATTCTTCAGGGAAAACTGCTGAAACCTCAAGAGATAATATGATTACCAGCCGTGACATTAACGGCGACGGGGAGATTGAAATACCTGTTGATAAATCTGTCAGCGGTCTGCCCGGTGAGGTTACTGCACAAAGCTGGGTCGGTTATGAAAGCACAGTGCTGAAGCATAGGGAATATTCCTACGCTGTTAAGCGTGATGGTTATCTGCTTGTTTTTGATGATGACCTTTTTTCAAAGGCTTATATTGAATATGACAGTGACAAAAGACAGCTTAATGTAACTGACGGCAAGGATAATATTTTCAGCATAATAACTGTTATGAGGGCGAATTATGACAGTGCTGATTACTCTGATTTTACAGAGATTTACAGTGATTCAGGTTTGGTTTACCTTTGCAATTGCAATGGTAATTCTGAAATAAAGCTGACGATTGACGATATTAAAAGCATTATTAGAACTTATTAAAAGTTTGGAGGCAGTGTTATGAAAAAAGTATTGGTAGCAGAGGACGAGGAGTCTATCAGAGAGTTTATAGTCATTAACCTTACAAGAAGCGGTTATGATGTTGAACAGGCTGAAAACGGTGCAGTTGCTCTTGAAAAATTTATGAGTGATGAAGCAGGCTTCGACGTAGCAATCCTTGATATTATGATGCCTGAGCTTGACGGTCTGACTGTTTGTAAAGAGCTGAGAAAGCGTTCCTCAGATTTGGGTATTATTATGCTCAGTGCCAAAACACAGGAAATGGACAAGGTTACCGGTCTGCTGTTCGGTGCCGATGATTACGTTACAAAGCCCTTCTCTCCAAGTGAGCTTATGGCAAGGGTGGACGCAGTCTATCGTCGTGTTGAAATGACTCGTGGCTTCAGAAAGAATGACACAACAGGTGATGCAATTGTTCTTGACGAATTTGAGCTGAATCTGCGTAACAGAACACTTGCTAAAAATGGTGAGCTTATTGAGCTTACACAGGTTGAATTCCAGATTATTGAGCATTTCTTCAAAAATCCGAATGCTGCACTTTCAAGAACTGAGATTTTAAAGACAGTATGGGGTGCTAACTATTTCGGTGATGAAAAAATTGTTGACGTGAATATCCGTCGTCTCAGAATGAAAATTGAAACCAATCCGTCTAACCCCACAAGACTTGTTACAATATGGGGTCTTGGCTACAAATGGATAACAGATAACCAGTAAACGGTTCATAGCTTAATAAACTTATAAACCACGGAGAAAAAATGAAGAAACAGATTATGAAAAAATTTCATATCTCCAAACCAGAGGGTATTACACTGAGATGGCTTATTAACATCATCGGTGTTATTGCTGTATTCTTTATTATTGTTTTCATTATTTCCGTGTCAGCATTAAAATCACATTACTATGCCAATGTCGAAAGTATTTTGAGCTCAGGTGCTTCGACAACAGCAGTGAGCTATTTTACAAGCAATCTTGAATCAGGCAATTCACTTGAGCAGTCAGCTGCTGAATATATAGATAGCTATAGCTATAAGGATAAAACGACTACCTGGATTATTGACAGTGACGGTCAAGTTATTCTGTCCTCCAGTGGCTTTGCTATTGAAAAGCAAAGTATGCCTGACTATTCACAGGCACTTACAAGTGATAAAGAGGTCGGAAAGTTTGTTGGCAGACTGGATACAGGCGAAAAGGTAATGGCAATCTGCCGAATTATAAAAAATCCACAGGGTGATATTGCAGGTGCTGTTCGTGTAATGGCATCTCTTAAGCAAGTGGATTCACAGATTTATAATATGATATTCCTTATTTTACTGGGATTAATCATTGTTTTTGTAATCATTATTCTTTCAAATTTATTCTTTATCCGTTCCATTATCATCCCTGTTAAAGAGATTAATGAAACCACAAAAAAGATTTCACAGGGCGATTATTCAGTCAGAAT
>CAYNGP010000080.1:0-837 GCA_964396885.1 uncultured Bacteroides sp. | reverse complement strand
AAAGTAGGTTACAGATTTGAAGAAGTTGACGGCAAAACTGTTAAAGTTCGTTACGCTAAAAAATCTGGTGCTAAATTAGACAAATAGGAGGAATAGAATTGATGGCAGAAAATAAAGTAAACCCTACAGTTATTCCTACAAAATATAAAGCTGCTGAAGCATATAAACCAGTTTTATTAAAGAAATATAATGATGAAATCGGTAATCTTTGTGACTCAATCAACTCAATGGCTGAAGAAATTTCTACTACCGATAAAATGAAAAATGACTTTATCTCAACAATTTCACACGAGCTGAGAACACCGCTCACATCCATCAAGGGATGGGGCGAAACCTTAACCTTCGGTATTGATGATTCGGTTGATGAGATAACCCGAAAAGGTCTTGAGGTTATTGTTAAGGAAGCAGGCAGGCTTGAAGGCTTTGTTGAGGAACTGCTTGATTTCTCAAGACTGCAGAGCGGTCGAATGAATTTAAAGCTTGCTAAAACAGATATTTTTGCCGAGCTTGACGAAACTGTGTTTACATTCAGAGAGCGTGCAATGCGTGAGGGAATTGAAGTTAAATACAGTATTCCTGAGGTGCCTGCCATTGCCGATGCCGATGCAAACAGGCTTAAGCAGGTGTTTATGAATATTCTTGATAATGCGTTGAAGTATTCAAGAGCACCAAGCAAAATTTTTGTTAAGGCACAGTTTACGAAGCTGGAGGGCAAAAGCTTTATAAGTATAGCTATTGCCGATCAGGGCTGCGGCATCAGTAAAGAGGATTTGCCGCATGTTAAGGATAAATTTTATAAAGCAAATGTTTCTGTAAGGGGCTCCGGTATAGGTCTTG
>CAYNGP010000079.1:0-9101 GCA_964396885.1 uncultured Bacteroides sp. | reverse complement strand
AGCTCATAAGGCACCGGCTGACAGGTTACTGAACGTGAATCAATTTCAATTGTGTTTTTATTTATCATCTTAATTCCTGCACCCATACGGTCAAGAATCTGAATTATAAGACTAACGTCACTAATATTTGGAATATTTTCAATACGAACTACATCATCAGCAAGCAAAGCGGCAGGTATAATCGCAACAGCGGCATTTTTTGCACCGCTGACAGTTACTTCGCCAAACAGTTCACTGCCACCCTGTATTACAAAATTTTCCAAACGAAATTCACCTCTCTTATACGCTGCTCGTATAATATAGGATATAAGAAGACACCCCAACTTATATTCCTAAATAATAATGTTTGCAATTGGCAAACAAATATGTATCACGAATCATAAAACACAGTTATTATATCAAATATAACACACAAAATAAATCAAACTGTATATATTTTATCCAAAATGTAACTTTTTTGAAATTTGCACAATTTGTTGTTTGAAATACTTTGTCGTACAACATATTGTGTTTTTGTCGGATTTTGCATTTTTAAATCAAAATATTGTATACCAAAACAGTAACAAAAGAGTAACACATTATAGTGAAAAAGTCAATATCATTTACATATTTAACCTAATTATATTATAGCCTTCTGATTATTGAATTTTCCGCCTGTCAGTATTGTATCAACTGCAAGAATAAATTTTTCATAATCCTTATTTTTTTTCAAAATATTTTTAGGAATTGAAATTATGGACATTACAAATAAATAGTAATCACTTGAACGCTCAAAGGTGACTATTCCGCCGTCAAAGGCTGAAAGAAAAATTTGGTCAACAAAATCCATAACCTTATCATTTTTAAACTTTTCTGCAAGGGCTTTATCAATATTTTTTGCAAGGCCCATAATTTTCAGCTTTTTATAAAGCTGTGAAACTGTTCCGCTTTTAATCAAGTTTAAAACAGGACTGATAATGGGATAAAGCTTTTTCAGCTTTTCGCCATTCAGCTGCATAGCAGTGAGCCTTACACCAAACTCATCAACATCAGGTGCGCCAAGAACTCCGTGAATAATCGCCAGTGCGTGATTTTTTAAATATTCCTGAGCATCATATTCCTTACCCTCAAAATTGAAACTTTTAAGATGCTCAACAGAATAGCTTAAAGTCATATCATCCTTGACAGTAACATTTACCATAGGTGCAGGATATCCTACAAGAGAACCCACATTGACCTCAGTTATCACATTGCCGTTGGCTGATTTAAAGCTGTCTGTATTCTGAATATGCGAATGACCCACAAACATATATCTCAGACCTGCATCTGCAAGACGCGAAGCAACATATTCCCTGTTTGCAACACAAGTACTGCCCCCTGTAATAAGCGGACTGATGTGCGGCACAAGAAGGTGATGCTCCATACCTATCATAAGACAACGATCCTCTTTAGCCTTGGCAAGCTGTTCCTCAATCCAGCAAAAATGCTCCTCAGTAAAACCTGCGTGATTATGCTCATTTTTATCGTCATTTAAAGCAAGCAGTCTTACATTGTCACTAAGCTGCACAACATAAGAGCAGGTGCCGATATGAGTAATGAATTTACTAATAGCATCTTTCGGACCAAAATCCTCATAGAACGCAGGCAGTTCCTTGGCTGTCATTGTTGGCACATCATTATAAACGCAGTCACCAACATAACGTCTTGGGTTTAAATCATTGCACCAATCGTGGGTTGCAGTAATAAGAAAAACCTTTTTCTTTTCACTTAATTTATAAAGCTTTTCCTTAAACTCCTGATGTGAAACCATTTCGCCGTCGTTTGAAACATCACCTGCAATCAATACAAAATCAGTGTCACTGTTACCCATCTGCTCAAAAGCAGCGTCAATGATAGCACCTGTTTCAGCTAAGCATTTCTGGTCAGAGCCTGAGCGCAGCTCATACTGTCTGCCATCAGTTCCCAGCGTTTTTGAATAATGATGTGTATCTGCAATAAAAGTTAGCTTTAACATAAAATCACCTACTTAATCTGTTCTATTTTATCCCCTGTAACAAAGAAGACATGATCTGCTATATCCATCATAGCCTTGTCGTTCATTGAATCGGTATAAAAATTATCAATATGTGCACCCGGGTAAAGCTCATTAAAAATTTTGACCTTATTTTCAAGGAAGCACAGACGCTTGAACTTGCCTGTTTTTTTATCTATTGACGAACCAACATAATTTTTAATGCCCATTCTGCCCATAATTTCATCCAGGATAAAATCCGTTGTGCCTGACACAATGATGTCATCATCACGTCTTACATCATTATACCAGGGCTTGATTTTGCACTCGTTCTTATCCCAGAATTTTTTGACATCCTCTTCAATCGTATCTATTTTTGTATAGTATCCCTCAAGAAAACCTGCATATGCCTTAATAGCCTCACCAACTGTGAAAAGATGGCAGGTATCTTTAAAATAAATCCACAAAAGCTTGGGAACGTATTTCCATATTCTCGGATCGGTTTTTATGTAATAAACAATGAAATCAACAAGGGTTTCGCCGTCATAAATCGTATTATCAAAATCAAAAACATTCATAATATCATCCTCTCAATAGATTTTAACATAACTTATATAACTTAGGCAACACTTGACAACACATAAAAAAAATTATATATTAGAATAAGTATAACCTAAATTCGAAAATCCCAGGAGAATAATATATAGGCTATGGAAATGAAGGACTACATAAAAACAGATGTTGTAATCGTCGGCAGCGGTGTTGCCGGACTGTTTGCTGCCCTGTGTCTGCCCAATAATAAGGATATACTCCTTATAACCAAGGAGAACTTAAAAGAGTGTGACTCTTACCTTGCTCAGGGCGGTGTATGCGTATTAAAGGACATTAATGACTTTAACTGCTACTATGAAGACACAATGAAGGCAGGGCATTATGAAAACAACCCCGAATCTGTTAAAGTGATGATAGAATCCTCTACCGATGTTATCGGAACCCTTGTTGAGCTCGGTGTTCAGTTTGACACGGATGAGGAGGGTGATTTTGACTACACTCGTGAGGGTGCGCACCGCAGAAACAGAATTTTGCACCACAAGGATGAAACCGGTAAAGAAATAACAGCTACTCTGCTTAGCATTGCTAAAAAAAGAAGCAATATCACCCTTGTAACACAAACCACGATGATTGACTTTATTGAGCAGAACAATGTCTGCCAGGGCATTGTGTGTGAGGATGAATTTGGCGAAATGGGTGCAATACTTGCCCGTGACATCATTCTTGCCACTGGTGGTATCGGCGGACTGTTTTTAAATTCAACCAATTTCCCGCATATTACAGGTGACAGCTTTGCCCTTGCGTTAAAGCACGGTGTTGAACTGCAGGATATGAATTACATACAAATTCACCCCACTACACTTTACAGCAACAAAAAAGGCAGACGCTTTTTAATCAGTGAAAGTGTTCGTGGTGAGGGTGCAATCCTCCTCAATGAAAAAGGTGAACGCTTTACCGATGAGCTTCAGCCACGTGATGTTGTAACAAATGCAATCGTTGAGGAAATGGCGAAATTCGGCACGGATCACGTATATATCACACTGCCCACTATGAGCAGCGAGGAAGCCGGTGAAAGATTCCCCAATATTTTTGAGGCTTGTATGGACGAGGGTTTTGATATTACCAAGGATAAGGTGCCAGTTACCCCTGCACAGCATTATATGATGGGCGGTGTAAAAACAGATATCAACGGTAAAACCACTATGGAGCACCTTTATGCAGTGGGCGAAACTGCCTGCAATGGTGTTCACGGCAAAAACAGGCTTGCATCCAACTCACTTTTGGAGAGTCTTGTTTTCGCTAAAAGAGCAGCACAGCTTATTGCGGATGATAACAGCGAAAAAGAACTGAATATCCCATCAATTGATTTAAGTGCCTACCCTCCTAAGGATATAAGAGAAAAGGAATTCAAGGCGCTGATTATGGACGAGATAAAAGGAAAGGATAAAGAATTTTATGATAAATGGTGTAACAATGAAAATTAATGTTGACCAGTACATCTGGAACACATTAAGAGAAGATATAACATCTGAGGACGTTTCAACAAATGCGGTTATGCCTGAGGACAAGCAGGGCAAGGCTGAGCTTATCTGCAAGCAGGACGGTGTAATCTGCGGTCTTGATATTTTCAAAAGGACCTTTGAACTACTTGACGAAACAAGCCGTTTTGAAGCATATTTCAAAGATGGTGACAGTGTAAAAAGCGGTGATTTGCTGGGCATTATCTACGGCGACATCAAGGCAATCCTCAGCGGTGAAAGAACAGGACTTAACTACCTGCAAAGAATGAGCGGAATTGCCACAATCACTAAGGAATATATGGCAGAGCTTGAGGGCACAAGCACCACACTGCTCGACACAAGAAAAACCACACCGAATATGCGCCCCTTTGAAAAGTACGCTGTAACTGTAGGCGGTGCAACAAACCACAGATATAATCTTTCGGACGGTGTTCTGCTTAAGGACAACCACATCGGTGCTGCAGGCTCAATCACCAAGGCGATTCAAATGGCAAAGGCTTATGCACCATTTGTTCGCAAAATCGAGATTGAAACCGAAACACTTGAGCAGGTAGAGGAAGCTGTTAACGCAGGTGCTGACATCATTATGCTTGATAATATGGATAATGAAACTATGCGCAAGGCTGTTGAAATCATTGACGGCCGTGCCGAAACAGAGTGCTCCGGCAATGTAACAAAAGAAAGGCTCAAATCAATCGCTGAGGTTGGCGTTGATTTTGTATCCTGCGGTGCACTGACACACTCAGCACCTATTATGGACATCAGCCTTAAAAACCTCACACCAATTGAATAATATTCGAACCATTATATAAGCGGCAAGGAGAAATCTTTGCCGCTTAAAATTTTTAAAAAAGTATTGCTTGTGACGTTACGTAATGATTTATAATATATACAGAAGGTGAAATGATTATGGCAAAATACAAAGCAATACCGCAAGGATATATGACAGTTGGCGAAGCCGCAAAGAAAATGGGCGTTACTGTCCGCACTTTGCAGTACTACGATAGAGAAGGACTTTTCTCCCCATCTGCAGAAAGCGAGGGAGGTCGCAGACTGTATACAGATAAAGATTTGATTATACTTCATCAAATTATATCCTTGAAATCATTAGGCTTTTCTTTAGACGATATAAAAAAACACCTGACCTCTTTAGAAACACCTGATGATGTCGCAAATGCGCTTGCTGAGCAAGCAAACGGAATACGCAAAAAAATAGAGCAATTAACCGCTTCTTTAACAGCGATAGAACAGTTAAAAGCAGAAGTACTGCAGATGCAAACAGTTGATTTCAAAAAATATGCTGATATTATAGTCAATCTTCAGATGAATAACGAATATTACTGGCTGATTAAAAAATTTGATGATGATATGCTCGACTATATACGCAGTAAATTTGATAAAGACAGCGGGCTGAATTTTATAGATAGGTTTAACAGCCTGAGTGATGAAATTATAAATCTTCAAAAAGAGCATATTCCGCCTGACAGTGAAAAATGTCAGCAGGTCACAGAAGAATACTGGAATTTGATTATGGAATTCACAGGCGGTGATATGACTATGCTCCCAAAACTGGGTGAAATCGGAAACATAGATACTGCAACAAATGAATGGGAAGAAAAGCAAAAGCTTGTAAATGATTATTTAGAGCCTGCTTTACAAATCTATTTTTCAAGGCTCGGTGTAAATCCGTTTGGAGAGGTGGAGCAATGAGCAATGCAATACAAGTCAGTGATTTAAAGAAAAGCTATGGCAATAACATTGTCCTCAAAGGACTTAATTTTCAGATTAAGCAAGGAGAAATTTTCGCCTTGCTCGGTGTAAATGGTGCAGGAAAAACAACTGCTCTTGAATGCATTGAAGGTTTGAAAAAATATGACAGTGGTGAAATTACTATCAACGGGAAACTGGGCATTCAATTACAGTCATCTTCATTGCCGTCCCACATCAAACCGATGGAAGCTGTAAAACTGTTTGCTAAATGGAACAAGACAAAAATAGATTTCTCTATGCTGGATACTCTCGGCATAAAAGAAATTGAACGAAAACAATATGCTCAGCTGTCAACAGGACAAAAAAGACGATTACACCTCGCCCTTGCTCTTATCAGCAATCCGGATATTATTTTTCTTGATGAGCCAACTGCGGGACTTGATGTTGAAGGCAGACTGTCACTGCATCATCTAATCCGAAAGCTAAAAACACAAGGAAAAACAATTGTGTTGGCAAGTCATGATATGGCAGAGGTAGAAGCCTTATGTGACCGCATTGCAATTTTGAATGATGGAAAAATTGTATTTTGCGGTACTGCTTCTGATCTGACTGATAAAATCTCAAAAAAATACTTTATCCATATCAAAACACAGCAGGGAAATAACACTTTTGAAACTGATAATATAGAAGACACCCTGCTTTCTTTACTCAGCGAGTTAAAGCAAAAAGGAATCGGAGTATTGGATATTAAGGTTGACAGAGGAACACTTGAACAGCATTTCATTGAAATAGCAGGGAGGGGAGAAAAATGAGTGGCTTTTTATACGGCGTGGCATTACAGTGGAAACTGGATATAAGAAGTAAATCCTTGTTAGTTACCTGCTATATTGTACCGCTGATTTTCTTTCTTCTGATGGGTGGTATTTTTACTTCTGTTATGCCGGAAATGAAAAGCACCTTGATACAATCCATGATTGTTATGGGCGTGTCAATGGGGGCGTTTATCGGAATACCGCCGTCACTGGTTGAAACTTATGGGACTGATATTAAAAAGGTTTATAAAGCAAACGGCGTGCCTTTATACTTAGGTCTTGTCACAATGTTTCTTTCAGCATTTGTTCATTTGATGATTACCTGTATCATTATACTGACGCTTGCTCCTATACTGTTTGACGCAGCATTACCCACACATTTTCCAAGCTTTTTTCTTGCCCTTGTCATATACATTATTGCGTCACTGAGTATTGGAAGCGTATTAGGACTGATTATAAAAAATCAAGCAAAGCTGACCATGATAGCACAGCTTGTTTTTTTACCGTCTATCATGCTTTCAGGAATTATGTTCCCCAATGATTTTTTGCCGAATTTTCTCGAAATCATAGGACGAATTTTCCCTGCATCCTGGGGATACAAACTGATTTTGGATAATGGGTTTAAACTTGAAAATCTGTGGTATCTAATCCTTGTATTTTGTGTAGCAGTAATTGTGTGCAGCGTACTTTTGCAAAAACAAAAATCTAAATAAGTTTTAAACCCAACATATATAAAAAACACCATTGCAAACAATATGCTTGCAATGGTGTTTTACATTTTGATGTAATATTATATTCTTACTGAAATATTATTTTCATCAAGATACTTTTTAAGCTCAGGTATCGGCAATTCATTAAAATGGAAAAGACTTGCCGCAAGAACTGCATCTGCCTTACCATCTGTGAAAGCATCATAAAAATGCTCTGCCTTTCCTGCTCCGCCTGAAGCAATAACAGGTATACCAACCCTTTCACTGACCGCACGAGTGAGCTCAATATCATAGCCTGTTTTCTGCCCGTCACAGTCCATAGAGGTAAGAAGAATTTCACCTGCTCCCCGTTTCTCTGCCTCAACTGCCCATTCAACAGCATCAATACCTGTAGGTATTCTTCCGCCGTTAAGATAAACCTCCCAGCTATTTCCGTTTCGTTTGGCATCAATCGCACAAACAACACACTGAGATCCGAATTTATAAGCAGCCTCGTTGATTAAATCAGGATTTCTCACGGCTGCTGAATTGACAGAAATTTTGTCAGCACCTGCTCTGAGGAGCTCCTTAAAATCATCAACTGTTTTAATTCCACCGCCAACCGTAAATGGAATAAAAACGGTTTCAGCAACACGCTTAACAATATCAATCATTGTGCTTCTGCCCTCGTGGGTAGCAGTAATATCAAGGAGCACTAACTCATCGGCACCCTGCTTGTCATAAGCAGCGGCACACTCAACAGGGTCACCTGCATCCCTCAATTCAACAAAGGACACACCCTTAACAACTCGTCCGTTTTTAACATCAAGACAGGGAATAATTCTTTTAGCGTACATCTTTTCCCTCCATAGCGATAAAGTTTCTAAGCAGCTTTAAGCCTGCACTGCTGCTCTTTTCAGGGTGAAACTGAACAGCACACAAATTGCCCTTCTGAACTGCACACTCAATAGGCACACCATATTCGGTAGTACCTGCAACCGCATCATCAGCCGCATCCCTTAAATAATAGGAATGAACAAAATAAAAATAACTGTTGTCTTCAATACCGCTGAAAATACCGTCTTTCTGCTTAACGCTGACAGAATTCCATCCGATATGCGGAACTTTAAGTCCGTTGTCACGTGGAATCGTAACAATTCTGCCCTGCAAAAGACCTAAGCCTTCTACTTCAGGACTTTCCTCACTGCTCTCAAACAGAAGCTGTAAACCAAGACATATACCAAGGAATGGTTTGCCGCTTGTGGCAGCCTCCTTAACAACATCAACTAATCCTCGCTCTGCCATTGAATTCATTGCATCACCGAACGAACCAACACCCGGCAGAATAACGTGGGAGGCAGACAAAATCTTATCCCTATCCTGTGTTATTTCACTTTCCGCACCAAGGTAATCAAGCGCCTTTTTAACGCTTGACAAATTACCTGCACCATAATCTATAATTGCAATCATTGTACTTTGTACTCTCCAAATCATATTAACAGTGGTATTTTAACACAAACCATTAACACTTTCAACATTATTGACAAAAGGAATAAAAAAGTATAGAATATATTGAAATATGGAGTGGTACCGAAGAGGGGACGTTTGCGAGCGCTGTCGGTGGCAGATGAAGCAAGCAAAAAGGAGTGGCAGCGGTCAAAATTTTGCACGACAGGGCTAAAAATTTTGGGCACCGCAACAGGGCATAACGGCACGCCGTTCTAAAATGTCGCTGCAGGTATCAGCATATTGAAACCGTTTAATATTCGGAGGGGTACCGAAGAGGGCATAACGGCACAGACTCGAAATCTGTCGTGTGATTCAGTCA
>CAYNGP010000078.1:0-9112 GCA_964396885.1 uncultured Bacteroides sp. | reverse complement strand
TCAATTGCCTTTGCAAGACCCTCTAAAATATGAGCACGCTCCTGTGCTTTTTTCAAATCAAATTCTGTTCTTCTTCTTACAATTTCCTTCTGGAAGGTAATATATTTTTCAAGAATTTCTTTGAGTGTTAATACCTTTGGCACACCATCATCAAGGGCAAGTAAAATTGCACCGAAAGTAACCTGCATATCTGTCATTTTATAAAGATTGTTGAGAACAACCTGTGCATTAGCATCACGCTTAACAGTTACTTCAATATGCATTCCTCGACGGTCAGAATAATCCTGAACATCTGCTACACCTTCAAGCCTTTTTTCCTTAACCAAATCAGCTATTCTTGTAATCAGTCTTGCCTTGTTAACACCATAAGGAATTTCAGTTACAACAATTTTAAATCTGTCGCCGCGGCTTTCAACTATTTCGGCCTTTGCACGAACATAAATCTTGCCGCGGCCTGTAGCATAAGCCTCTTTAATACCACGGGTACCCATAATAATACCTGCTGTTGGGAAATCAGGACCCTTGATATGTACCATTAAATCTTCAAGTGATGCATCGGGATTATCAATAAGGCAGCACATACCCTCAACTACCTCATGCATATTGTGAGGAGGAATATTTGTTGCCATACCAACAGCAATACCTGATGAACCATTTACAAGAAGATTAGGAAATCTTGCAGGTAAAACAGTAGGCTCTTTGCCGTTATCATCAAAGTTAGGCGCAAAATCAACAGTATCCTTCTTGATATCCTCAAGCATTTTCATTGAAATTTTGCTCATACGTGACTCAGTGTAACGGTATGCCGCAGGCGGGTCACCATCGACTGAACCAAAGTTACCGTGACCGTCAACTAACGGATGGCGCATAGAGAATGGCTGAGCCAATCTAACCATTGCGTCATAAACAGAAGCATCACCGTGTGGGTGATAATGACCCAGTACTTCACCGACAGTGGTTGCACACTTACGATAAGGATTAGTAGGATATAAATTATTATCATACATTGCATACAGAATTCTTCTGTGAACAGGCTTTAAACCATCACGAACATCAGGTAATGCACGCTGTACAATAACACTCATTGAGTAATCAAGGAATGCCTTTCTTATTTCAGTACTGATTTCAACGTCTACAATTTTTTGATTGTCATAACGAATTTCATTGTTATCCATTCATATTCCTCCGTTGCCAAAACGGCATTAGATTTAATAAAAGTATTACCAAAAACATTGGTTAAAGTAGTAACTAAAAACAATTATTTTAAAAAAATACAATTTCTGTTTTTCTTAATCTGACTGAATACCTGTTGTTTCATTTCATCAGGTATATCTCTTTTCGGCAAAATTATTATTTCAAATCCGATAATAAAATAAAAATAATTTTCTGTTTCATAAATTGCTTTCATTATAGAAAAAGGGTAAACACTGATTATTCCTGCCTCATTTATCATCGGCAGATTTTTACCTTCAATCGTGTTTTCATCAATTGTGATTTCACATTGTGAAAGATATTGTGCATCAGCTGCAATATATTCTTCAACCTTTTTTTCAATACCCTTGTTGTAGACATAAAGAAAATATACACCGCAAATCACAACTGCAACCAATACAGCAATTATTAAGGTCAGATTTTTGTTAGCTATTAAATAGTAACCCGAAAAAGAAACAAACATTAATGCTATGATTAATGTGGGTATAAGCTTTGAACGTTTATACTGCAGTCTTTCCCAAATAACAAAATCCTCTTTTTTAAGTGTTGAACGGAAGGTATTTTTCATCGTTTTCCCTCCTCAACTGTTGTATTTTGCTTTAATAGTGAAATTATTTCATTTAATTCACTGCTTCTGTATCTTTCTTTATTAATTACAAAAACGATTGTTCTGTATGCAGGCATAATCATTAAAAACTTTTCTGTTTCTTTAACAGAAAAAATACTCTGCCACGGAACAAATATTTTTTTATAGCTATTAATGATTTCAAGACCCTCACCATAGGTGCAAAGTGTTGCTTCACCTGACATGGTAGGTGATGAAAAAAACTGATTCTTAACTGCCTTTTTATTCATACTTTTTCTAAATACTACTAAAATTATAAATAAAAGACAGTAAAACAAATAATAAAAATCCTTTGTTATTATCATTAATAAAGCAATTACTATAAGAAGAATTATTAATAGCAATGGTGTTTTATCTTTAAAATTATTCTTTTTTAATTTGTATTTCCAGCCTTCATAAAATTCATCGGCTGTCATTTGAAATGTTAGTTTTATCATAATTGATTTGATTATATTTTAGTATTATTCGGGCGGATAATATCCGCCCCTACGAATTGATTTTATTTTATACATCTAAATTCTGTACAAACTTAGCTTATGTTATCTGCACAAAACAACTGCTTATAAAACACAACGTTTTCCACTTGCTACGAAAAGGTCCACTGGACCTTTTCTCCCAAATTCGTTATAACGAATTTGGAGCCACGTGTTGAACCGCTTTTCAGACAATAATATTTTTTATACATCTAAATTCTGTACAAACTTTGCTTATGTTATCTGCACAAAACAACTGCTTATAAAACACAACGTTTTCCACTTGCTACGAAAAGGTCCACTGGACCTTTTCTCCCAAATTCGTTATAACGAATTTGGAGCCACGTGTTGAACCGCTTTTCAGACAATAATATTTTTTATACATCTAAATTCTGTACAAACTTTGCATTTTTCTCTATAAACTCTCTACGCGGTTCAACATTATCTCCCATAAGGATTGAGAAGTTTTCGCTTGCACGCTGTGCATCCTCAATTGTCACACGCAGCATTGTTCTGAATTCAGGGTCCATAGTTGTTTCCCAAAGCTGTTCGGGGTCCATTTCACCAAGACCTTTGTATCGCTGAATATCACAGTCGCCGCCGTATTCTTTAATAACCGCATCTCTTTCTTCATCACTGAATGCATATGTAAATTTTTTACCTTTAGCTACCTTAAAAAGAGGAGGCTGAGCAAGATAAACATAGCCCTGCTCGATGATTTGAGGCATATATCTGAAGAAGAAGGTTAACAAAAGTGTTCTGATATGAGCACCATCGACATCGGCATCGGCCATAATAATGATTTTATGATATCTAAGCTTGCTGATGTCAAAATCATCACCAATACCAGTACCAAGTGCCATTACAACAGGAACAAGCTTTTCATTGGTGATAACCTTGTCCACTCTTGCTTTTTCAACATTAAGCATTTTACCCCAAAGAGGAAGGATGGCCATATGTTCTCTATCTCTGCCTTCCTTAGCAGAGCCGCCTGCAGAATCTCCCTCGACGATATAGATTTCACATTTTTCAGGCTCTTTGCTTGTACAGTCTGCAAGCTTACCCGGTAATGAATTGCTTTCAAGTGGTGATTTGCGTCTTGCATTTTCTCTTGCTTTTCTTGCTGCTTCTCTTGCACGGGATGCATCAAGTGATTTATTAATAAGAACTTTTGCGACAGACGGATTTTCCTCAAAATAAGTCATCAGCTTTTCGTAAAGCATTGATGAAACCAAGCCTGTAATATCAGTATTACCAAGCTTACCCTTAGTCTGTCCCTCAAACTGAGCTTCTGTTAATTTTACAGAAATTACTGCAGTGATACCTTCACGAACATCCTCACCATTGAATTTTTTGTCGCTGTCCTTAAGTATTCCAAACTTTTTACCATAATCGTTAAATACTCTTGTGAGTGCGGTTTTAAAACCTGTTTCGTGTGTACCACCATCAATGGTATTAATATTATTTGCAAAGGATAAAAGTGTTTCATTATATGAGTCGGTATAGCAGAGTGCAACCTCAGCACTTCTGTCACCCTTAGTTGTTGAAAGGTGAATAACCTCTTCCTGAATTGGATTTAAACCACGGCTTGTGTTGATATATTCAACGAAGGAACGAATACCACCTTCATAACAGAATTCTTCACTGATCTGTTCCTCAGGGTCTTCATTTCTTCTGTCACTGAGTGTGATTGATAAGCCTGCATTAAGGAATGCCTGCTCTCTAAGACGTCTTGCTAAAATATCATATTCATATGTTGTTGTTTCCTGGAATATATCAGCATCTGCTTTAAATCTGATTAAAGTACCGTGACCATCAGCATCACCGATAATATGTAAATCGTTAACAGGCACACCACGCTCAAATTTCTGTGAATAGATATGACCATTCTGTGTTACCTCAACCTCGAGCCATTCACTGAGTGCATTAACAACAGACGAACCTACACCATGCAGACCACCTGATACTTTATAGCCTGATCCGCCGAATTTACCACCTGCGTGAAGAACTGTCAAAACAACAGTTACTGCAGGGAGTCCGGTTTTTTCATTAATACCTGTAGGGATACCACGGCCGTTATCACGCACCTGAATAATATCACCAGGCAAAATGTCACATTCAATATGTGTACAAACACCTGCAAGTGCCTCGTCGATTGAGTTATCCACAATCTCATAAACAAGGTGATGCAGTCCTCTCGGTCCTGTTGAGCCGATATACATACCGGGGCGCTTTCTTACAGCCTCAAGTCCTTCAAGTACCTGAATATCCTTGGCAGAATATTCCTCGGTAACAACAGTATCCATATCCTCTTCTTCTAAATTTGTTTTAATCTCTTCACTCATAAAATAGTTCTCTCCTTATTTACACCTTTTTAACAGCGTTGCCGTATTTAAAGGGCAAACATAAATCTTATCCCTGCAAACTATAAAACTCTTTGGGAGCTCATAATTTACATAAACTACCTTTTTATCTTTTTCGGCTTTTGAAAGATAATCCCTCGTTGCTTTGTTAACAGTTGATGTATCCATATCAAAAATACCGATAATATCCTTTGTGCTTATTGCAATGTCACCGCCAAGATAAATATACATCAAACAAGACCCCCATTCTGAATATGAAAGGTTTTGCCCTCTTTTAATCTTAAAACAGTGTTTGCATCACAGCAGGTTATAAATACCTGCCAGTCTTTTATATGATTTAAAATATAATCCTGTCTTGAAATATCAAGCTCACTCATTACATCATCAAGCAGTGCCAAGGGCTCATCCTCTGTCATTTCACGAAGAAGACTTGCTTCTGCAAGCTTTAGTGCTAATACACAAGACCTTTGCTGACCCTGTGAACCAAAGCTTCTTGCACTTTTTCCATTGATCAATATTTCCATATCATCACGGTGAGGACCTATTGTTGTGATTCTATTTAAAATATCACTGCCTCTGTTATTATCAAGGGCAAACATAAGCTGCTTTTGAATTTCATCAACAGTTAAACCATTATACTCAAATGGTCCTTTGAGTATTAAATCAATATCCTCTTTACCTGATGATAAACCATCAAATATATCCTTGGCAAAGGGCAGCAGTGTTTCAACATATTTTTGTCTTTGATAAATAATTTTTGCACCGCTGATTGCCAGATTTTTATCCCAGATGTAAAGCATATCCAAAAGGCTGTTATTTTTTGCAACATCCTTAAGGAGCATATTTCTTTGACTAAGGCTTCGATTATAATCCTTTAAAACATTTCTATAATTAAATTTAAGCTGACAAAGTGCATTATCAATAAATTTTCGCCTTTCAATAGGTCCGTCTTTGACCATAGATAGATGAACAGGTGAAAATATGACTGCTTTAAGCTCTTCACCAAGTGCAGCAGCACTTTTCTTTTTAACACCATTAAGGCTTGCACTGCGTTTATTCTGAATTAAAATCTGTGCATTTTGCTGTCTGCTTTTATTTTCAAAATCAATTTTAAGGCTGGCAAATTCATTATCAAACTTAACAAGCTCTTTATCCTTAACACCTCGAAAACTTTTGCTTCCTGTGAAAAGATAAATTGCTTCAATCAAATTTGTTTTGCCCTGTGCATTCTCACCATAAATGATATTAACATCATCAAAATTTAAATTTAATTTTTCAATATTTCTGAAGCCTTCAATAGCAATTGAATTAATTTTCATTTTTTATATGATAATCAGTACTGAATATTGAAACAGTGTCACCGTTTCTTACTTTTTTACCTCTTGCAGTGCAAACCTCATCATTAATTTTAACGATTCCGTCATAAATAAACTGCTTTGCCTGACCGCCTGTTTCAGCTATACCTTTAAATTTTAAGAATGAATCAAGTCTGATAAAATCAGTGTTTATCATAACCTCTTCACTTTTTCTTTTTGCTGCGTTAACTTTAATTTTCATTTTTCAGCCTCATTGGAAGAACTAAGAATAAAAAGCTGTCATCATTAATCGGCATAACCTTTGCAGGGCTGACAGCACTGTTAAGTTCAATTTTAACCTGATCAGTATCTGCGGCACGAAGTGCATCCAAAATAAACTTTGAATTAAAGCCGATTTCAACTCTGTCACCGCTTACATTTGCGTGTGTATAGTCAACAACTCTGCCAAGGCTTGATACTGTTGAAACTCTCATCTCATCATTATCAAACAAACATCTAATTGGATTTTTCTTGTCATTTTCAATAACAGGCAATGTTCTTTCAATACAATCAATTGCATCACCGGTGTTAATCAAAACTGTAGTTGTTGCAGATTTTGGGATGGCAGCATTGTAATCAAGAAAATCACCATCAAGCAAACGGCTGATAATACTGTAATTTTCAACATCAAAAACAATATGTCTTTTACCAACACTGATTGATACGTTTTTATCACTTTCAGTACCCATCAGCTTAATTAACTCACGAATAGTCTTTTTAGGTACAATAAAGCTGATATCTTCGCCGTCATACTGAACTGTTTCAGTTCTTACAGCAAGTCTGTAGCCATCAACGCCTATTAATTTAAGCTGATTTAAGGTCATTTCAAATTTTAAACCGGTGTGAACAGGCTTTGATGATTCATTATCAGCAACAGCAAATAATGTTTGTGAAATCATTCCCTGTAAAACAGATTCATTTAAGAACAAAGGATAACCGCCTGAAACTGAAGGAAGCTCAGGATAATCGTCTGCATCAATACCCATAATATTATACTGAGCAGCACCGCTTATGATTGAAACGGATGTTCCGCTGACATCAAAGGTAACATTACCGTCAGGCAGCTTTCTTATAATATCGCTGATTACCTTAGCATTAATAACGATTGCACCCGGCTCAACAACATTTGCTTCAAGTGTGGTATTGATACCAAATTCAAAATCATAACCTGTTAAGCTAAGGGTATCAGATCCGCATTCAATGAGTATACCCTCAATGGTAGGAATTGTAACTTTAGTGCTGACTGCTCTCATAACATTTGAGCAAGCTTCGCTTAATGACTTTGTGTTACAGGTAAATTTCATTTTTTTATCCTCCGTCTATCATAGAATATCGACTTTTAGTAATAGTAATATATGGTGTGGAAATTGTTAAAAACTCTTAAAACTGTCATAATTACGCCAAAAATCACCGATTTTTTTCATAAAATGAATTGTTTAAAAAATGTGCACATTGTGTAAAACTATTTTTTTCAACAATCTTTTTAAAAACTTTTATGTGCAAAAGGAAAAAAGTGTTGAAAATTATTGCTCGCTTTTGATGTTATTTATAATGTCATTAACCTGTCTTGCAAGCTTTGAATTTTCTGCCATTTCTTTTTCAATCTGTTCAATGTTATACATTACTGTTGAATGGTGTTTGTTAAATTCCTCACCAATATCCTCATAGCTCATATTGGTAACCTTTCTTACAACATAGAAGGTTATTTTTCTTGCATGGGAAATATTTGCTTTTTGAATTTTGCTGTAAATATCCTCAACAGCAATACCTGTTGTGCGGCTTACCTCATTAACAATTCGCTGAATTGTTACAGGCAGCGGCTGAGTATCCTCCATAACAACCTTGATAACATTCTGTGCCAGTGCAACTGTCGGCTCAAAGTCATTAATATTTTTAAGTGAATATAATTTTTTAGTTACACCTTCAAGCTGTCTGATATTTGATTTGATTTTTTCTGCTATGTAATTAATTACAATTTCATCAATTTCAAAATTAAGTGACTTTGCTTTTCTCTTAATAATTTCGCAGCGTGTTTCAAATTCAGGCGGCTGAATATCAGCTAAAAGTCCGTCCTCAAAACGTGATTTCAGTCTGTCAGTAATGGACTGAATATCCTTTGGCGGTCTGTCTGATGTTAAAACAACCTGCTTTCCGCCATAAACAAGTGCATCAAAGGTGTGGAAAAATTCCTCCTCAGTTGATGTTTTGCCTGAAATAAACTGAATATCATCAATTAAAAGTACATCAATATTATTTCTGTATTTATTATGAAATTCATCAATTGTTTTGTTTTGCAGTGCCTGATAAAATTCGTTGGCAAATTCCTCTGCTCTGATATACATTATGTTCATATCAGGGAAATTCTTTTCAATTTCATGACAGATTGCATTTAATATGTGTGTTTTGCCAAGTCCTGAATTACCATAAATAAATAATGGATTATAGTTGCTCATTGAATTTGAGCCCATTCTTGAACCGGGGTCATTTGCTACTGCCTTTGCTGCAGCATAAGCAAATCTGTTGCTTGAGCCAACAATAAAATTTTCAAATGTAAATTGCTTGTTTTTATAATCCTCAAGATGTTGTTTGTCAATGTTATTGTTAATCGGTACAGATGAATTGTTTGAACCTGCTGATTCTTCATCGCAAACATAATTTATTTTAACAGGAAAGCCGAGTACTGCTAAAAATGCTTCCTGAAACATATCACTGTAAACTGATGATACGATATTTTTATGCATTGTTTTTGGGCAGTGAATTGTAACTGCACCATTGTCAAATGTATCTGAACTGTCAAGCTTAACTGTTTTAATCCAAAGAGTAAAAGCAGTTTCGCTGACACGGGTTTTAAAATAATCGAGTATAGCTTCCCATATATCGTTAATTGATTCCATACATACCTCCTTAATTTTAATTCTCTATATATAAAAGTAAAAAGTTGCAGAATAAACCACTATATTTTTCATTATATCAGTTTTTAAATATTAAATCAATATAAATTATAAAAATATATAATATATAAATTATAGTAAATCTTAAATTTTAAGAAAGATTAACAATTTAATATTGATATTGCATTTTATT
>CAYNGP010000077.1:0-9137 GCA_964396885.1 uncultured Bacteroides sp. | reverse complement strand
ATAATCATAATAGTTTGATTCATTTCTGTCAAATGTACAAACATATTCACGGTTATCCATAGGATACCTCCTTATTTTTCACTTTTCTTTTCTCTGTTCATAAGAAGGCTTACTGCCTCATCAGGAGCAAGTGCACCGCTTACGGTTTTATGAACAGCAGTGATAATCGGCATATCAATATTATATTTTTCAGCAAGCTTAAGGGCTGATGGAATAGCGTGTATGCCCTCAACAACCATTCCTACCTTTTTGATTGCTTCCTCAGCAGAACAACCGCTGCCAATCAGAAAACCGGCTCTATTATTTCTGCTGTGACAGCTGGTAGCAGTAACAATCAAATCACCCAGACCTGCAAGACCTGCGAACGTCATTTTATCACAATTCATAGCTAATCCAAGACGTGACATTTCAGCAATACCTCTTGTAATGATAGCTGCCTTTGCATTGTCGCCAAAGCCAAGACCTGTTGATATTCCGCAGGCAAGAGCAATTATGTTTTTCAGTGCACCGCAAAGCTCTACCCCTAAAATATCCTCATTCGTATAGACACGCATACAGGTGTTCATAAAAATGCTTTGTACCTGTTCGGCTGCATTCATATCACGGCAGGCAGCCACAACTGTTGTGGGCAAGCCCAGAGCAACCTCCTCAGCGTGTGTCGGACCTGACAATGCAACAACGGTAACATCTTTTCCTATACCGTCTTTTATAACCTGCGACATCGTGAACAAGGTATCCTCTTCCAAGCCCTTTGCCGCATCAACGATAATCTGCCCCTCTTTAATATAAGGAGAGGCTTTTTTTGCTGTTTCTCTTACATATGGGGATGCAACTGCAAACAGCAAAATATCCTTATCCGTGCATACTTCCGAAATATCGTTTGTAAACGCCATATTTTCAGGAATAACCGAACCTTTAAGGTTTGGGTGGGTATGCGTTGTTTTCAGTGTATTAAGCTCATCATCCAGTGCCGACCAGAGTGTGACACGGTTTGAGTTTTGTGCAAGCATAATTGCTAATGCAGTTCCCCATGTGCCTGCACCGAGTACACCTATTTTGCTCATTATTTTTTCCTGCTTTCTGCCTTAAGTCTTAAGCCCTTGTCGAGTATTGTTTTTCTGAGGCGGATTGATTTTGGTGTAACCTCTAAAAGCTCATCATCAGCCAAAAATTCCATACTCTGCTCCAGTGAAAGCGTGGTTGGCGGAACAAGCTTCAACGCCTCGTCACTGCCGCTGGCACGAGTATTTGTAACGTGCTTCTTTTTGCAGACATTACATACAATGTCCTCATCCTTCGCACACTCACCGCAAATCATACCCTCATAAACCTCTACACCCGGGCCAAGGAACAGCTTGCCTCTGTCCTGGGTATTCCACAAGCCATAGCCTGTTGTTGTGCCTGTTTCGTGAACAACGATTGAACCGCGGTTTCTTGTCGCAATTTCGCCCTTATATTCCTCATAGCCCACAAAGAGCTGATTCATAATACCGTTACCATTCGTATCGGTTAAAAATTCACTGCGGTAGCCAATCAGACCACGTGAAGGAATTTTGATTTCAAGGTGTGTCATACCTGTTGAACGGGTATCCATATTCTCAATTTCGCCCTTGCGTGAGCAAAGCTTTTCCATAACAGCGCCGACATAATCCTCAGGCACCTCGATAATAGCAAGCTCAACCGGTTCAAGCGTTCTGCCGTTTTCGTCCTTTTTCATAATAACCTGAGGACGTGATACCTGGAACTCATAATTCTCACGGCGCATGGTTTCAATCAGGATTGAAAGATGAAGCTCACCCCTGCCGGATACCTTAAAGGTATCCATCGAATCCGTTTCTTCAACACGCATGGAAACATTGGTTTCAACCTCTTTGAACAGGCGGTCACGCAGGTTACGTGATGTAACATATTTACCCTCTCTGCCTGCAAATGGTGAATCATTAACAATAAAGTTCATGGAGATTGTAGGCTCGTCTATTTTTACAAAAGGAAGCGGCTCAACACAGTTCGGGTCACAGGCAGTTTCACCAATATTAAGGTCAGCAATACCTGCAACTGATACCAGATCACCAAACTTTGCCGTCTGGCAGTCCACACGCTTTAAGCCCTCAAACTGATAGATTTTTGTGAATTTAACATTTTCCTGTGTGCCGTCCTGCTTGCAGAGAACGTATGGTGTATTCACCTTAATTTCACCACGCTCAACTCTGCCGACACCGATTCTGCCAACATAGTCATCATATTCCAGTGAACTGAACAAAATCTGTGCAGGGCCCTCTGCATCACCCTCAGGTGACGGAATATGCTCCAAAATTGCATCAAGCAGCGGACGCATATCACCCTCACGAACATTGGGGTCAAGGCTTGAATAACCCTCTCTTGCAGAAGCATAAACCACAGGGAATTCAATCTGTTCATCATCAGCACCAAGCTCGATAAACAAGTCAAGCACCTCGTCAATAACCTCGCTTGGTCTTGCACCGTCACGGTCAATTTTGTTGACTACAACAAGAGGTGTTTTGTGAAGTCCCAAAGCCTTTTTAAGAACAAATCTTGTCTGCGGCATACAGCCCTCAAATGCATCAACAAGCAGAAGAACACCATCAACCATTGTTAAAATACGCTCAACCTCGCCGCCGAAATCAGCGTGCCCCGGTGTGTCAACAATGTTAATCTTAGTATCTTTATAATGCACAGAAGTATTCTTGGAAAGGATAGTAATTCCACGCTCCTTTTCAAGGTCGTTACTATCCATTACTCTTTCAGCAACCTCTTCGTTATCACGGAAAATACCGCTCTGGTGCAGCATTTCATCAACAAGTGTTGTTTTGCCGTGGTCAACGTGGGCAATAATTGCAATATTTTTTATGTCATTTCTCTTACTCAAAATCCATCACCTTCAATTATTTTAAACAGTTGCTTGTATTTTACCACTTAGTGACACGCTTGGCAAGTATTAATAATTTATTTTATTATAAGAATGCAATATACTTTACAAAACATAGTCCTTTTGATAAAATCAAGGTAAATCAATCAAAATTCAAGGAGAATAGCTGATATGAAAAAAATGCTGATTACTTCATCTTTGGAAAAGGTTTTCCCGAACAGCAAAGATATTTATGCACTTTCAGGCTTATCTATGCTGAAAAACGAAAAGAAAGCATTTCAGATTGTTTTTGATGCCAAAAAGGGTGAAGAAATATCCTTTTCCGTTCAATCAACACTTTCTGATTATCTGAAATTCTTTGAAGTTAAAATGATTAAGGGCGGCTATGTGAAAGCCAAAACAGCCGACGATTACTATCTGGAACCACAGGAATACTATCCTGACTTACTTATGCCGATTAACGGCACAGTCTTTACCGCACAGAATGACGGATATAATTCTGTATGGGTACAGATTACAGGCTGCAGTCTGCCTGCAGGCAATCACGATATTCTGATAAGCTCAGATTACGGCGAAAGCAGTATTCGCATTCATATTATTGACGCTTTGCTGCCGGAACAGGAAATGGTTTACACCAACTGGTTTCACACCGACTGCCTTATGAGTATTTACGGCTTTGAAGCCTTTTCCGACGAATACTGGAGAGTCACCGAAAATTACCTCCGCCGTGCTGTGGAATACGGAATGAACTGCGTGCTCACGCCCCTTTTCACCCCTCCCCTTGACACGAAGGTAGGCGGTGAAAGACCCACTGTTCAGCTTGTTGATGTTCAGGTAACAGGCAGAAATAAGTATTCATTTTCATTTGAAAAGCTTGATAAATGGATTGAAATGTGTGACCGCTGCAGCATCAGATATTATGAAATGAGTCACCTGTTCACCCAGTGGGGTGCACGCCACGCACCGAAGATTATGGCTGAAAAAAATGGCGAATTAAAACAAATCTTCGGCTGGAAAACAATTGCAGGCGGTATCCGCTACAGGCTGTTCATCAAGCAGCTTGCAGCAGCCCTCACCGAATATATTGACAAAAAAGGGATACGTGAAAGATGCCTTTTACATATATCCGACGAGCCTGCAGGTGCTATGAAAATCACTTATGGCACAGCATCAAAAATTGTTAACAAGTATTTTGAGAATTTCAAAATCATTGATGCACTTTCATCATACAATCTATATAAAAGCGGACTGATTAAGCTGCCTATCCCTGCCAATGACCACATTGAGCCATTTATCGGTAATGTGCCTGAGCTGTGGACATATTACTGCTGTGCACAAGGCAGCAAGTATGTATCAAACCGTTTCTTTGCAATGCCCTCTGAACGAAACAGAGTATTGGGGCTTCAGCTTTATAAATATAATGTTAAGGGCTTTTTGCACTGGGGCTATAATTTTTACTACAGCCAGTATTCAAAATCGGTGATTGACCCATTTGAAACAGCAGATGCAGGGGGTAATTTTCAGGCAGGTGACAGCTTTGTTGTTTATCCGGGCGAAGGCGGTGTGCCCCTTGATTCACTGCGACTTCACGTTTTTTATGACGGATTTCAGGATATGCTGGCACTTAAGCTGCTTGAAAGCAAAATCGGTTATGATAAAACACTTGCAATTGTTGAAAACGGACTTGAAAAGCCATTAACCTTCACAGAATACCCACACAGCGCCCGCTGGCTTGAAAATGTTCGTGAGCAGGTTAACAAGGCAATTGCAGAAAACATATAATAATCATTTGGAACAGGAAACCCATCCCCTACAAAACGCAATCGTAGGGACCGATGCCCACATCGGTCCGCTCAACAAAAAGCACTGACGTTTAGTCAGTGCTTTTAACATTAGTTATTCTTTTTATTGAAGCTGTCACGCAGGGCAACTGTTCTGTTGAATACAGGGTGTGCATCCGTTGATGTTCTGTCCTTGCAGAAATAACCGTTTCTCATAAACTGGTACTTTGCACCAACCTCACAGTCAGCGAGAGCCTTTTCAACATAACCCTCTTTAACAACAAGTGAATCCGGATTGAGGTTATCCTCAAATGAGCTTACGCCCTCCTCGTCACTTGGGTTCGGAACATCAAATAATCTTTCATAAAGATTGATTTTAACAGGAACATTGTCCTTTGCAGATACCCAGTGAATTGTGCCCTTAACCTTTCTGCCGTCCGGTGAATCACCGCCGAGCGTTTCAGGGTCATAGGTACAGTGAACACAGCAAACCTCACCGTTTTCGTCAAGGTCATAGCCTGTGCAGGTAACAAAATAAGCCTTATAAAGTCTTACCTCATTGCCCACAAAAAGACGTCTGTACTTCTTAATCGGCTCAATCATAAAGTCATTTTTCTCAATCCAAAGCTCTTTTGAGAAAGGCATCACCCTTGAACCGTATTCAGGATGATCGGGATGGTATTCACAGGCAATATCTTCTGTTTTATCCTCAGGATAATTGTCAATAACCAGCTTGAGCGGCTCAACAACAGCCATTGCTCTTGGTGAATTTGCACCAAGGTTATCACGAACACAAGCCTCAAGCAGAGCAAAATCAATAACACTGTAAGCCTTTGAAACACCGATTCTTTCACAGAAATCACGGATAGCCTCAGCAGGATAGCCACGTCTTCTCATACCGCTGATTGTTGCCATACGCGGGTCATCCCAGCCGTCAACAATGCCGTCCTGAACAAGCTTTAAGCACTTTCTTTTAGATGTGAGCGTGTAGTTCAGATTCATTCTTGCGAACTCAATCTGTCTTGGCTTTTCCCAGTCGATAAGCTCATTTACAAACCAGTCATAAAGCGGTCTGTGGTTTTCAAACTCAAGTGAACACAAGGAGTGTGTTACTCTTTCATAGGCATCACTGAGCGGATGCGCAAAGTCATACATTGGATAAACACACCACTTGTCACCTGTTCTGTGGTGATGTGCATACATAATACGATAAATAATCGGGTCACGCATATTGAGGTTCGGTGAAGCCATATCAATCTTTGCTCTGAGCACCATTTTGCCCTCAGGGAATTCACCCTTGGTCATACGCTCAAACAGGTCAAGGTTTTCCTCAATCGGTCTGTCCCTGTAAGGTGAATTTTTACCTGCCTCGGTGAGTGTACCTCTGTATGCTCTCATTTCCTCAGGGCTTAATTCACAAACGAATGCCTTGCCTTTTTTAATCAGCTTGACTGCACATTCATAAATAAAATCAAAATAGTCGCTGGCATAATAAACATTATCATAATCAAAGCCGAGCCACTTGATGTCCTCTTCAATAGCCTCAACATACTCTGTATCTTCTTTTGTTGGGTTGGTATCATCAAGACGAAGATTACATACGCCCTTATACTTGTCCTTTACACCAAAGTTAATGCAGATTGCTTTAGCGTGACCGATATGAAGATAACCGTTCGGATCCGGAGGGAAACGTGTCTGAATACCCTGATACTTGCCCTCTGCTAAATCCTCGTCAATAAAATCGTGGATAAAGTTAGATGCAATTTCCTTTTCTTCTTCCTTAATGATTTCTTCAGCCATTATTTCTCCTCCTTATAATAGTTGATTGCATGTTCAATTCGCTTTGCCACTCTGTCATTGCCAAGCAGTGCTGTGTTGGAGCAAAGGTCAGGTGTATTTGTTCTGCCTGTTAATGCAACACGGATGATTGTTGAAACATCACCAACGTGGCCCTTAAAGGCATCCGGATTCTGCTTGAACTCCTTAACATTCGGTGTGCAGCCAACAGGCTCACAGATGGACTTGATTTTTTCAAACCAGGTGTCCTTGTCGTCATTCACATCCACAATATCCTTATAACGCTCTAAAACCTCAAGTGCTAATTCAGGTGTGGCATTGCCTGTGAGCTCATAATTTTCAGCAAAGGTTTCATCATACATATAGCTGATATAGTCCGGAATATCACTCCACTTCGCAATATCCTTTCTCGGCTTTTTGTTGCCGCGGTCAATGTTAAGCACTGCGGTTGCATAAGCCTTGTCCTGCTCATAAAGTGAAGCAAGCTGCGGATTATACTCCTTAGCCCACTCATAGGATTGGCTGAAAACATCGTCAGCAGTCATCATACTGATTACATTCTTTGAAACATCTGTCAGCTTAACAATGTCAAACAGTGCACCTGATACAGACATTTTTTTCAGATTGAATGGGAATTTGTCAAGACCTGCGTCCTTATTCGCTCTGCGCCAATCCTCAAAATTAGAGTTGGCAATCGTCATAACATATTCGTTAACGCTGTCCTTAGGATAGCCCTCTTCTGCATAAAAGGTAACGGCTGCCTCAGGGTCCTTACGTTTTGAAAGCTTTCTTTTTCCGCCGTTTTCTTCCTTCATAAGCGGAGCAACGTGTGCATACTTAACAGGCTTGAAGCCAAGCACCTTGAAAAGCTGTAAATGAAGCGGAACAGATGCAATCCATTCATCACCACGGAAAACGTGGGTTGTCCTCATCAGATGGTCATCAATTGCGTGTGCAAAATGATAGGTAGGAATACCGTCTGTTTTAAGCAGAACAACATCAATCACATTTTCAGGCATTTCAATTTTGCCCTTAATCATATCATCAAAATAGCATTTTTTATTTATATCACCGGGGGATTTTAAACGAAGTGTCCATGGCTTGCCTGCTTTGATATTCTCCTCAATCTCCTCAAAAGAAAGGTCACGGCACTTGGCATATTTACCATAGTAGCCCTTGATGTCCTCTTTTTCCTGCTGCTGTCTGATTTCATCAATCTCCTCAGCTGAGCAGAAGCAAGGATAAGCCAGACCCTGCTGAACAAGCACCTTAGCATAGCACTGGTAAATGTCCTTTCTCTTGCTCTGATAATAAGGACCGTAAGCACCGATTTCCTCATCGTCACCGACTACGCCCTCATCCGCATTCACACCATACACAGAAAGGCTTTTCAGCATTGAGCCGATAGCCCCCTCAACCTTACGCTTCCGGTCGGTATCCTCAACACGAACATAAAATACACCATCTGTATTTTTAGCGGTTGTGTAAGCAACAATGCAGGTAAACAAATTGCCGAAATGCAAAAAGCCTGTAGGACTTGGAGCAAAACGGGTTACCCTTGCACCCTCCTTTAAATTTCTGGCAGGATATAAAGCCTCATAATCATCAGGAGTTTTATCTATATTCGGGAATAATAATTCCGCAAGCTTGTTATAATCTGTCATATTTTCACCTATTTTATCCTGTATCTATAAAATTACAGTTTATTATCTCATATAATATGTAATTAATCAACATTTATTTCTTGAAAATATAAAATCAATATGCTAAATTATTTTGTAGAAAATGTAAAAAACTGACAACATAAAAGGAAGGATGCTTTATAATATGGATTTACCTAATGACCCATTTATGCTTTTAAGTGTAGTGAATACAAAGCTGAGAGATTTTTATGCAAGCCTTGATTGCTTTTGCGAGGATGCAAATATTAACAAAGAAGCGCTTTGCGAAAAGCTGAAAGCCGCAGGCTTTGAATATGATGAGGAATTAAACAAATTTTGTTAAAGCTATTGACAATTATTTCCAAAGCTGTATAATTTAAATTGTAATCATTACAAATTAGATTATAGCGTGGTGATAATTTGAACACAGATGAAATCAAAGAACTTTTCAGACAAAAGGGTCTGAAAGCAACACCACAGCGCATAGCAGTGTATAAATTTCTTGACGATAACCGAATCCACCCTGATGTTGAAACCGTTTACAGTCAGGTGAAAACGAGTCACCCCTCCTTTTCAAAAACAACTGTTTATAACTGCTTAAAGGATTTATCAGGCTGCGGGTTATTAATACCTGTTATGATTGACAATGAAAAAATCAGATATGATGCCGACACGTCATTTCACGGTCATTTTAAATGTGAACAATGCGGCAATATTTTTGATTTCAACTGTGCTGACAACAATCCCCCTGCTCTTGAGGGCTTTGAAATCAGACAAAAGGATGTATATTACAGCGGTCTATGCAATCACTGTAAAAATAAATAATAATTATTAAAGGAGTAATGAAAATGGCAAAGAAGTATTTTTGTCCTGTTTGCGGCTACGAAAGTGACGAGCCAATCGACGTTTGCCCGGTTTGCGGCGTAAAAATGCAGGAGAGAAAAGAAGATGCAACAACTTGGGCTGCTGAGCATCAGGTAGGTATCATCGACGGTGTAAGCGAGGAAATCG
>CAYNGP010000076.1:0-9370 GCA_964396885.1 uncultured Bacteroides sp. | reverse complement strand
GGGCTGCCGTATGGTTATGTATGTTCTTGTTCCTATGATTATCGGCCCTGTAGTTGCACAGATTATTATTGGTGCATTCAATAAGGGCGTAGCAGATGAAAACATTGTTTATCCTATGGAATTGTTCCTTGGTGCAGCAGCATTAATGTTTCTTTGTTTTATCCCTGCACGCATTGTCAGAAACAAGCAGCCTCAAATGCACGACGAGCTTATGAAAAAGCTTGATAAATAATTATAAAATGAAAAACAGCAAGATGTTCAATTTGCATCTTGCTGTTTATTTTTTATTTTGTTTTGCAGCTGCAGAAATAAAAAGCCTATTAAAAATCCACTGAAATTCATTATTATATCGTCAACATCAACATCCCCGCATTTGAATATCCATTGATAACCCTCCACGATAAATGGAACAATCAGTCCGATAATCAATTGCTGATACACTTTGATTTTAGGGAAGTAAGCTTTAAGTAAAAACGCAATAGGAATAAAGAAAATGACATTTCCTGTCACTAAAAACAAAACCTCTGAATCATTCGGATGTTCTATTAAATAATTAATATAAGAAAATGTTCCGCTCCCAAGAGAAAAATTGAACGTTAAATTATTGCTCATTGGTCTTAAAAATACTGCGATAAACGATATTCCATATAAAATACTGTAGCCCTTCAGTACCTTAACAGAATGCTTTTTAAAGTCTATGCTTTTTAATGTTAAAAGACCAAGATAATATGCGAAAAACACAATGTGTATCAGGCTCAGCCACCATAGTCTGAAAAATGCTAAGCTGCCGCTTAAATTAAATGTGTAGTTGTCAATCAAATAAACAATACCAACAATTGCAGTATAAAAGGATACAAAGCTATTGATTTTTTCAATGTTTCTAATGTTGATTATTGTAATGAGATAAACCAGAGCAAACACGATTGCTGTTTTAATAAGCTGAAAAAACAGGCTGTTATAATAGAATATATTTCCGTTATAGTCCTTGGATGTCAAAAGACATGACAATGAATACACAGCGATGAATAATATAAGCTTAATCTTTTCGGTTTTTGATTTAATTGACATATTGCTATCACCTAAATTTCAAGTTCATTCATCAGTCTTTTATATTCTTCTGCTTCACTACCGCTGTCAAAAATCTGTTTTACTGTGTTTGCAGAGTTTTTTCCTCGTTTGAATATTCCGTCAAAGAGCCTATTAAACCAAGCAAGCACTAAAAGTGACGGATGCTTTTTTGAATATTCATAATGAGTCTTTAGATAGTTGGTGGTCGGGAATAACAAAATCATAATTGCTTTTAGCTTTGTAAAGAAATTATTTTTTGGGTCATTATTCAGACTTTTGTTAATGTAGTATTCGCCAAGCTGTCTTTTTTCAAAACCAAAGTTGCCGCCGTCAATAATTACATTTTCAAATATATCAAGCAGTTCATGATTAAAAACAAATTCTGTTTGAATTGGTGTGTCAAACCATAAACGGCAAATCGAAAACACAGCCTTGGCAAATGTTTTGATATTTGCTTCCTCACACCTCTTCAAAAAGCTGTCACGGTCAAAGCTATCTATGCTTCTTATAAGTACATCAACATCCATAAACATTCTTATTCCTGCACCGCAGTGGTTAAAATGCTTTGCAATGTGAGTCAGTACATAAAGCAAATTGGTTTCACTGTCAAATGCGTATTCATAGCCACTGTGCTTTTCTGATATTTTAAAAATGTCTTTGAAATATGGATTGTCATAATCCGTTTCACTGTGAAGCTCAATGTGCTCACCATCAGTATCAATAACGATTTCCTTAGCAGTTTTGGTAAGGCTATAGCCTTTATCCAAATAAAAGTCATATATCTTATTATAATCCTTTTCTTTGAAAAAAAGGTCAATATCACCGCTTGTTCTTAATTCGGGAATAGGGTACAATTTTCTGATAGCAGTTCCTTTAACAAATATGAATTCAAAACCATTATTATTAAAATCATTTATAAGCATTTTAGCAAGCTGATTTTTTTTGTCAAAGCTTATTAGGGTGTAGCCAAGCTGCTGACGAAATGCAGGCAGATTTGGTATCTGCTTTCTTTCATCAGAACTTAAGCCCATAAGTTGTTTTGCAATTATGCCGCATACATTATGAATGTTACCTAATTTATAAAGCTCGTTGTAGTCAATATCACTGCGATATTCTGCCTGCTTTTTATTTAAGAATGCATTTATTATATTAATGAAATATTCTTTAGTATTGTTCATACTTACTCCTGATTATTTTGCAATTTATTGAATTCATAAAATATCAATAATTTTATAAAATAAAGTTCATTTTCGTTTAACACTTTTGAAACTTTCACAAGTTATCATATAGTCAAGTTAATAAAGCAGTGGAAAACAGCTATCGGAGTCAGAGTTTCTCCTCATTCAATTCATATAAATACTTTTTTCATTTCTCTGTCTGTTTTTAAAAATACTCCATCCACAAAACACCTCTGCTCCCCCAAGGCAGGGGTGTTGCTTTTTTGTTAGAACTTATTGTAGCTTACCATATCATCAATGCTGATTGATTTTTCGTGCAGCGGGCTTATGGTTACATCGTCAGCCGGATAGCCGGTGGGCAGTAATGCCAATGGTTCAAGCTCAGATGGTAAATCAAGAATTTCTTTTGCTTTTTCAGGATTGAAAGCCATAACCCAGGTAGTACCGAGTCCTAAATCCTGTGCTTCAAGCATCATATGAGTTGTAACAATGCTTCCGTCAATATCAGCGGAATTCTTGCCGTCATATCCACGATTGTAAGCAAGGCTGCTGTTCACACAAATTACAAAGCACACCGGTGCATCAAAGGTATATTTTGTGCATTCTTTTAACTTTTCAATTATATTCTTATCATTTATAACTAAAATTCTTTGCGGTTGTTTATTAACTGCGGTTGGTGCTGCTTTTACACTTTCTAAAATTAATTCAATTTTTTCCTGCTCTACAGGTTTTGCGTCAAACTTTCTGCAGGAAAATCTGCTTTTTGCTAAATCAATAAAACTCATAACATTTCCTCCAATATTGATATATTATCAAAAATAAGATAAAAATACAATATATGAAAAATAACTTTCATTTTTATGGCAAATCTGTTAAAATCTATTTAGCAATTTTGAAAGGGATACATTTATGGATATTAATTCACAGCTTTGTCAGGAGTTTTCTTTAAAACCTTGGCAGATAGAAAATACAGTTAAACTGATTGATGATGGTAATACAATTCCGTTTATCGCCAGATACCGTAAGGAGGCAACCGGGTCACTCGATGACCAGCTGCTTCGTTCAATCTATGATAGATTAAACTATCTCAGAAATATGGAGGAGCAGAAGGAAAAAATTATTCAGTCAATAACCGATCAGGAAATGATGACGGATGAAATCCTTCAGTCAATTGAAAATGCATCAACCTTAACAGAGCTTGATGATATTTACCGTCCATTCAGACCTAAGAGAAAGACAAGAGCATCTGTTGCTAAAGCCAAAGGCTTGCAGGGACTTGCCGATGCAATCTATGCACAGGAAAAGAGAAGTGCGACGCCTCTTGAGCTTGCAGAGGCTTATCTTAATGATGAGGTTGAAACTGTCGAGGATGCTGTTAACGGTGCAAAGGATATTATTGCAGAAATGGTATCTGATGATCCATCAGGCAGAAAGATGCTTCGTTATTCAATCAAGAATAACGGTATGCTTGTTGTTAAAGGTGCAGAGGAAGAACTTGGCGTTTACGAAATGTATAAAGAATACAGTGAGCCGATAAAAAACATTCCCGGTCATAGAATACTTGCCGTTAACCGTGGTGAAAAGGAAGGCTTTTTAAAGGTATCTGTTGACTATGATAAAATCACTGCGTTGACAATACTCAATAATCTTCATATTAAGGATAATGCACCTACAACAGATGCTGTTATAGAAGCAATTGAGGATGCTTATACACGATTGATTTTTCCGTCCATTGAACGTGAAATAAGAAATACTTTAACGGATAATGCAAGCAGCAGTGCGATTGAGGTGTTTGCAAAAAACACACGTCAGCTTTTAATGCAACCGCCTGTTAAAAATAAAGTAACACTCGGTCTTGACCCTGGTTACAGAACAGGCTGCAAGGTTGCTGTTGTTGATGAAACAGGCAAGGTTCTTGATACATCAGTTATATACGCTGTTCCTCCGCATAACAAGGTCGAAGAGGCAAAGAAAATAATTAAGGATTTAGTAAAAAAGCATAATGTACAGATGTTTTCAATCGGTAATGGTACTGCTTCACACGAAACAGAGGTTTTTGCTGCCGAGGTTATCAAGGAGCTTGATTGCGGCATAACCTATATGGTAGTCAGTGAAGCAGGTGCGTCTGTTTATTCTGCATCTAAGCTTGCTGCTGAAGAGTTCCCTGAATACGATGTTTCATTAAGAAGTGCAGTATCAATCGCAAGACGCCTTCAGGATCCATTGGCAGAGCTTGTTAAGATTGACCCTAAAGCAATCGGTGTCGGTCAGTATCAGCACGATATGCCCCAGAATCAGCTTAGTGAGGCTTTGGATGGTGTTGTTGAGGATTGTGTTAACTCAGTCGGTGTTGATTTGAATACTGCATCTGCTCAGCTTTTAAACAGAGTTGCAGGCATTTCATCAGCCGTTGCAAATAATATTGTTAAGTTCAGACAGGATAATGGTGCGTTTACATCAAGACAGCAGCTTATGAAAGTTTCAAAGCTTGGTCCTAAAGCCTTTGAACAGTGTGCAGGTTTCTTAAGAGTAAGCGAAAGTAAAAATGTTCTGGATAATACTGCAGTGCATCCGGAAAGTTATGAAGCTGCATCTAAACTGTTAAAGCTCTGCGGTGTTACCGATGATGACATCAGAGCAGGTCGAGTTGACAGTATCAAAACCTATGTTGAATCAGTCGGCACATCCGCACTGGCAGCACAGCTCGGAATAGGCGAGCCGACACTTATTGATATTTCAAAAGAAATTGTTAAGCCCGGTCGTGACCCTCGTGATGAACTGCCTGCACCAATGCTCAGAACCGATGTTATGGGTATGGAAGATTTAACCGTAGGTATGGAGCTTAAGGGCACAGTAAGAAATGTAATTGATTTTGGTGCGTTTGTTGACATTGGTGTTCATCAGGATGGACTTGTTCATATTTCACAGATTACCAATAAATTTATTAAACACCCCAGTGATGTGCTTAAGGTTGGGGACATAGTAACAGTCTGGGTTATTTCGGTTGATGTTGCTAAAAAGCGTATCGGTCTTACTATGAAAAAGCCAAAGGATTAATATGGACTACTTGGTTATAAAATCGAACAGAAAAACAATATCACTATCTGTCAATGATGATTTAATACCTGTTGTTCGTGCACCGCTTTATGTGTCAAAAAAGCAGATTGATTTATTTGTTGAAAGTAATTTAAATTGGATTGAAAATGCTATAGATAAAAAGACCATCGAGCTTGAAAAATATAATTTAACTGATGATGCGTTGGCTGATTTAGTGAATAAAGCCAAGGCTTATATACCCAATCGTGTTAACTATTTTTCAAAAATTATGGGTCTTGCTCCCACAAGTATAAAAATAACCAAAGCTAAAAAACGCTTTGGTTCCTGCAGCGGCAAAAATGGTCTTTGTTTTTCCTGCTATCTGATGCTGTACCCAGAGAGGGCAATTGATTATGTTGTCGTTCATGAGCTTGCACATATTAAGCATCATAATCATAGCAGAGAGTTTTATAGACTCATTGAGCAATACTTGCCTGACTACAAAGAACGTATAAAAGAATTGAAGGCTTAGGATTATCCTAAGCCTTTTTTACGTCAGCAACTATTATTTCAGGATGATTAAAAAGTCTCAGAGGGAATTCACTGTTGCCAAGACCTCTGCTGATAATCAGTCTTGGTCTGTCACCGAATGTGCCTCTTGCATATTTTGGCAGAACGCCTTGACCCGGTGAAAACAACGGCTTGAATATTATCCACTGACCACCATGTGCGTGACCTGATAGCTGTAAATCAAAATCATATTGTTTATAATTTAACTCAGGTATTCCCTCGAAATTTTCGGGAAAGTGACTCAGTACAAGTTTAAAGCCGTCATATTTCTCCAGCTTCTCAAAATATGAGTGCATATCCTTATAAACAAAAGTACCGTTTTTTCTTGCCTGATAGTCTTTAAAATCAGCCTGGTTTTCGTCAAGACCTAATATTCTGCAGTAATCACAATCAGCCGTATCATTTAATAATACAATGAATCCTATTTCTCTAAGGTCATTCATCAAATCTTCAAAATAATCAAGGCGCCTTTCGTGGTTTCCTGTAATGTAATAAACAGGGGCAATGTTAAGGATTTTCTTTCCAAGTTCAAGCATTTTGTCTTTATTTCTGCCTTTGTCATTGATATAGTCACCTGTAATGCATATTATGTCAGGTTTTAATTTTTCAACCTTTTTTAAAGCAGCTTGAAAGGGCTTTGAATGAAGGTCGCTCAGTTGAACAATTCTAAAATCTTTATTGCAGTTTTTACTTTTGATTTCATATTTAGTAATATCGAGCTTATTGTTTTGATAATAGCAAAAGCAGATAAATAATATCAGCAAAATTGCAATTGTTAACAAAATAAGAAAAAATTTCATAAAATCACCTATATTTATAATATATTTAATGCTATAATTAGTCAATATTAAATTTTTTAAATAAAAAAGGGATAATTTTGACAATTGAGTATAGTATAATTGAAAGGGTGAGAAAATTGGATAATTCCATACGCCTTGTGGCAGAAAATAACGAAAAAAGTTTATTATGTGAGAAGGCTTGCTTATCCTGTAATTCAAGAGGAAGGTCAAAGCCGGAAGAAGAATGTTCAATAAGAACCTGCTTTCAGCGTGACAGGGACAGAATCATTCACTCTCAGGCATTCAGAAGACTTAAGCATAAAACACAGGTTTTCTTATCACCAAGCGGTGACCATTACCGAACACGTCTGACTCATACATTTGAGGTGTCACAGATTGCAAGAACAATTGCAAGGGCACTTCAGCTTAATGAGGATTTAACCGAGGCAGTTGCACTGGGTCATGATTTAGGTCATACCCCATTTGGTCATGCAGGTGAGCGTGCTCTTGATAAATTATGTTCCTGCGGATTTAAGCATTATGAACAAAGCGTGCGTGTGGTTGAGCGTCTTGAAAAAGACGGCAGGGGTCTGAACTTGACGGATGAGGTTAAAAATGGTATCCTTTGTCACACTAAAGGAGAAGAGGCTTATACCTTAGAGGGTCAGATTATCAGAATTGCCGATAAGATTGCCTATATCAATCACGATATTGATGATGCTATCAGAGCAGGTGTTATGGCTGAGGAGGATATTCCTCTTTCACTCAGAATGCAGCTGGGTATGACAAAATCACAGCGTATTAATAATATGGTTCGTGATGTTATCAACAACAGTGATGATAAAATAAGAATGAGTGACGATTGTTACACAGGCTTTATGGATTTGCATAATTTTATGTTCACTGCTGTTTATACCAATCCTGTTTGCAAGGGTGAGGAAACCAAGGCAGTCGAAATGCTTCATAAAATATATAACCACTATATAAACCATATTGAAGATTTACCCGGAATCTATTCTAAAATTGCGGAAACAGACGGTGAGGAACGAGCAGTCTGCGATTACATAGCCGGTATGAGTGATGTGTATGCACTCAAAATATTTAATCAATTGTTTGTGCCGATGTTCTGGCATGACTAAATTATTTGTAAAGGAGTTGAGATAATGGCTTTAAGCGAAGCATTTTTGCAGGAATTAAAATTCAAGACAGATATTGAAGATGTTATCTCAACCTATGTTACCCTCAGAAAAAACGGATCGACTTCAAAAGGTTTGTGCCCGTTTCATAATGAAAAAACACCGTCTTTCACAGTTTATAACGACACACAATCTTTTTACTGTTTCGGTTGTGGTGCAGGCGGCGATGCTGTTACTTTTCTTAAAAAGATAGAAAATCTTGATTATATTGATGCTGTCAAGTTTCTTGCCCAGCGTGTGGGATTGCAGATGCCTGAGGATAACAGCTATGACGACAGCCTTTCAAAGAAAAGACGCCGTATTTTAGAAATTAATCGTGAAACTGCCAAGTTTTATTATTCATATTTAATCAGTCCTCAGGGCAGGATTGGTCTTGATTATTTCTTAAATCGCGGGCTTTCAATGAATACCATTAAAAGATTTGGTCTTGGCTATGCCCCTAATGAATGGGATAGTCTGCTTAAGCACTTAAAGGCTAAGGGATACAGACCAAGTGAAATGGTTGAAGCCGGTGTTGTAAAGATAGGAAGAAATAATAATTATTATGACACTTTTAAAAACAGAGTTATGACACCGATTATTGATGTAAGGGGCAATGTGATTGCCTTTGGCGGACGTGTTCTTGACGACAGCAAGCCAAAATATATCAATACGTCAGATACATTGGTTTATAAAAAGACAAATGAACTGTTTGCATTAAATTTAGCAAAGGACAGCGGACAAGATAATTTAATCCTTTGTGAAGGCTATATGGATGTTATTGCAATGCATCAGGCTGGTTTTACAAATGCTGTCGCAGGCTGCGGAACTGCACTTACTAATGAGCAGGTAAGGCTGATAAGCCGATATGCTAAGGAAGTTATTTTAGCCTATGATGCGGATGAGGCAGGTCAGAAGGCACTGAATAAAGCCGTTGGTCTTTTTAAGCAAACAGATGTGAAGGTTAAAATACCGGCTTTGGCGGGTGGCAAAGACCCGGATGAAATAATAAAAAAATACGGCAGGGACAAGTTTAAGGGTATGCTTGATGGTGCATCAAATGATACGGAATTTGCTCTGCTTGATATTAGAAAAAGATATAATGTTACAACATCTCAAGGAAAAATTGATTTCCTAAATGATGCAATAAAAATTCTTGCCGGAGTCAGTCCTATCGAGCAGGATATTTATATCAGCCGATTAGCGGACGAGCTGTCTGTTGATAAGTCAAGCATAAAAATTCAGCTTGAAGCATATTCAAAACGTCAGCGTTCAAGGCAAAGACGAACGGAATACAAAACAATTGTTGACAATTCAATCCGTGACACACAGCGTAAGAGCTATGATGAAAATGTGTCAATCAGGCAGATTAAAGCTGAGGAAAGAATAGTCGGTCTGCTGTTAAGATACCCTGATTGTATCAATATAGCACGAGGCTTTGACAGTCAGATATTATCATCTGCTTTTATTAAAAAAGTTTTTGCGGAGATTATTAACAGACTTGATGCTCAGCTTGATATTGATTTGATTAATTTCAGCTCATCATTAACTAACGATGAGCTTG
>CAYNGP010000075.1:0-9410 GCA_964396885.1 uncultured Bacteroides sp. | reverse complement strand
TCAATGCAGCGGCTGGCGTAGGTCGCAAGGCGAACATTTTTGTCTGCCTTGAATGAGTCTATAGCTTTTATTAGTCCGATTGTTCCGATACTGATTAAATCATCGGTGTCGTTTGTTTTGGAATAATACTTTTTTACAATGTGGCTTACAAGTCTGAGGTTTTTTTCAATTAAAATGGCTCTTGCATTTTTATCTCCGTTGTACATTTTTTCAAGCATTTCCGCTTCTTCCTTGGGGCTCAATGGCTTTGGAAAGCTTGACGTGTTTTGAATGTGCAGAATAAAATAAATTAAGTGTGCACTGATTGCTGATAATAAAGCACTAAACATTTTCATCACCTAAGGAATTTTATTCCTTGGGCGATTTTAATATTCCATTGTATCTTTAAAATATATCCAAGAACAAAAGTTCGAGAATTTTTGCTAAAGCTATTGAAAAATAATTTTATTTATCATATAATATAATGAATGTGAAAATTTATTAAAACAGAGTAAGGAACAGCTATGGACAAGTTTAAGTTAGTGTCAAAATTTAATCCTACTGGTGACCAGCCGGAGGCTATTGATTCTTTGGTAAAGGGTGTTCTCAGGGGCGATAAGGAGCAGACACTGATGGGTGTTACAGGCTCAGGTAAAACCTTTACAATGGCAAATATTATTGAAAGGGTCAACAGACCTACGCTTGTTTTGGCTCATAACAAAACACTTGCGGCACAGCTTTGCAGTGAGTTTAAGGAGTTCTTTCCGGATAATGCAGTTGAGTATTTTGTTAGTTATTATGATTATTATCAGCCTGAGGCTTATGTTCCTACAACTGATACTTATATAGAAAAGGATAGTTCCATTAATGATGAAATTGACAAGCTGCGTCACTCTGCAACTGCGGCACTTTTCGAGCGACGTGATGTAATCATTGTAGCATCGGTTTCCTGCATTTATTCAATCGGTGACCCTATTGATTATCAGAGCATGGTTATCTCTCTCAGAACAGGTAAAGAAATCGGTAGAGATGAGCTTATTGAAAAGCTTGTTTCAATACAGTATGAGAGAAATGATATTAATTTTGTTCGCAATAAATTCAGAGTTCGTGGTGACACGCTTGAAATTTTCCCTGCCGGATCTTCCGGTAATGCGATAAGGGTTGAATTTTTCGGTGACGATATTGATCGAATTTGTGAAATCAATCCTTTAACGGGCAAGGTTGAGGGTATCTTATCTCATGTCTGTATTTATCCTGCATCACATTATGTTGTTGGTCAGGAAAAAATGAATATTGCCATTGAAAAAATATATAACGAAATGGTTGAACGTGTTGCGTATTTTGAGGAAAAAGGCAAGCTGCTTGAGGCTCAGCGTATTAAAGAGCGTACTATGAATGATATAGAAATGCTCCGTGAAACAGGCTTTTGCAAGGGGATAGAGAACTATTCTGCCGTTATGAGCGGAAGAAAACCGGGTGCAGCACCATTTACTCTTATTGATTATATGCCTGATGACTTTTTGCTTTTCTGTGATGAAAGTCACGTTATGCTGCCGCAGGTCAGGGGAATGTATGCAGGTGACAGGGCTCGTAAGGAGAGTCTGGTTGAATACGGATTCAGACTGCCGTCGGCACTGGATAACAGACCTATGCAGTTTGATGAATTTTATAAAAAGATTAATCAGGTAATATTTACATCAGCAACTCCGAATGTGTTTGAAAAGGAACACAGTACGCAGATTGTTGAGCAAGTTATCAGACCTACCGGACTGCTTGACCCAATCATTACAGTTAAACCCACTGAGGACCAGATGGACGACCTTCTCAGTGAAATTAATATAAGAGCCGCACGTAAGGAACGTGTGCTTGTTACAACGCTCACCAAAGCTATGGCAGAGGATTTAACCAAATATCTTGAGGGATTTGATGTCAAGGTGCGTTATATGCACCACGATATTGATACCATTGAAAGAATGGAAATTATCCGTGATTTAAGACTCGGTGAGTTTGATGTTTTAGTTGGTATCAACTTGCTGCGTGAAGGTCTTGATATACCTGAGGTTTCACTTGTGGCAATACTTGATGCTGATAAGGAAGGCTTTTTGCGCAGTGAAACATCACTGGTTCAGACTATCGGACGTGCCGCAAGAAATGAAAACGGCGAGGTTATTATGTATGCCGACAGCGTTACACCTTCTATGGAGCGAGCTATAACAGAAACAGTAAGACGCCGTGATATTCAGCAGAAATATAATGAAGTCCACGGCATTACTCCGAAAACAATTAAAAAAGATGTTCGTCAGGTTATTGAAATTACATCAAAGGAAAAGCTGTCGGGAAAGACAAAGCACTTGACAAAGAAGGAAAAACAGCTTATGATTCAGCAGTTGACACGAGAAATGAAGGAGGCTGCAAGACTGCTTGAATTTGAACATGCAGCATATCTTCGTGATCAAATTGCAGAATTAGAAAAATAGAAAGCGAATTATTAGGAATAATAAAAATGACCGGGTTATTTAATGATAAAAAATTTTGGAAAACAGCGGTAAGACTTACAATCCCTGTTGCCCTGCAGAATTTGCTGACAAGCTCATTTACACTTGCAGATACACTGCTTGTCAGCTCTCTGGGAACAGTTGCACTTTCCTCTGTTGGTATGATAGGCCAGTGGGCTTGGCTGATGAATATGATTTTAGTCGGCTTTTGCTCAGGCACATCAGTATTCATTTCACAGTACTGGGGTATTCAGGATTTAAAGAAAATAAGGCACATCGGCGGTATATCAATTGCTTTTTCTTTAATGGTATCTGTTTTGTTCACGATTATCAGCATTACAATGCCACAGTATGTTATCAGGATGTTCAATTCAGATCCTGAGGTTATTTCCGTTGGTGCTGATTATTTAAGGGTTGTGGCATTCTCATACATTCCTATTGCACTGACTAATATTTTGGCTGCAGTGCTCAGAGCAGTTGAAGATGTTAAGCTGCCTATGTATGTATCTGCATTTACAACTGTTTTGAATATATTTCTTGACTACGCAATGATATTCGGAAAATGCGGCTTTCCTCAAATGGGCGTTAAGGGTGCTGCACTGGCTACAGTAATATCTGCCTGGCTTGGTGTGGTGCTGATTATAGTTATATCAATTATTCAAAAAAATATGCTTGTTACCGAGTCAAAGGAATTTTTCAGATTCAATGTCAGCGAGATTAAAGAGTATCTAAAGAAGGCTGTTCCTATTGTTGTGAACGAAAGTATGTGGGGGTTAGGCACCTTTACCTATAACATTATTTATGGCAATATGGGTTATGAGTATTTCTCAGCCCTTACAATTGTAAGAAGCTTTGAAAACATATGCTTTGTTCTGTTTATCGGCATTTGCAGTGCATCATCTGTTATGATTGGCAAATCAATCGGTATGGGTGAAATTGAAAAGGGTGTTGAGGATTCAAAACGCTTTTCAATTATAGTTCCTGCTATTGCCGTTTGCGTGTCTGCAGGGATTATTGTATTTAGAAATCAGCTTGTCAGCATATTCAATATGGGCAGTAATATCAGTCAGCTGGCTATAGATACAGCAGGAATGCTTATGCTTATATATGCCGTTGCATTTCCGTTTAGGGTATTCCCATATTTGCAGATTGTGTCTATTTTCAGGTCAGGCGGTGATACCTTTACAGGTGCTAAGTTTGAGCTTTTGTGTTTGTGGCTACTGTCTGTTCCTGCAACACTGATTGCTGTCTATGTATTCAAAGTGCCATTTTTGGTTGCTTATGCAGTAATGTATATTTTTGAGGATATTCCTAAAGTGATATGCTGCTTGAAGTTCTATTTTTCACGAAAGTGGATTAAGCCTGTTACTGCTGAGGGCAAAGCAGCACTTGAAAAATTAAATCACCGAGAGGTCGAAGATGAATAAGAATATAGTTGTTAAAGGTGCAAGAGAGCACAATTTAAAAAATATTGATATTACAATTCCAAGAGATAAATTAGTTGTATTCACAGGCTTATCAGGCTCAGGTAAGTCAAGCCTTGCCTTTGATACCATTTATGCCGAAGGACAAAGACGCTATGTTGAGTCGCTTTCATCCTATGCAAGGCAGTTTTTAGGTCAGATGGAAAAGCCGGATGTGGATTACATTGATGGCCTTTCACCTGCAATTTCGATTGACCAGAAAACTACATCACGCAATCCGCGTTCAACAGTGGGAACAGTTACAGAGATTTATGATTATCTCAGACTACTGTATGCAAGAATAGGTGTGCCACACTGTACCAAGTGCGGCAGAGAGATAACACAGCAGACTGTTGACCAGATTGTTGATACTGTACTTAAGCTCCCTGAAAAAACAAAAATTCAGATTATGGCACCTATTGTCCGTGGACGAAAGGGCGAATATGTCAAGGAGCTTGATAATATCCGAAAGAGCGGTTATGTGCGTGTTCGTGTTGACGGCTCGGTTTATGATCTCAGCGAAGAGATTAAACTGGAGAAAAATAAAAAACATAATATAGAGGTTATTGTTGACAGACTTGTAATCAATGACGGCATTAAAACACGCCTTGCCGACTCCATTGAAACTGCAACACGTCTTGCCGATGGTGTTGTGCTGGTTGATATTGTAGGGGATAGGGAGGAACTGTTTTCACTGAATTATGCTTGTCCCGAGCACGGTGCTGTTATTGAGGAAATGAGCCCGAGAATGTTTTCTTTTAACAATCCGTTCGGTGCTTGTAAAAAGTGCGGCGGACTTGGTGCATATAAGGAAATTGATGTTGATTTGATTATCCCTAACAAAAAGCTGTCCATTAACCAAGGTGCCATCAAAGCATCAGGTTGGAATGTGAATGATGGTTCAATTGCCAAAATGTATTATGAGGGACTTTCCAAGGAATATGGCTTCTCCCTTGATGTTCCTGTTGAAATGATTTGTAAAGAAGGTCTTGATGCAATTCTTTATGGTACAAACGGCAAAAAGATTTCTATGAAGCGTGTAACCTCATATGGCACAGGTAACTATAAAACCGATTTTGAAGGTATTGTTTCAAATCTTAACAGAAGATATGCGGAAACGACAAGTGAATGGTCAAGAAGTGATATTGAAGCAGTGATGACGACCTGTGTTTGCCCTGATTGTAAAGGCTCAAGACTTTTGCCGGAGGTTAGGAGTGTAACGGTTGGCGGATTGAATATTTATGAATTCTGTTCATTGCCTATAGGCGAAGAGCTTGAGTTTATCAATAATCTCCAACTGACAGAAAGAGAACAGATTATTGGTAATCTCGTTATTAATGAGATTAGAGAACGATTGCAGTTTTTAAATTCAGTAGGTCTTGAATATCTTTCGCTTGCTCGTGAGGCGGCAACTCTTTCAGGCGGTGAGGCTCAGCGTATCAGACTTGCCACACAAATCGGTTCATCACTTATGGGTGTTCTTTATATTCTTGATGAGCCGTCAATCGGTCTTCATCAAAGGGATAACGATAAGCTCCTCGGCACACTCAAGCATCTTCGTGATTTGGGTAATACTCTGATTGTTGTTGAGCACGATGAGGATACAATGCGCAGTGCCGACTATATTGTTGACATCGGACCAGGTGCAGGTGTTCACGGCGGTGAGCTGATAGCAGCAGGCAGTGTGGATGATATAATTAACTGTGAAAATTCAATAACCGGTCAGTACCTCAGCGGTAAGCGTCAAATCCCTGTTCCTGAAAAAAGACGAGAGGGCAGCGGTAAAAAGTTAACTGTATATGGCGCGTGTGCAAATAACCTTAAAAAGATTGATGTGGAGATACCACTTGGCAAATTTGTCGCAGTAACAGGTGTTTCAGGCTCAGGTAAATCAAGCCTTGTTAATGAAATACTGAATACCCATTTGTCAAACGTATTAAATGGTGCAAAGCGTAAGGCAAGGTATTTTGAAAAAATAACAGGTGTTGATAATCTTGATAAAGTAATCAATATTGACCAATCACCAATCGGAAGAACACCTCGTTCAAACCCTGCTACCTATACAGGTGTGTTTAATGATATACGTGAGCTTTTTGCGCAGACATCCGATGCTAAACAGCGTGGCTATAAGGCAAACCGATTCTCTTTTAATGTTAAGGGCGGACGCTGTGAGGCTTGTCAGGGTGATGGTATCGTTAAGATTGAAATGCATTTTCTTGCAGATGTTTATGTTGCCTGTGATGTATGCGGTGGTAAGCGTTATAATCGTGAAACGCTTGAGGTTAAGTTTAAAGGCAAATCCATTTATGACATTCTTGAAATGACTGTTGACGAAGGATGTGAGTTCTTTTCCCAACAGCCTAAAATATATAATAAGCTGAAAACACTCTCTGACGTTGGTTTGGGCTATATAAAAATCGGTCAGAGTGCAACAACACTTTCTGGCGGTGAGGCACAGCGTGTTAAGCTTGCAACAGAGCTTTCAAAACGCAGCACAGGTAAAACTATATATATCTTGGATGAGCCTACAACCGGTCTGCACACAGCAGATGTTCACAGACTCGTTCATGTTTTGAATATGCTTGTGGATACAGGAAATACTGTGGTTGTGATTGAACATAATCTGGATATTATAAAATCAGCCGATTATATTATTGATCTTGGTCCTGAGGGCGGAAAAAACGGCGGCAAAATTGTTACTGTCGGTACACCCGAGCAGGTGGCTAAATGCAAGAGGTCCTATACCGGTCAATATCTTAAAAAGTATTTAAAATAATATAATAAATTGCTTTCTAAAAAGCGACAACTATTGACAATTGTATAAAAGTAATATAAAATACTTTTAATAACTTAAAGGTTTTTTTTACCAACAAAAGCTTGAGGGGAACATATGAGTAAAGCTATTAAAGCGTATAAGAAGCATAAAAAAAGATTAGAAAAATCTGTATATTACAAAGCAAAGTTTTTGTATACGCAGTACAGAGATTCTTTAGATATAGTTGATAATGAAATAGTTTTTCAGTCATATGATGGCACAAGCATTTCAGGCAATCCCTATTATCTTTTAAGGGAGGTCTGTAATGACCCCTATTATAATAATTTCAAAAAGTATGTTGTTTCTACCTGGCGTAATTACGACAAAACCGTTGAATATATTGAGAGTTTTAATGACGAGAGTATTGTAGTTCTCAAAATACATTCAGATGAATATTGTCAGGTTGTTGCAAGAGCCAAGTATCTTGTTACAAACTCAACTTTTGCTCCTTATATTATTAAGCGAGAAGGTCAATGTTACCTGAATACCTGGCACGGCACACCCCTCAAATGCCTTGGCAGACAAATTAAGGATTCGCCTAATGAAATCGGCAACACCCAGCGTAATTTTTTAATGGCTGATTATCTGCTTTATCCTAATGAATTTACCTTTGAGCGTATGCGTGTTGACTATATGCTCGAAAAGTATTATACAGGTAAGTATGTTATCGGCGGTTATCCAAGGAATACAGCATTTTTTGATAACGCTCTTGCTGCGCAGATTAAAGAAGAATTAAAGCTTACCGATAAAAAGATTGTTGTTTATATGCCGACATGGCGTGGTAACCTTAACAATAAAAACTCTGATTACCAGTCAGCATATACGCTTTACACACTTTATGAATTAGACAAGCTTCTTGATGATAATACAATTTTGTTTGTTAAGCTTCATTCACTTAATAATAAACGAATTAATTATAACGAATTTAAGCATATTGAGGAATTTCCATCAGGCTATGAAACTTATGAGTTCCTTAATACTGCAGACTGTTTGATTACAGACTACTCAAGCGTTTTCTTTGATTATGCCAATACCGGCAGAAAGATAATTCTTTACGGCTATGATAAGGAAAGATACCTTAGCGATAAAGGTATGTATATGGACTATGATAGTCTGCCGTTTGTATTTGTTCAGAATGTGGATGAGCTGTTCAAGGAAATCAGCAGAATTGACACCTATCCTGACTACAGTTCATTTAATGAGCAGTTTACTAAGTATGATACCTCTGCTTCTTCAAAAGAGCTCTGTGATTTGTTTTTCAAGGGCGAAAAGGCAGATAATATCAAAGTTATTGATGGTAAAAACTATCATAACAACAAGCCTAATGTTCTTGTTTTTGGCGGAACTCTCGCTAAAAACGGTATCACAACTGCATTAAAAGGCTTTATTAAAAATATTGATAAAGAAAAGTATAATGTAATTTTAACCTTCTATAAAGGTAAGGTTGAATCTAATAAGAATGTAATCCATGATTTCTCTGATATTGATTATATTCCTATTCAGGGTGAAATAAATTATACCTTTAAAGAAGCTAATATGAATTTCCTTTTCAATGAAAATGGTGTAAATACACGCTTTGTAAGAAATTCTGTTGATGCTATTTACAAAAGAGAAAAGGAAAGAATTTTCCCTTATATTAACTTTGATTATGCAATTCATTTCTCAGGCTATGAAAGAGCAATAATCAATCTGATGGGTCATATGGATGCGAAAAAAACAATTTTCGTTCATAATGATATGAAGAAGGAAGCTGAAACCAAGGGTAATGTAAATGTAAAATCCTATGGTATTGCTGTCAAAAAATTCGATAAGGTTGCTTGTGTAAGAAAAAGCTCAAGGGATGAAATTCTCAGCTTTGTTAAGGGTATTAACAAAGATAAGGTTGTTATTGTTCATAACTTTATTGATGATAAAAAGATTAACAGATTGTCAAGAAAAGCGATTGAATTTAATGATGAAACTGTTTCAAACGTTGAACTTGATAAGCTTAATGAAATTCTTGACAGTGACAGTGAAAAGATTATCAATATAGGAAGATTTTCTTACGAAAAGGGTCTTGACAGACTTATTCTTGCATTCAATGATTATCGTAAGAATTACAATAAAAATTCTCATTTGATTTTAATCGGCGGCTACGGTGTTGAGTACAAAAATATACTCAGTATGATTGAGGAAGATGAGCTTGAAAATATTGTTGTAATCAAGTCAATCCGTAATCCGTTCCCGATTTTAAGAAAATGTGATTTGTTTATGCTGTCATCCAGGTACGAGGGTCTGCCTATGACTGTTATGGAGTCATTGGCACTTGATGTTCCTGTTATCAGTACCAATATACCCGGTCCGTCAGAATTCCTTAATCAGGGATATGGCAATGTTGTTGATGATTCTCAGCAGGGTATTTATGATGGTCTTGTTGCCTTTAATCAGGGTAAGCTTAAGGCTGTCAGAAAATTTGATATTGACGAATTTAATGCAGATGCAAAAGCTGAGCTGAATTCACTTTTTGATTAAACAAGAGCACCGTTAGGTGCTCTTATATTTTGCGTAGATTTATCAAATACTTTGTAGTGGGCAGCAGGGTTTGTATTACAAAAATCTTTATTACAATGATGTAACTTTTATTGTCTAAGTCTGTCAGTTGTGATACTATTTTTATAT
>CAYNGP010000074.1:2348-9512 GCA_964396885.1 uncultured Bacteroides sp. | reverse complement strand
GGCAGTAAGAAAATCCTCTGCACTGCAGACACCGTTTGCCTCAAGAGTGGTTGAAATTTTAAAAATATCATAACCCTCAGGAATACAAACAGACACAGACTGATGTGTAATATCAGGAGCTTTCAGCTTCTGCGCAATCTCCTCATAGCTCATTTGTGCATTCAGTTCAAATTCACCCGGGATATATTCAAAATCAGGATAGTTCTTATTCATCCAGATATCCCAGATTGTATCGCTGTTAATAATTTCATTTGTATACAAGGCTTGTCCAACACCATATTGTGACGAGCTTGTTATGGAAACCGTTCCGCCGGACTTCTGCTTTCTGTTACCATCAATCTCATCGGTTACATATTTATAACCAACAAAAGCAACAACAGCAACCAATATAACAGCAAGAACAGCTATAATGAATGATGAAAGCTTATTTTTCTTCTTCGCCATACGATTCTCCTTTATAAATACACATAGGTATATGCGGAAGTCCCCTGTCCAAAATTTCCTCACCGATTGCTTTAAAGCCAAGCTTTTCGTAAAAAGGCACAGCATAATTCTGTGCATCAACAAGCACCTTATCAGCGCCCATATCAAAAGCCCTTTGGGTGACAGCCTTCACTATATCTGCACCATAGCCTTTACCTCGGCACTTTTTCAGAATTGCAATTCTGCCGATTTTAATACCTGCTGCTGTTTTGGCAATTCTCGCTGTACCCACAGGCGCATCATCCGCATAAAGCAATGCAAAAAGGCTTGTTTTATCATATGCATCAAACTCGCCATTCGCATCAGCACCCTGCTCATTTGTGAAAACGCAGGTGCGTATCGTCTTAACGATTTCAAACTCGGCAGCATGGCTGTCAAAAAATTCAATCCTCAATTTGGTGCACCTTCAACATATTGGTTGTGCCGGATATACCAAGCGGTATGCCTGCAGTAATAACAACAATATCACCCTTTTCAACCGCATTCGCTGCCAGTGATACCTCAACTGCATGGTCAAATAACTCGTCAGTATTATCCTTCAGCTTACATTTAAGCGGCGTAACACCCCAGCTGAGATTAAGCTGTCGCCAAACCTTTTCATCAATTGTTGCACCTATAATATCTGTTGCAGGTCTGAATTTTGAAATCAATCTTGCAGTCGTACCGCTCTTGGTTACTGTGATAATTGCAGATGCATTTAAATCGTGTGAGGTAGTAACAGTTGCATGGCTGATTGCCGATGTTGTATCCTTTGCAATACTTTGAGGATAAAAATTATTAAAACGCTTAATATAATCAATATCGTCCTCAGTATTCTTCGCAATGGAAGTCATCGTTTCAACTGCCTCAACAGGATGCTTGCCCACAGCACTTTCACCTGAGAGCATAATCGCACTTGTACCGTCATAAATCGCATTGGCAACGTCGGTAATTTCTGCTCTTGTAGGTCTTGGATTATTAATCATTGACTCAAGCATTTGTGTTGCAGTAACAACAATTTTGCCTGCATCATACACCTTATGAATAATCATTTTCTGAATAGCAGGAATGCGCTGAAAATCAATTTCAACACCCATATCACCACGGGCTACCATGATGCCGTCAGACACCTTGATGATTTCATCAATATTTCGTACACCCTGCTCGTTCTCGATTTTAGAGATAATTTTAACATCCTTCCAGCCGATTGCCTCAACATAGTTACGAAGGATGGTTACATCTGTTGCACTTCTTACAAAAGAAGCGGCAATAAAATCAAAATCGTGATTTGCACCGAACTGTAAATCCGCCATATCTCTTGCAGAAAGATAAGGCATCTTCAAATCAACATTAGGCACATTAACACCCTTGTGGTTGGTGAGCAAACCGCCGTCAACAACAACACAGTGAATATCGGTACCGCTGACCTTCTCCACCTTCATTGAAATAAGTCCGTCATTAATCAGAATGGTTGTTCCAACGCTGACATCAGCAGGCAGACCCTCATAATTGATATAACACTTTTTATCGTCACCAAGACACGGGGTCGTTGTCAGCGTATATTTGTCACCTGAATGAATAACCGCACCCTCAGGATTTTCAAAATCACCAAGTCTTACCTCAGGTCCTTTCGTATCAAGCAATGTAGCAATAGGCAAATCAAGCTTTTCCCTTACAGCTATTACCTCATTCAGTCTTTTTTCGTGATCCTCATATGAACCATGGCTGAAATTAAAACGTGCCACATTCATACCGGCTTTAATCATTTTTTCAAGCACATTCGGGTCATCCGTTGCCGGACCCACTGTGCAGATAATCTTAGTCTTTTTTGCTTTCATAAAATTGCTCCATAGTTTATTGAGTAAATATGATATGAAAACACAATCAAATTTACCCATTGTTATGATACCACAAAATAATCAAATTGCAACAATAAATATATTAAGAATTATTAAACTAAACAAAAAAGACGAGTGTCAGAAAACACTCGCCTTTTAAATATAATTTTATCTTGTAACGGATGTTGCAGGGATAAAGGTATCGTTTGATTTCTCAAACTCAACGGTTACAGTATCACCCTTATTAATCAGCAGAACCTCCATAGCATCTGTTACCTTAATATAGTAATACTTGCCGTCAATCTGCAGATAGTAAACCGTATTGCCGTCATTAACAGATGACTTAATATCTGTTACTTCGCCTGTAATCTTGTTGCCGTCTGTGGACGGAGCAGGTGCAGGATTATCCGTATTGGTATTATTATCAGCGCTGTCTATTTTATCAGCGTCAACAATAACATTATTTTTATCAACATCAGAAGCGACACCTTTTTCCTTCAGTGCATCAATATAGCTTTCAAGGGCACTGTTCAGTGCTTTTGCGTCACTCTTTGCCACATCAAGAAGACCTGTACCAACAACAGTCTTATCCTCAAGACTTACAAACGCATAGCCCTTTACGGTGTTACTTGCACCATAAAGTGACATAAAGTATGTCGGGTTATCATCAATACCAAGCAAAATCGGGAAGGTTGCATAATAGCCATAGTTCTGTACAGCATCTGCAGCAGATTTCTGTGCAGCGCTTTCCATAGCACCTGCATTTGGATAATACTTAGTTTCCTTTGTTCTCTGGTTACAAAGAATGAAACCGAAGTTTGATGCGTCAGACTCAGATGATGTTACACCTGTGTATACCCAAACGTCATCATTCATCGCAATGTTGCCGCTGCCGTCAGAAGCAATGTTAACATCGTTCTGGAAGATAATGGAGTTCCAGAAGCCGTTCTGCAGCTTACCGTAGTAGTTATACTGCTCAATAAGCAGTGACTCGCTGTAAACAACGTCAATCCAGTTCAGTGAAGAATCTGTCTTAACCTGCTCAATATCATAATACTGACTTTCACCGTTAAGTGCATCTGTAATAATTACGCCCTTAACATCAGTACCGCCGAAAAGTCCGATTGTTTTATCAAGTGCAGCAGTAATCCAATATGGATGCTGATTGTCGTCAATCTCGAAATTAGGGGTATCAAGCAATACTGTAGGATACTGGAAACGGAGGTGACGAATTAACTTTTCATTAAATAATTCAGTAGGTGAATATTTAATACCCTCGCCGAACTGCTCAACACAGTTGATAGCAGTAACCTTTTGTGTAACCAGGTCTGTAATCATATATGCAGGCAGACCATTCTTGGTATTATTAATCCACTTAAAGAAATCAGCATATTCAAGATAAGAAACTCTTACAGGTGTATTCTTATAGTTAATCTGTGTTGAATTAGCAGAAACCACATACTGGCTCTTGTATTCACTAAGTGAACCAAGCTGCTGGTCAGCGAGCGTATATGCTCTGTCTGCATCCACTCTCGGTACTTTATCATAACTGATACTTTCAAAATCAGTTTCAAAATCACCATCCTGTATAGTCATAAGCTGACTATAGCTGTTCGCTCTGAACAGGGTGATACCGGTTACCCAACCAATAGCCATAACTACAAGCACAACACCAACAATAATCATCGGAACGAGTGATTTTTTCTTAACATATTCCTTACGCTCGATTTTTTTGTTCGCCTTGCACACCAAAGCAAAGACAGCAACAAAAATTGCCACAAGCAAAATAACGAACATATAAAGCTGTGAATCGTGAATATTAAGAGCAGGAAGCAGCATATAATATGCAATGCCACCACCCACAATCGTTATTAATAATGAAATTAATATACGCAGCGGCAATTTGTCAGGCTTAACAATAGCCTCAACCTCTTCGCTCTTAGGCCATTTAATTTTTTCCTTGAATTCATTGATAACCTCATCGGCATCATAATCCATCTTAGGAATTTGGTTATTATCCATAATCAATTCTCCTTTAAAATAGTATTTCAATTATACTACATATAAATATTATTATCAATATATTTTTTGTAAACAAAAAAAGCTTGGTACGTACAAATGTACCAAGCTTTTAATTATTTCATTATTTTCTTGTAATCTGCTTTTCAGTCTTTAAATACTCGTCTGATGCAGGATAGTGGTTTGTGTAAGTGATTGTAAGAGTAGCACTCTTATCCTTAATAACAGCTACGTTAGCGTGGTTAACAGCAATGTTACAAACCATGTTATAGTCAGCTTCAAGAACTTCCTTAGTAGCAGTGTCAACCTTAACTGTTACTGTACCGCCCTTATAGTCAACATTAACGTTCTCTTCAACAGTACCTGATGCGAATGTAAGTACATCAATGCTGCCCATAACACCGCCGATGTCACCAAGAACCTCAAAGAAACGACCTGCAGAGTCATCACCACGAGTACTCATTGAACCAGCCTTAGGCTGAATAACAAGTGTGATTGTTCCGTCACCGTTATCAGTTACATTAGCTGCAAGAATATCATCAGCTGTTACGCCTGATGTTCTGAAATCGTGATCAGCCTTACGTGTATCATCCTCAAGGTTGTTATCCATTTCAGGATTTCTGTTATAGCAAGGAACAAGACCATAAGTATTCTTAGAGAACAGGCTGCCTGCGATACTTGGAACAAGGTTATTGATAAGTGCATTAGCTGAACCGTCAATCATAATATCGCCGATTACCATATCCTCATCACCGAGGAGCTTATACCATGTCTGTGTATTGCCGTCACCATCAAGATATTCAGCAGTTAAAGTCTTAGTATAATCATAAGCTTCCTTATAGAATGCAGCAACATCCTCAAGAGTATTGAACTCAACACCGCCGTATGTACCAGGTGTTAATGCATCAATAACAGGAGCATCCTCTGTGCTGTTTGCAGCAGAATCATCTGTCTTCTGCCAATCACCGGTTTTAATCTCCTGAATAGCACCAATAGCACCGTTTGTTACGTATTCGATTTTTTTACAACCTGCAAAGCTGGTGGCAATCATACCCACAGCAAGAGCAAGACATAAGCCCTTTTTAACATATTTGTTCATTTAGGGTTCCCCTTTCATATTTGTACAATGTACGAATCTGTTTTGTATAAAACGCTACATATAAAATTTATCGTAAAATCACAAAAAAGTCAATAGTATTTTTAAAATTCAATGACTATTTTTTTAATATACGCCAATTTTCATTGAGATTTGCAGTCTGTTATGCTATAATATGGAAAAATTCCTTAATTTTTTAACGGAGGCAAAAAAATGAGATGTAAAAATTGCGGAACAGAAAATGACGATAAAAGATATATTTGTGAAAACTGCGGTTCACCGCTTTATGATGAAGAGGATTTTAACACCCCTGCTCCGATTCAGCCGGCACAATCGTTTCAGCCTGCTGACACAAACGAGCCGATTCATCCTCTGACTCCTCCTGAACAATATAATAATGACAATGGCAGCAGAAACAATAACGAAAACAAGGCTGATGAAAAAAAGAGTGTAATTGTTATAGCAATCTTAGTCGTTGTGCTTGTTGCAATCATTGCATCTGTAGCAGTTGTCGCAAGCACAAAACATAAAAATGAGAACACGACTTCATCATCTGTAAGTGCTTCACAAACCTTGTCAACCGAAAAAAACACCTCTAAAAAACGGACTACAGAAAACACCACAGAAAAAGAAACCACTACAGAGCCAACAACCACTACTACAACCACAACAACCACGACCACAACAAAGCTACAAAACTGGTCTGTCAAGCTTGTGAGCCATGGCGGCGGAACGGTTGACGGCAGCGGCTCATACAAAGATGGGGATAACGTTACAATTACAGCTACACCTGATGACGGTTACGAATTTGACGGCTGGTACTCAAACGGCTCAAAAATAAGCAGTACTATGAGATATTCATTCACCGCAACAGAGGATTCAAGCATTTCTGCAGTATTTGTTGCAGTAAGCACTACCGAAGCTCCTCCCATTGAAGAAATGGACGGAGGTATGGACTGATATGACAAAGGGCGAGCTTGCAGAAAGCCTTTTTAAAAGCGGTATGAACTGCTCACAGTCCGTGGCAGCTGCCTTTGCTGATGAAATGAAGCTTGAGCAGGATTTCGTTGCTCAGCTGACACTTGGGTTCGGCGGTGGTATGGGACGAATGAGAGAGGTTTGCGGGGCTGTTTCAGGCATGACATTTGTGCTGTCCGCAATCTATGTTCATGATGATAAAGCCAAAATGTATGAGCGTGTGCAGTCTGTTGCAAACAAATTCAAAGAAGAAACAGGTTCAATCGTATGCCGTGAGCTTCTCGGTCTGAATACCGAAGGTGCGGATGCTCCTACTCCTGAAAAACGCACGAAAGAATACTACAAAAAAAGGCCGTGTTCTAAGATTGTTTTTCTCTGTGCCGACATCCTCGAAGAATATTTAAAATTAAACCCGGTATAATTTTAAAAAAAGTGTTGCATTTTTGAAACTTTTGTGTTATATTATCTAAGCACAAAAGTTGTGCATATGTGCGCTGGTAGCTCAGCTGGATAGAGTGACTGGCTACGAACCAGTAGGTCGGGGGTTCGAGTCCCTTCCAGCGTACCAAAAAAGCAAGTATCATCAGATGCTTGCTTTTTTTATTTTTTTACAATATCTAAAAAAGGGACTCGAACCACGCGGCTCCAAATCTTTGATTTGGGAGAAAGGTCCGGTGGACCTTTCGTTAGCAAGTGACGGGACCTTCCAGCGTACCAAAAAGCAAGTATCATCAGATGCTTGCTTTTTTTATTTTTTTACAATATCTAAAA
>CAYNGP010000074.1:0-2248 GCA_964396885.1 uncultured Bacteroides sp. | reverse complement strand
TTGATTTGGGAGAAAGGTCCGGTGGACCTTTCGTTAGCAAGTGACGGGACCTTCCGGCGTATCAAATTATGATAAAAACCACGAACATATTGTTCGTGGTTTTTTGTTATGGTGAATTATTCATCAATCGAATCCGATTCCGGAGATTCAACTGAAATATTTTCTGCAGGTGCCTCTTCAACAACAGTAGGTTCTGTGTTATTCTCTTCCTGTTCAGTTACAGCTGTATCGCTGTTTGGTGTAACTGCCGTATCCTGTGGAGGCTGATTTGAAACATTTTCATTTGGCTGACTATAATAATAGTTACCTGTAGATTGATTGTTATTGCTCTGAGGCGGTGCATAATAGTAAGCACTTGAACCTGCCCCGGGTGCAGCATAACCATAAGCATTGCTGCCATTTGCACCTGTAAAACCTGCAACCTTTTCATCAAATGATTTAAAATCATCAATTGTGATTTTGCCTGACTGCAGAGCTCTCATACGGAAATTCTCATAATACAATGCCCTTGTTGTATTAATATACGGAAGAACATAAATGGATGCAATACCAAAAGTAACAATTGTCAACAAAATCCAAGGAATAAAGCTTAAATCAAGTACAAACAGCTCTGTTCTGTTGCCCTGCACCATTTTCTTTGAAAGTCTGATTGCCTCAGTTGGCTTAAGATTCGGATTATCACTCATAATTTCATTTGTGAAGTATGAGCTATAACAGAATATAACGCCCGGTACAATAAACAGGAGCATCAATAGTACCATAATAATCTCTCTTAAAATAACCACAAGCAGCTTTTTAAGATAAGTATCATTAAATGAATTTTTAAAAATACCGCCAAGCTCTTTGCCAAGGTCAAATGGTTCTTCAGGCTTTCTTCTTACAAGTGACAGATACATTCCTGCAAGCGTAACAGTAAGTGGTGCAAATATAAGGCCCACAAAAAAGGATATACCGCTGAGTCCTCTGGTTAGCAAGCCACCCAGCACAGCATTAATACCACCTGCTTTCGCTACGGAAAGCTGTGTGATTTCAGGATTTGAAGATGCACCGTCAAATTCAAAATCCTCTATAGGATTATCATAATCAAAGTCGTAGTCATTCCCATAATCATTACCGAAATCACTGTAATAATCATAAAAATCCTGATATCCGCCTTTGTTATCCTTAAAGAGCTCAAAATCATTGTTGTTTAAATTAAAGTCATAATTATTTGCAACATTAAATCCTGTGCTTATACCTGCAAGCAGAGATACTATCATACTCACAAGGAATATATAAAACACCTTACCCCTTATAATATCCTTTGCCTGCTGCTTAACAAGGGCTCTGTTAATATAATTCATATTGTCCTCTTTTCATTAAAACTCGAGCTTTGACTCAATAAAGGCAACTAACTCGCTGATAGGGATTCTGACCTGCTCCATAGTGTCACGGTCACGAACGGTTACACAGCCATCCTCTGCACTGTCAAAGTCATAGGTAATGCAGTATGGTGTACCGATTTCATCCTGACGACGATATCTTTTACCGATTGAGCCTGCATCGTCAAAATCAACATTGAACTTTTTAGCAAGAGTACTGAACACCTCTGCAGCCTGCTCGCTGAGCTTCTTTGAAAGCGGAAGCACTGCAGCCTTGAATGGTGCTAATACTGGGTGGAAATGCATTACAACTCTTGTGTCATTCTTCTCTGCGTCAATAACTTCCTCATCATAAGCCTCAGTCAAAAGTGCAAGGAACAAACGCTCAACACCAAGTGACGGCTCAATAACATAAGGAACATATCTTTCATTATTAACCTGATCAACATATTCAAGGTTTTTACCACTGGTATTGATGTGCTGCGTGAGGTCATAGTCTGTTCTGTCAGCTACGCCCCAAAGCTCACCCCAGCCAAATGGGAAATTGTATTCAAAGTCTGTTGTAGCCTTTGAATAGAAGCAAAGCTCATCCGGATCGTGGTCACGGAGTCTGAGATTTTCTTCCTTAATACCAAGAGAATAGAGCCAATCACGGCAGAAGCCTCTCCAGTAGTCAAACCACTCTAAGTCAGTACCCGGCTTACAGAAGAACTCAAGCTCCATCTGCTCAAACTCACGAACACGGAAAATGAATTTACCAGGTGTGATTTCATTTCTGAATGACTTACCAATCTGTGCTACACCGAAAGGAATTTTCTTTCTTGTAGTTCTCTGAACATTCTGGAAGTTAACAAAAATACACTGTGCAGTTTCAGGTCTGAGATAAA
>CAYNGP010000073.1:0-9519 GCA_964396885.1 uncultured Bacteroides sp. | reverse complement strand
CATCCAATGCAGTATCTTGAAAATAACGAGATACTCAAAAACGCAGTTGATTTTATCAATCGTGGTGTGAACGGTAAGAGCTTTGGTGAGGTTTCATCAGCACTTATGAATGTTGACCAGTATATGGCTCTTGCTGATTTTGCTGATTATCAGAAGGCACAGCAGTTCTCAGCTGAGGTTTATAAAGATAAAGAGCGTTTTGCTAAAATGTCACTTATGAATATCAGCGGTGCAGGTGTGTTCAGTGCTGACCGTTCAATTATGGATTATGCGAATGACATTTGGCATACAAAGCCTGTTACTTTTGCTGCAGATAAACCAAAGACTGCAAAGAAGTCAGCGCCAATGGCTCCTAAGGCAGAGAAAAAAGCTGCTCCTAAAAAAACAGCAGCTAAAAAGACAACAAAAAAATCTAAGTAATTCATTCTTGCCAAAAGGGATTGTTCCCTTTTGGCAAGTTGTATATGAGGAATTATGGTATTATTTGATTCAAGAAATAAGGAATATAAATCAATAGTATCTGCTCTTGCAACTGACGAGGAGTGTAAATTCCGTATAACAGTTCCAAGAGATTTAAAATGCAGCTGTGCAACTCTTGCCATCACCAAGGAGAGTGAGGGAGAATGCACGGCTTACTACGGTATGTTCTGGGCAGGCATGTGCGGTGATGATTATGAGTACTGGGAGCTGCATTTCAGTGCTACAACCACAGGACTTTATTTTTATCACTTTGAGCTTGATACCCCTTGGGGAAAAACGTTTATTAAAAACGCAGGCTTCGGCAAGGGAGAATTTACTGCCGAGGGCAGCGAGTTTCAGCAGACAGTTTATGACAAGAATTTTAAAACTCCCGATTTTTTAAAGGGTGGTATTATATATCAGATTTTTCCTGACAGATTTTATAATTCAGGCTGTGAAAAGGCTGATGTTCCGTCCGTTCGTGTAATGCGCGAATGGGGTGCAGAGCCCTTCTGGAAAGAGGAGCAGATGAACGGCATATGGAACAATGACTTTTTCGGCGGCGATTTAAAGGGTATTGAAGAGAAACTTGAATATATTGCAGATTTAGGTGTTAGCTGTATCTATTTAAATCCTGTGTTTGAATCCCATTCAAACCATAGATACGATACTGCTGATTATGAAAAAATTGACAGCCTTTTGGGTAATGAGGACGACCTTAAATCCCTTTGCAAAACAGCTAAGGAAAAGTACGGTATTTCAATTATTCTTGACGGTGTGTTTAGTCATACAGGCTGTGACAGTAAATATTTTAATATGTACAGTCATTATAAAACGTTGGGTGCTTATAACAGTAAGGAAAGTCCTTATTTCAGCTGGTATAAGTTTATTGATTATCCTAACGATTACCACGCTTGGTGGGGCATTAAGCTTTTGCCTGAGGTTATCGAGGAGGATGAAAGCTATCGTGAATATATCTGCGGTAAGGATGGTATTTTGCGAAAATGGCTCAGGTGCGGTATTGATGGCTGGAGGCTTGATGTAGCAGATGAGCTGCCGGATATTTTTCTTGATGATTTAAGAAAAGCCGTTAAAGCTGAAAACAAAGATGCTATTATAATCGGCGAGGTTTGGGAAAATGCCACAAGCAAATTTGCCTATGGTGAAAGACGCAGGTATCTTCTTGGTGAACAGCTTGATTCTGTAATGAATTATCCCTTTGCCGATGCAGTACTTAATTTTGTCCGTTTCGGTCATGGTGAATATTTCTTTGACCGGATTATGGATATTGTTGAAAGCTATCCGCCTCAGGTTTTAAATGTGCTTATGAATCATATCGGTACTCACGATACTGAAAGAGCAATAACCCGATTGGCAGGACCTGAAAATAATGGCAGAGACAGACAATGGCAGCAGGCACATAACACCTTGTCTGATTATGACTATCTTAAAGGTATTTCTATGATGAAAATGGCAAGCCTTATTCAGTTTACTTTACCCGGTGTTCCGTCGATTTATTATGGTGATGAAATCGGTATGCAGGGTATGAAAGACCCATTTAACAGAGCTTGTATGACTTGGGATAATAAGAATGATGAGCTTTTGCTATGGTATAAGCGTTTGGGTCAAATCAGGCGTGGTTCAAAGGCACTGGCAGAGGGTGCGTTAAACTGCGTTTTCTGCGACGGTGCTGCTATTGCCTATGAAAGATGTACAGATAGTGACGCAGTGCTTGTTGCTGTTAATAATAGTGATTATGAGATGCATATTGTTGTTGACAGCAAATGGAACAGTTCTTATTGCCATTTTGATTTTGACTGCAGAAATGGAATTATAACTCTCCCGCCAAAAAGATATACTATGCTCAGTAAAAGACTCGACTGATTTTTTATGTAATTAAAACAGTAAAAATTTTCAAAAAATATGTCAACTTTTTCATTGCCTCAGGGACTAATATGTAGAGAAGTGTTTAAGAAAAATGAAAATAATATACCTTGATGCTGCTCTAAATATTAAAAATGAAGTATAACTTTATTTAAAATGGAGGTGTGATGAATGAAAGAGTTGTATACAAAACCACAAGTTGATATTGAAGAATTTAAGACTGTTGATGTAATCACGACAAGTGGTGAACCGGATACTGATATTAAAGTACCATGGAGTTAAATAAAAATAATCATAGATAATTTGAACATTCATTTTGATATGCACCTTCTAAAGTTAGATACTTTAGGAGGTGCATATTATTTTTCTTGTGTTTTTTGCCATTTTTTATTGTTAATCTGCATATAATTACTTGGTGATTTAAGTGAAGGAATTTCAATATGCAGATAATGTTGATTATGATAGTGAATTTATCGTTACAGGTATAAATTCCGTATCCCTCGGCTACTATAATCGTGCACATATGAAGGAACTGTTTCCAAATGGATACAAGGTTACTTGTCAGATAGGTAAAGGAAAAAAATTGCTTGGTGACATAAAATGTAACGGCTGCAGATTGCCTGCATATTTTTTGGATTATTCTATTTTAAATCGCACAGCAGGTTATATTCAAATCGGTGATAATGAGTTTGCTGTTATCAAAAAAAGCAATGCACTATTTTTGTTATTGTATTTTTCTGCAGTTATATCAATGGCGGTGCTTATGGCTTTTTGCCTGACAGATTATTCAGGTGCTTTAGCTGATCATGTCAAGCCTGTTAGTGAAGAAATTGTGTTACCATATAAGGTTACAACACAGCAAAGCATTAATACCAAAAATGCTGTTTTTGAAATTCCTGAACAGCAGTTGATTAGTTTTAAAGCGAACCAAAGGCTGCAAAGCTATGCTTTTTCAAATCAAAAAATTAATCCTTATTATGTTGTAATTCAAATTATTATTCATGATGATATTATTTTTGAGTCTGACTATATTCCACCCGGAAGTGCTTTGCAAAAAATTGAACTTAATAAAATAATGACGTCAGGTACATATGATGCGACAGTAAAGTTTTTTATCTATTCCTTTGACAGCGAGGTAAAGGGACTAAATACATATGAACAGCAAATTCAAATCATATTCAGTTAGGAGTAAAGCGAAATTCAAATCTTCCAAATTATGGAGAAACTCTTTTATATTAAATTAAAACACCTTGGTTAAAATATAACCGAGGTGTTTTAGCGTGAAAATCACACTAAAACAGATTATATTGCCATCAAAATTTGCCTATAGCTAATTTTGATATGGCTGAATTCACATCACGCCTTGTCCGGCTACAGCAAGGAATAATTGTGATTTTTAATTACTGTTTGTAGCCGGAAAGGCTATGTGAATTAGTATGCACAAAAAAGGAAAAACAGTGTTTTTTGATAAACCTCCTGTAATAATCGGCAATGCCGGAGTTGCAGGAAAAAAAGAGGGTGAAGGACCTCTGGCAGAGGACTTTGATGTTATTTTTGAGGATACTACAATGGGTCAGCAGTCCTTTGAACTTGCCGAATCTGCAATGTTGCACGATGCTATAATCAGGTCTTTAAATTCTGCCGGAAGAAGTGCAGATAAGGTGGATTTTGTCCTTAGTGGTGATTTGCTCGACCAGTGTATGGGATCGGCTTTCGCTTTAAAGGATTTGGAAATTCCGAGTATAGGCTTGTTCGGCGCTTGCTCAACCATGGCATTGTCATTGTCAATAGGCTCAATGTTAATCAGTGCAGGAGCAGGCTGTGTTGTCGCAGCAACCTCCAGCCACTTTTGCTCAAGTGAACGTCAGTTTCGTTTTCCGCTGGAATATGGCGGACAACGCCCTCCCACATCCCAGTGGACTGTCACAGGTGCCGGTAGTGCTGTTGTTGAAGCAAAGGGCAACGGAATAAAAATTAAGGCTGTGCAAATCGGAACAATCACGGATTATGCTATAACCGATGCCAACAATATGGGTGCCGCAATGGCACCGGCGGCAGCACGGACTATATCAGATTTTTTACAGGATAGTGGGAGTGTGCCGTCGGATTATGATTTGATTTTAACAGGTGATTTGGGATATACGGGCAGTGAGCTTCTTTATGAGATATTGGAGAAGGAGAAGAATATTGATATTCGTGGCTATCACAATGATTGCGGCAAAATGATTTTTAATCTTAAAGAGCAGGATGTCAACTCCGGTGGCTCGGGTTGCGGCTGTGGTGCATCAGTTTTGTGTTCTCATATTATTAAAAATATGAAAAAGGGAAGACTGAAAAAGGTTTTGTTTGTGGCAACAGGTGCTTTGATGTCGCCCACATCCAGCAAGCAGGGGAACACAATCCCCGGCATTGCTCATGCTGTTTTGCTGGAGGTGTGATATGAAAAATTTTAACAGTATTAAATTATTGTCGTCCTTTCGTGAAATTTCAAATGTGCTTGAAATAGTGTCTATAGCTATAAAAGTATTTGCATTTGTGCTCGTTATTCTGCAGGGCGTTTTGTTAATCAGGGACAGTAAAACCAATAACGGATAATTTATCTTCAAATCCACAGGAATTTATTTTTCTGTGGATTTTTTTACTGTGTGTTTTTTGTCTTTTCATTAGTTAAGATGGTCTTATTTTGTTGGTAAAATAACTTATATTGTTAGTAAAATACGCTTTTTATTTTACTTATATTGATTATGAATTTCTAATGTGGTAAATTAATCGGCGTAGATTATTTGATTATAAGGAGTTAGTACAATGGCAAAGGTAAAAATAATTTGTATTATCTGTGCAGCATCATTAATCGTTATAACTGCAATATTTTTAATGGTACGTCAGAATCATTTGTTAAATCAGGAGTTTGAAAACGGCTTGTCAATTCTTTCTGCAGAGTTTACCTGTACTGCGCATACAGGGTGTATGGAAACAGAGGAAAACTCACTTGAGGCTATTGATGCAGGTGTAAAAAACGGTGCACAGATTGTTGAATTTGATTTGAATTTTAATGAAAATAATGAGCCTATATTATCACACGATGCTCCTACTGGTGAAGAAGTAACTCTTGATGAAGCCTTCAAAAAGGTAAGTGAATACGATAATCTGAAAGTAAATGTTGATTTAAAAAGCTGTGCTGCTCTTGATAAAATCAAGATTACTGCAGAACAGTATGGAGTGCTTGAGCGAATTTTCTTTACAGGTGTTAACGATGAATTTTTGGAATATGTAAAAAATGCTGATCTGGGAATACCATATTATCTTAATGTCAATGTAGAATCTAAAAAGAATCATGACGCTGAATATATTAATTCACTTGTGCAAAAGGTTAAGAACAGCGGTGCAATCGGAATTAACTTTAATAAAGATAACGCATCTGCTGAGCTTGTTGATGCATTTCATAATAATAGACTGCTGGTGTCGATATGGACAGTGGATAAAGAAAGGGATATGAAAAAAATTTTGTCTTACTGTCCCGATAACATCACGACAAGAAATCCAAAGCTTTTAAACGAACTTATCTCTGTTCATTAAAAATAATTTGATAGAATAAAAACATAGGCTAACCTCATAAGTAAGGTTAGCCTATATTTATTACTGTTCTGTTTTGTTCCTTATGTTGTATTAAAATATTTCAGAAATAATTTTTCTTATATCTTCCTCTGCTTGCTGAACTTCAAAGAGAAATTCTCTTGAAGATACACGCAGTGCGCCATTACCTAAGATTATAAGCTGTTCTAATGCGTCAGAGGTGACAACCCTTACCTTGTGATTTTTTGCGAGCTTGTGGGAAACCTTTTCAATATACATATCAGCGGTTTCCGCCTCTTTTGTGTAAACAATACTGATGTTGTTTACCTTTTCAACTTCGCGTGTATTACCCTTTACCTTATATGCATCAAAAACAAGAATAACCTCGCATTTTTTGTAGCCCTGATAATTGCAAAGAATATTGATCAGGGCATTTCTTGCACCCTCAACATTGTCCTTTGACAGCTCTTTAAGGTTGTCCCATGCAAAAATAACATTGTAGCCATCAACGAGAAGGTATTCTGTGCCGTCATATTTTGGTGTGCGTGACGACTTATATTTTTTGTTTTCATTTTTATTTTCACTGCTTTGGGTGAAAGTAAAATGACTTTGATTAGGATTTGAGGAACGATGTTTTATTGGACCATAGGTCTGTTCAAAAATCTGCATTAGCTCCTTGTCAAGTGCAAAGAGGTTGTCCTTATCCTTGCAACTTGAAAATGATTTTTTTATGCTGCTGTTTGTATAATCACTTTTTGGGGTGGATAGTGCGCTTGGCAGATGCATTCGGCTTTTGATTTCATCCCATTTAACATTGTAGCCTGCACCATGAGAGCAGAAAACAGAATCACAAGGGTTATCCGTATCGCTGTCACAATCATATCCGATATTGGCAATAATTTCTTCTGTATTGTGGCACGGCTCATATCCTTTTAAAGTGCACATAAGCTTGCCTGTGCCGTGGGTATACTGCATAACCTCTCTCGAATAATCATACATAGTTGAAACAGGAGCAGTGCCGTTGATTATGGAAAAATCATTGATTGTTTCAGGTTGATTAAAGCTGCCGAACATGCGCTGAATATCTGTCATTGCCCTGCCGATATTTTCTGTTGGTACTTCTAATGTGAATTCATATATCGGCTCAAGCAGAATGGACTTTGCCGAACGGAGTCCCTGCCTTACTGCTCTGTATGTAGCTTGTCTGAAATCACCGCCCTCCGTGTGCTTTGCATGTGCTTTACCTGAAACAAGGGTGATTTCCATATCTGTTATAGGTGAGCCTGTAAGAACACCGATATGTGTTTTTTCATAAAGATGTGTTAATATCAGCCTTTGCCAGTTTTTATCAAGCAGGTCTTCTTTGCAATCCGTTTTGAAAACAATTCCGCTGTCACGTTTGCCCGGCTTTAGTAACAGATGTACTTCTGCGTAATGACGCAATGGTTCAAAATGACCGATTCCCTCAACAGTATCTGCAATGGTTTCTTTGTAGATTATATTGCCTTTGCCGAAGGATGCATTTATACCGAAACGCTCGGCTATTATGGATTGCAGAATTTCAAGCTGAATGTCGCCCATAAGCTGAACCTGAATTTCTCCAAGGCGTTCATTCCAGACTACCTTCAGCTGTGGGTCCTCACTTTCTAAAATTCTCATTTTTTCAAGTGCGGTGTGTGCATCAACATCATTTGGCAAGTCTAATCTATAGGTCAGTACAGGCTCAAGAACAGGCAGTCCTGTGCTTTTTTCTTTGCCTAAGCCGTCACCGGGGAGGGTAAAGGTAATTCCTGTTACTGCACATATTGTGCCTGCATCAGCCTCTTCAATTGTGGTGAATTTATCACCTGAATAGATTCGTATCTGATTTACCTTTTCAGCGTTTTTGTTTTTGGATGATGGTAGTATTTCCTTGACCTTAAGGCTTCCGCCTGTGACCTTTAAGAATGTAAGACGCTGTCCCTTATCCTCTGATATTTTATATACCTTTCCTGCAAAATCACTGCCGTATTTCGGAATTTTTGTATAGCTGTATAAGCACTCTAAAAATTCATCTACACCTGATAATTTAAGTGCAGAACCGAAAAGACAGGGGAATATTTTTCTGCTTTTAATACAGGAAATAACATCGTCTTTATTAACTGTTTCTGTTTCATAATACTGATTTAAAAGCTTTTCATCACAAAGTGCAATATTTTCATAAAGCTCTGACTTATCATTACAAGCAAAATCAATACAGCCGTCACTGAATTTTGATTTTAATTCATTTAAAACGCGTTCCTTATCGGCATTGTCCAAATCCATTTTATTTATGAAAATAAAGCAGGGGACATTGTATTTTGAAAGCAGCTTCCACAAGGTTTGTGTATGGCTTTGAATACCGTCGGTTGCACTTATGACCAAAACAGCATAGTCTAAAACCTGCAGGGTGCGTTCTGTTTCAGCGGAAAAATCTACATGCCCCGGTGTGTCAAGCAGGGTGAATTCTGTGTCATTATATTTTAAAACCGCTTGCTTTGAAAAAATTGTTATTCCTCGGTCACGCTCTAAAGAAAATGTATCTAAAAAAGAGTCCCTGTGGTCAACTCTGCCAAGCTTGTTTATATTGCCTGATTTGTATAGTAATGCCTCAGAAAGAGTTGTTTTGCCTGAGTCCACATGGGCTAATATTCCCACAACGATTTTTTTCATTTTCTCACCACGCTTAAACAGTTTTATATATCATATCATATTGATTGTTGATTGTAAATTGATATTGGTTTATTACAAAAAAATAAAAGCTGCAGAGTTTTACCCTGCAGCTTTATTATAATATTGTTCTTTAAATAAATACTGTTACGACATATCCGAGGTAGCCTGCCAGCATAACAATACCCTGCCATCTCTGGAATTTTTTAGTGATGATTGTCGGGAATACAGCAATTGCAATAGCAGCCAGACAAACCATCATATCAATTGTAACAGATGATGCTGATACGGCTAAAGCACCTGTGCCTTTACCCATTGAAACAAATGAGCAGATAGGAAGAATAAGTGTTAAGTCGATGATATTAGCACCTAAGATATTGCCGACTGAAAGTGCACCAACCTTCTTTTTGAGAGCAGTAATTGTTGTTACAAGCTCAGGAAGTGATGTTCCGATTGCAATGGCAATAACACTGATAACTCTCTGAGGAATACCAAGGGACTGTGCAATTTCAGTACCATAATCAACAAGTAAATCCGCACCGATTACAATACCTGCAGCACCTAAAACGAAGAATATAATGTTCTTTGCCCAGTCCTTGCCTGTAGCGGTTTCCTTTGTAGGAACAATGTCATCCTCTTCCTGAAGACCGATGTTGCTTGGTGAAGGTTCAAGATGATGATCCTCTTTCTTCATAGAAAGGAAATTCTCAATAAAGAATACAACAAATACTATAATCAGTACGATTAAGCCTACTGTTGAAAGTGAATAGTAATCGTTTGTTTCACCCTCAAAGGTCAGTGACTGCTTAGAGGTGAAGATGCAGCCTAAAACCAAAGCAGCAGATGCTAAAAACATCATAATGCCTTTTGGAGCAAATTCCTTGCGTTTAATTGCAAATGGCATACATACAATAA
>CAYNGP010000072.1:6936-9707 GCA_964396885.1 uncultured Bacteroides sp. | reverse complement strand
GACTTCAATGTCAATAGGATGCAAAAATGGTGTGAATTAGCAAAAAAGTATAATACAAATATTGCTTTGGAAAATATTTTTACATATATGTGGAATTCACAAAAAAATCCTGTTGAAACATTTGGATGGAAAATAAGTGATATTAACAAAGTGATTGAGTTGACCGGCAGTGAAAATTTATTCGTCTGTCTTGATACAGGACATGCTTTTTGTTCAGGCATTAATCCTGCAAATGCAGTGTTAGAACTCAAGGATAATCTTAAGGTTTTGCATGTTCATGATAATAATGGTAAGGGTGACCAGCATTTAGCACCGTTTGCAGGCAATATAAATTGGAATGAATTTATGTGTAGTTTAAACAAAATTGGTTACAAGAATGTGTTTTCGCTTGAAATTCATAACTACATCCAAAGAATGCCCAATGAGGTTATTGATGACGTAGCAGGTGTTTCGCTGAAAATTGCGCGCCATTTATGCAAGCAGTTGGATGAGAATTAAAATACCGAAGATTGCTGTATAGGAGAGGGGGTTAAGTTAAATGATCATTGTTACAACAGAAACAATAAATGGTAAAAACTTTAACCATTTAGGAATGGTTTGCGGTAATGTAGTTACTTCAAAAAACTTTGTTAAGGATTTTGGTGCCGGCTTAAAATCAATTGTCGGCGGTGAGCTTGGTTCATACACCAAAATGCTTTCAGAGGCTCGTGACATTGCAACACAGCGTATGATTCAGGCTGCTGAGTCTATCGGTGCAGATGCAATTGTTAACGTTAGATTTTCAAGCTCTGCAATTGTTCAGGGCTCTGCAGAAATCGTTGCTACAGGAACTGCTGTTAAATTTATCGACTAACACATATTTAAAAGCCTTCTTCGGAAGGCTTTTATTTTTTGGTTTACAATTTATTTATTTTTTCTTTGCTTTTATTTCAATTCTGTTCATTTTTTATTCTAATCTGTCAGATATTATATAGTAAGTTTTTTGAGGGTGTGTTATTATGAACAAATTAAAAAATGTCACAGCATTATCATTAATATTGCTGTTAGCTTTTTCATCATTTGGATGCAGCAAAGATGTTCAAAAGATTCCGGATGCAATGAATCGTAATGATACGGATTTTGAATTAGCTTTAGCATCAAGTTCGTTTGATTATGAGAATACTTTCACAAGCAGAGATTTGTCGGCAGAATATGATAATAAAGTTTATCATATCCAGCTGTCTGATTATAATTCAACAAGTGACAATAACAAGGTCAGCATAACAGATAACATGATTACAATTACAAATACTGGCACTTATATAATTAAAGGGAAACTCACTGATGGACTTATTGTTGTTGATGCTGATGATACTGATAAAATACAGCTTGTATTAGATGGTGCAGAAATTAACAATAGTTCAACCTCAGCAATTAAGATTGTAGAGGCAAAAAAGGTTTTTATTACCTTAGCTGACAACAGCAAAAATATTTTATCATCACCAAATGAGTTTGTTAAAACAGAAAACGACAAAGCAGACGGAGTAGTTTATTCAAAAAGAAAATTGACATTGAATGGAAGCGGACTGTTAAGCATCACCTCACCATATGGTCATGGTATCGTCTGTAACGACGATTTGATAATAGCTGACGGTAATTATAATATTGATGCAGGAAAGCATGCTCTCAAAGCCGAGGACAGTGTTTACTTTGCCGGAGGCAAGATGAGCATCAATTGTAAAAAAGATGCGGTTCATTGTTCGCATGATACGAATGCTGACAAGGGAAATATCTATATAAAAAATACCAGTCTTGAAATTAATGCCGAGGATGATGCAATTCAGGCAAGTGGATTTATTATTATTGATGACGGCAGTATTCGTATTTTAAACAGTGACGAAGGTATTGAAGCACAAAAAATAGAAATCAATGGCGGTAATATTAATCTGAAAGCCAAAGATGATGGTATTAATGCCAGCAGCGGAAAAAGCTCAGTTAATACCGATAATCTGTCAGAGCCACAAAATAATTTTGGCAAATCAAATCCTTTTGATGGTGATGAAAACTGTTATATAAATATTACAGGAGGTAATATTACGATTGATGCTGATGGCGACGGCATAGATTCTAATGGTTATCTTCAGCAGTGCGGAGGAGATGTTATTGTTTATGGCCCTGAAAATGATGGCAATGCCGCATTGGATTATAGCATTTCTGCTAAGATAACAGGTGGAACTCTTGCTGCATTCGGATATAGCGGTATGGCACAGGGCTTTAATTCATATTCAACGCAAGGCTCAATTCTCATTAATTTTGACAGTGATACTAATGATAAATTTGTTTTGACAGATAATAAAAATAACGAAATTTTTTCTGCCAAGGCGAATAAAAAATATAATTCAGTTGTGGTAAGCTCCTCGAATATTACAGTTGGTAATACTTATATTGCTGCTGCCGGTAATCAGAGCAAAACAATAAAACTTGATGAAATCTCTTATATTGATAAATCTGTACAGACGAATGGCAGAGGCTTCAACGGCGTGCGCAAGGAAAAAGGGAATAAGCCATCAGAAAATCCACCATCAGATATGCCGGATATGTCAAATAATGACCGAAGAGGCGGTATGTCTGAACCTCCAAGTGATATGAAAGGCACTGATTTTAATTAATTTATTTTTAAAATTAACTATTGACAAAGTGTTGCCTTATATATATAATACTAAAGTACACGCAAAAGTGTCTTGTGCGAGGTGATTTTGTGAAAATTAACCTTATTAAATTACTGAATGGCG
>CAYNGP010000072.1:0-6903 GCA_964396885.1 uncultured Bacteroides sp. | reverse complement strand
CTGTCTGTTGACTACAAGCTTTATCTCAGTAATTTAATCTACAGCACCTATAATCCCATTAAAGAGCCGGTAGAGGTTAATGGTAAGCTTTATTCCAAAGCGGATGTGCTTTATATGGAACTTACAATTAACTTTGCTTTTTGTGGTCTTTGTGACAGATGTGCTGAGGAGATTAAAAAGGATTTTTCAATTGCAATTAATAAGATTATTGTTGAAGAGTTGCAGAATATTGACAATGACGATGATTATATTGTAGTTGATAACCAGCTTCTTGATTTGGATGAACTGGTTAACGAAGAGGTTTCACTTAGTCTACCGTCAAAGATACTTTGTGATGATGACTGCAAAGGACTTTGTCCGAAATGCGGTGTCAATTTAAATGTCAATAAATGCGATTGTAAAGGTGATGTTGATCCAAGAATGGCTGCACTGTTGCAATTGCTTGATAATGAATAAATGCTTTTATTACTATAAAGGAGGCTATTAAAATGGCAGTACCAGCAAGAAAAACATCTAAGGCAAGAAAGAATAAGAGAAGATCAAGCGTTTGGAAGATGGACGCTCCAACACTCGTAAAGTGCCCTAACTGCGGCGGATATGCTGTATCTCACAAGGTTTGCGGTAACTGTGGCTACTATGGCGGCAGAGAGATTATTGCTAAGGAAGAGGCATAATTAATTTACAATTTCAGTGTGAATTGGGGCGAGCTATGCCAAGAGGGTTTAACCTCTTTTCGCCCGGCTCACGATTAAAAATCCCAGTGCATACTTGTGTATCCACTGGGATTTATTAATGTAATATCCTTTTATGGGTATAGATTAGAAACGAGGTGTATTATGGCAAAACCCGTTGTTGCTGTAGTTGGCAGACCTAATGTGGGTAAGTCAACTCTTTTTAATAAGTTAATAGGTACAAGGCTTTCAATTGTTGATGATACACCGGGTGTAACCCGTGACAGAATTTACGGCGATTGCGAATGGCTTAACAATAAATTTTTGCTTGTTGATACAGGCGGTATAGAGCCTGACAGCAGTGACATTATTTTAAGTCAGATGCGCACGCAGGCTGAAATTGCGATTGAAACCGCAGATGTTATAATTTTTGTAACAAATATTCGTGATGGTGTAGTTGCCAGTGACTATGAGGTTGCTGCAATGCTTCAGAAAAGCGGAAAGCCTATAGTTTTGTGTGTTAATAAGTGCGATAGCATTGGCGAACCTGATCCGGATTTTTATGAGTTTTATAATCTTGGTCTTGGTGATCCCTTTGCTGTCTCAGCTGCACATGGTCACGGAACAGGCGATATGCTTGACGAGGTTTGCAAGTATTTTCCTGAAACTGTTGATGAGGAAGATGACGATGAGATTGTCAATGTTGCAGTTATCGGTAAACCAAATGTTGGTAAATCGTCATTAGTTAATAAAATAAGCGGTGAAAACCGTGCAATTGTTTCCAATATAGCAGGAACCACTCGTGATACTACTGATACGTTTATTGAAAATCAGTATGGTAAATTCAATTTTATCGACACTGCTGGCTTAAGACGTAAGAGCAAGGTTAACGATGCCATTGAAAAATACAGTATCATAAGAGCACGTATGGCAGTTGAAAGGGCTAATGTATGTGTTATTATGATTGATGCTGTTGAGGGCTTTACTGAGCAGGATTCAAAGGTTGCGGGTATAGCTCTTGAACAAGGTAAGGCTTGTATTATCGCTGTGAATAAATGGGATGCAATTGAAAAAGACGGCAACACCATGAATGAGTACAGAAAAAAGCTTATGAACGATTTTTCATTTATGAGCTTTGCTCCGATTATGTTTATTTCTGCTCAGACAGGTCAGAGAATTGACAGGTTGTTTGAAATGATATCTTTTGTTCATTCTCAAAACTCAATGCGTATTTCTACAGGCAGACTTAATGAGGTGCTTTCTGCAGCAACTGCAAGAGTTCAGCCGCCGACAGATAAAGGTAAAAGATTAAAAATTTATTATATGACGCAAGCTTCTACAAGACCACCTGTGTTTGTGTTCTTTGTAAATAATGCTGAGCTGTTTCATTTTTCATATCAAAGATATTTGGAAAATCAGATTCGCGAGGTGTTTGGTCTTGACGGAACTCCTGTTCGCTTTATTATAAGGGAAAGGGGAGATAAGAAAAAATAATGATTTATATTTTCTATCTGATTATTACGATTTTATCTTATTTGCTTGGTAGTTTGAATTTTGGCGTTATTCTTTCCAATAAGTTAAAGAAAGACGACATCAGAAATTATGGCAGCGGTAACGCAGGAACAACAAATATGCTTCGCAAATACGGCAAGGGATATGCGTTTTTAACAATTGCCGGTGATATGCTTAAAGTCGTTGTTGCCATATTCATTGCTTTTAAAATCATTGAATATGTTCCTGCAACACTTAATGAAATCGGGAACAATATTAATATCGATACAGATATGTTCATAAAATCTTTTGCAGGCTTCTTTTGCGTTCTGGGTCATATCTTTCCTTGCTTTTTCAAATTTAAAGGCGGAAAGGGCGTTGCAACGGCAGGCGGCATGGTGTTTGTTGTCGATTGGCGTATTGCCCTGATACTTCTGGCGGTATTTGCTATTGTTGTTGCAGTTTCAAAATATGTTTCACTTGGCAGTATAATTATGGCACTGCTTTATCCTGTGATGATTTTTATTTTTCACAAAAGCGTTGTGCTTACAATAATTGCAGCAGTGTTTACAGTTATTGTTATTACTGCGCATAGAGGAAACATTAAAAAGCTATTAAATCATACAGAAAACAAAATAACAGACAAGAAAAAAGACAACAGTTAAGCTGTTGTCTTTTTTCTTGTCCTATGTTATATTTTTTATAGATGCTACAGGTATAAGAAATTTAATTTTTATTCGAGGAATAATATGTCAAAAAATGATGTTAACAAGACTTTTGAAAAGATTTATAACGAATACATTGGGTACATAAGTCGTTATTGCAATTACAAGCTGAATGATTATCCTGAGTATGCACAGGATTGTATTCAGGATACCTTTAGGGTATTATTTGAAAATTTATCGAAAAATATTGATATAGAATATCCTAAAGCTTTTTTAATTAAAACAGCAAGTAATTTTGTAAAATTAAAATTCAGAGATATTGATAAGGAAAAGAATAAGCAATTGTCAATTGATTATGATTGCTTAGATATTCCTGTTGAACAGGAATTTTTTTCTATAGATTATGATGTAATTGATAATTTAAAAAATGAAATATTGTCAGAATTGTCTGACACTGAACAAGAACTGCTTTCAAAAGTGTGCAGAAATTATGTAGATTCATATAGAACTACGAAGCAATTAGCCAAAGAATATGGCTGCAGCGAAACTAATATTAGACAGAAGATTTTTGTATTAAGAACAAAAATAAAAATGATTGTTAAAGATAAAACAAAAAATTTATAATTTTTTTCTAACAAATTAAAATAAATGTTACTAATAGAATAGGTGAGATAAAATAATGACTAATAAGGATTTAGAAAAATTTCTTAATGACAATTCATGGGAGTTTAATAAAAATACAATTGAACAGATGATGGAAAAAGAACTGGAGAAGGAGCCCGAAAACATCAATTTAGATTTTGTTGACAGCTGTATGTATTATCTTACCCGATACAGTGAGGAAAAAACTCCGATACAGAAAGGTAAGGTGATAAAGAGAAAGCATACTAAACGAATTAATTTCAGTAGAATATTAATTGCTGCTTCTATTGTTATTCTTTCTGTTTCAGTAGGGATGACAGCATATGCAAAGGTTAATGATATACAAATTACAGATATTTTTGTCAGTATATTTGATAACAAAGCTGTAGTTAAATATTCTGATAAAGAACTGATAGAAAAATACAGTAATAATCTTAACGGAAATTCATTATACAATGAGTTAGAGGCAAATGGTATTGAGAATATTATGCTTCCGTTTGATTTGTATAATACGGATTATGAATTTATCAGCAACAACTTTACTGACACTGAAAAAATGTTTATTATTGCTTTTGAAAATAATATTGAAGTGAAAATTAGCGAATATAAACAAGAAAATAATATTCAAGATTTAGAAATCGAAGGAACTTTTATATCTTCTAAAAAAGTCAAAATTAATAATATTGATATATATTTATTTGAACGTCAAAATGATAATAGGAGTGAAACACTTGTGTCATATCAGATTGAAAAAACTCAATATTTAATAGTGATTGAAGAAGATATTATAACCGCAGAAAAATTTGTTTTAAAAAATAGATTTTAAAGTTAATTATTATGGTTCCTGAGCTTTCGCTAATGAAAGGAATCTATATATGAAAAAGTTTTTTTGCATACTTTTTTCAATTGGTATTTTGTTGTCAACAAATATAAGTGCTTATGCTGCTTCATATGATGCAATAAAAAATAATGCTGAATATGTGTATGAAGAAAAAAGCTATCAATGGAAATGTATGGCATCACATGATGAAATGGTTGCTGCTTATCAGATACCTGATGATGAAATAAAAAAGATGAGTACTAAGATGTTATTATCAGCGTACTTGAATTACCCGCTTTTAGGTAATATGTTTGCTTATAATAGCAACGAATTCGGCTTTAAAATGTTAAGAGAAGAGTGCAGTGCACTTAATGAATTGCTGTCAAGGGATGATGCCGGTGAGATAATATTAAGTAAGTACCAAGCTACTAAGCTATATAATTCAATTTCTGCGAATGATGTTTCATTTAAAGAATTTATCGAGCCGTGTGCCCTTGAAATATTAGCTGCACAACCTGAGATTATTAATAATATGGATAATAATACTTTTGTTGCTCTCAATAATTGTATTTATAAAAAATGCAGTGAGAAGCCAGATGATGTGTATTGTGCCACCAAATATCCATATTATGATACTTTAAATGAAATATCAGAAACAAATCCTGAAAATGATAATTTTGAAAAAGCAAGTAAATTAATGAAAGCGAATTCAACTAAAGCTTTTTTGGCGTCAGCCAGTGATTATGATTGGAGTAAAACGGTTAAAACACCTAAAGGGAGTTCGGTGGCTGTAGGTGTTTTGAAATCAGGTAAAGAATTTAGTACACAAGAAAAAACTCAAAATAAAAACTATATTGCAGCTAATTTTCCTGCAGCAACTTATATATCAGAATCAACAAAAAAGTATAATTGTCATTCCTATGCCTGGTACAGTCAATCAACATCGAATGGATATTGGATGGAAAATCCTTCAAAATATATGAGTGACGGAAGTTATAAAAAAGGTGGATATAAGGTTGGCAATATTGCTTATTACGGCAGTAATGCAAATCATTCCGGTGTGGTGAGCAGTGTTAAGGTTGGTTTAGCAGGATGTTATATTAAATCAAAATGGGGAGTATATGGCGTATATAACCATTTTTATAATTATGGTCCTTACGGCTCATCAAATATAACATATTGGACAAAAGCATAAAAAAATAAGCACCGATTAACTCGGTGCTGTTTTTTATGCGAAATATTATGCTCTTTCAACCTTACCTGAGCGAAGGCATCTTGTGCATACATTAACTCTTTTAGGAGAGCCGTTAACAATAGCCTTTACTTTTTTAATGTTTGGTTTCCAGGTTCTGTTTGATCTTCTATGTGAGTGAGAAACCTTAATACCGAATGATACATCTTTTCCGCAATATTCACACTTTGCCATTTGCGAACACCTCCTTAAATCTTTAGAACAAGTGGTATATTACCACAAGTAAACAAAAAATGCAAGCATTTTTTATTCTTTTTTTCAAAAAGTCCTAATTTTAGTATAATTTAGTATAATAACTTGATTTTATATACTATATTTAGTATAATAAATACAACTTTATTTGGAGGTTTATTTATGGCAGCAGATGAGAAAAAAGCGGCTCTGGAAGCCGCTATGAAACAGATACAGAAAAAATTTGGTGCAGGCGCAGTTATGCGTCTTGGTGAAAATGCCAGCCTTAAGGTTGATGCAATATCAACAGGCTCTTTGTCACTTGATATTGCTACAGGTATAGGTGGTTTGCCAAAGGGAAGAATTATTGAGGTTTACGGTCCTGAATCCAGTGGTAAAACAACACTTGCTTTACATTGTCTTGCAGAGGCACAGAAGGCAGGCGGTGTTGCTGCGTTTGTTGATGCTGAGCATGCACTTGATCCTATTTATGCATCCAATCTTGGTGTTAATGTTGACGAACTCCTGGTTTCACAGCCTGACTATGGTGAGCAAGCACTTGAAATCACAGAGCAGCTTGTAAGCAGCGGTGCAATTGATATTGTTGTTGTTGACTCTGTCGCTGCACTCGTTCCTAAGAGCGAGATTGAGGGTGATATGGGTGATAACCATGTCGGTCAGCACGCAAGACTTATGTCACAGGCTCTCCGAAAGTTAACAGGTACTGCTAACAAAACAAATTGTATCATTATATTTATTAACCAGCTTCGTGAAAAAATCGGTGTTATTTATGGCAATCCAGAGGTAACAACAGGTGGTCGTGCACTGAAGTTCTATTCATCAATTCGTATTGATGTCAGAAAGGCTGAGCAGCTTAAGAATGGTACAGAAATTATCGGTTCAAGAACTAAAGCTAAGATTGTTAAAAACAAGGTTGCACCTCCATTCAAGTCTGCTGAGTTTGATATTATGTATGGTACAGGTATCAGCAAGGAAGGCGAAATTGTTGATATGGCTGTTGAGTTTGATATTATACATAAAGGCGGTTCTTGGTTCTCATATGGTGAGCAAAGACTTGGTCAGGGCAGAGATAATATTAAGAATTTAATTAAAAATAACCCTGAATTTGCCGCAGACCTTGAGGTAAAGATTAAAGATAAGCTTGCTGAAATTCAGGAGCAGTCTGCACAG
>CAYNGP010000071.1:0-9748 GCA_964396885.1 uncultured Bacteroides sp. | reverse complement strand
AGCAGGCTGTAACAGTCTGCTCTTTTTTACTAACTATTACAATCCATACTAACACATTATTCAAATCTTGTCAAATGAATTAGTGTTTGCATAAGTTCTTTATATCTGTTATACTATAATTAAATATATAATGGAGTGTAGTATGGAAAACTTTGATTCACTTAAAAATATACTCAATACAACAGGTACATATACAGGCTTGACTATGGGCTCCTCAATGCTTCCGCTTATTCATCATCAGAGGGACAATATTATTGTTGTCAAGAATAAGGGCAGGCTGAAAAAATATGATGTTCCCGTTTATGTGCTGCCAAGCGGAAAATATGTTATGCACCGTGTACTCAAGGTGTGTGACGACCATTATGTTATTGCAGGTGATAATCTGCTGAAAAAGGAATATGTTACTGATGATATGATTTGCGGTGTTCTGATAGGCTTTTATAAAGACGGAAAGCGTTACATTGACTGTCAAAACTCTGTTTTATATAAGATATATTCGAAAGTCTGGGCAGATTTGTTTCCAATCAGACCATTGCTGCTTTTTGTTCCAAGGTGTATCGGTTGGGCTAAGCGTCATATTTTTAAACGAGGGGACAAGTAATTTTAATGAACAATAAAAGAAAAACCAAAAAATCCGATTTGGTTATTATTAAATGGATTTTTAATGTCTGCAGGGCACAGATTCCTGCCGTGATTTTTATTATAGCATTTAATATTGTGCAGGGCGTTACATCTGTAGTATTTGCCAATTTTTCAAAACATGTTATTGACGGCGCAACTGTTTATGGCGAAATGAAATATGTTGTCAAGTATGCAGTGGCTCTTTTGGGTGTTGTTCTTTTACAGCTGACAATCAACATTGTGCGTAACTCAATTGCAGAACGCTGCAAGGCTCGTCTTGATGTGATTTTCAGAAGTTATATTCTTGAAAAAATTATGAAAAAGGATTATGCATCCGTTACTCAATATCATACAGGTGAGCTGCAGAACAGACTGTTCAATGATGTTAATGTGGTGACAGACGGCTTTACAAAAATTCTTCCGAACTCAGTTTACTTTTTTACAAGGCTTGCAAGCTCACTTATTTATCTGATTATAATTGATAAAATTTTTGCACTGGTTTTTGTGGTCGGCGGTCTGTCTGTTTTTGGAACGACACAGATTTTCAGAAAGCAGCTTAAGGCTCTTCATAAAAAGGTGCAGGAAACCGATGGTGAAACACGTTCCTTTGTGCAGGAGCTTGTAATCAATCTTTTGGCGGTCAAGGCTTTTTCTGTTGAGGATAAAATGCTTGACAGTGTTGATGAGCTGCAGGAAAATAATTATAAAGCAAGAATCAAAAGGCGTAATTTCAGCATAGTTGCCAATGCAGGTCTTGGTGCAATTTTTAATATGGGCTCTGTATTTGCAATCTTTTTCGGTGCATGGCGTATACTTTCAGGTGCTATGACCTATGGCACAGTCACTGCAATGATTCAACTTGTGAATCAGGTGCAGGTGCCGTTTGCTTCACTGTCGGGTGTAATGCCTCAGTATTTCTCCATGATAGCTTCTGCTGAGCGTATTATTGAGCTTGACAATATTCCGGATGAGGTTGACTTAAATACCGACGACTGTGACAGAGATAAAATTTATAAAGATTTAAAAACAATTGAATTTAACAAAATCAGTTTTAAATATGACAGGGATATGATTCTTGATCATACATCCTTATCAATCAGCAAGGGTGATTTTGTTGCGATAATGGGTATATCCGGTATCGGCAAAAGCACACTCTTAAAATTGCTTTTAGGTGTGTTCAATGTCCAGTCCGGAGAAATTTATGTCGATTGCCTTGATAATAAAATTCCCGTTGACAAGCATACAAGAAGATTGTTTACATATGTACCTCAGGGCAATATGCTGATTTCAGGCACAATCAGGGATAATCTCACCTTTGTTAACAGTGATGTTACTGAAGGCGAAATTGAGGATGCCATCAGAATAAGCTGTGCAAAGCAGTTTATTGATGAACTGCCGCAGGGTATTGAAACGGTTATCGGTGAAAAGGGACTTGGTCTTTCAGAAGGACAGGTTCAAAGGCTTGCTATTGCAAGAAGTATTCTTTCAAAAGCACCGATTTTGCTGCTTGATGAGGCAACCTCTGCACTTGATGAGGATACTGAAAAGCAGTTTTTAACCAATCTCAGAGAAATGAATAATGTTACGTGTATTATTGTGTCGCATAAAAAGGCGGCACTGGAAATATGCAATAAACACATTCAAATAAATAATGGAAAGATTGTTGAGGGATAATTATGTTATTAACAAAATGGAGCAGAAGCTTTGACAGAGAACATCCGTTGCCGGAATACCCAAGACCGCAGTTTGTGCGTGACAGCTATTTAAGTCTGAACGGCACATGGAAATATGTTATTAAAAATAACAGCGGCAGACCTATGAGGTATCTGGCAGATATTACCGTGCCTTTTTCACCTGAAACAGAGCTTTCCGGTGTGTGCAGAGCATTAAAGGAAACGGAATACCTTTTCTATCTGAAAACATTTACCTTGCCTGAGGGCTTTAATAAGGGCAGAGTTTTTGTTAACTTTGGTGCAGTTGATCAGCTTGCAACTGTTTACCTCAACGGCAAGGAGGTTGGCGGCCATAAGGGCGGTTATACGCCTTTTAAATGTGAGTTGACTGATGCTTTGGTTGACGGTGAAAATAAGTTAGAGGTTAAGGTGCAGGATTTCACCGACAATCGTTCTTATTCACGTGGTAAGCAGAAGACAAAACGCGGCGGCATTTGGTACACTGCACAGAGCGGTATCTGGCAGTCTGTATGGCTTGAGTCAACACCTGTCCAATTTCTTGAGTCTGTTAAGATTACACCTGACTACGATAATGAGCAGGTCAGCTTTGAATATTTTGGAACAGATGATGTTGAGGTTATGATCTATGACGGCGATAACCTGATTGCCGACACAACCGACAAAACAGTTAAAATCCCTGATTTTAAATCATGGTCACCTGAAAGTCCGTTCCTTTATGATGTCGTGTTTAAGGCTTGCGGAGAAACAATCAAATCATACTTTGGTATGCGTAAATTCTCTGTCGGTGTTGATGAAAAAGGAATTAAAAGATTGTTCCTTAATAATAAACCATATTTTCATAATGGCTTGCTTGACCAGGGCTATTATTCAGATGGCTATCTGACTCCGCCAACCAACCAGGCTATGGAAAGTGACGTGCTTTTCGCAAAAGAGGCAGGCTTTAATATGCTTCGAAAGCATATTAAAATTGAGCCGCTTCTCTGGTATCATTACTGCGATGTCAATGGTATTCTTGTATGGCAGGATATGGTTAACGGCGGTGGTGAATACGGCTTAGAGGTTTCCGTTATCCCATTTGTCAATATTACACTGGATGATAGGAATTACAGGAATTTCCATCGTACGGATAAAGAGGGACGTGACCTTTATTATCAGGAGCTTAAGGAAACGATTGACCATCTTTATAACTGCCCTTGCATTGCAATGTGGGTTCCTTTTAACGAGGGCTGGGGACAGTTTGACAGTGCCAAGGCTTATAAAATGGTTAAGGAGCTTGACTCTACTCGTGTTGTTGATACCACATCCGGCTGGCACGATATGGGTGCCAGTGATGTTATTTCAAAGCACATTTACTTTACACCAATCAGAGTTAAAACAGGCAACAGACCATACGTTCTTTCTGAGTTCGGCGGCTTTAGTATGAAGATTCCGAATCATACCTTTAATGATAAAATGTTTGGTTATAAAATTTATAACTCAAAGGCATCCCTTACAAAGGCATATGAAAAGCTTTATAACAATGTTATCATTCCTCAGATAAAGAAGGGTCTTTCAGCAACTGTTTATACACAGGTTACCGACGTTGAGGATGAGCTCAACGGCTTAATGACCTACGACAGAGAGATTGTTAAGATTGATATTGAAAAACTTAAAAAAATTAATGAAAGGGTTAAATTATAATGAAAGCAACAATTAAAACAAATAAAGGTGATATGAGCTTTGAGCTCTATCCGCAGTACGCACCAAAGGCAGTTGAAAACTTTTCAACCCATGCTAAAAACGGTTATTATAACGGACTGATTTTTCACAGAGTTATTAAAGATTTTATGATTCAGGGCGGCGACCCAACTGGCACAGGCTGCGGCGGTGAATCCATCTGGGGCAAAAGCTTTGAGGATGAGTTTTCACTTGAAGCACGCAATTATTACGGCGCTCTTTCAATGGCAAACAGCGGTCCGAATACAAACGGCTCACAGTTTTTTATTGTGCAGGCAAAGTCAGTTCCTGACTCACTGCTTTCACAGATGGAAGGCTTGAAGGATAACGGCTATCCGCAGGAGGTTATTGATAAGTATAAGGAAGTCGGCGGAACGCCTTGGCTTGATTTCCACCATACTGTATTCGGTATGATTACCGATGGTTGTGACGTGCTTGAGGATATTGCTGCCACAAGAACAGGTATGGCTGATAAGCCCGTTTATGATGTTATTATTGAAACAATTGAAATTGAAGATTAATTGATAGTATGAAAATCTTTTTGAGAAATTCATCGGGATTTCCCTGTAAAATAAATATCAATGATGGTCAGTTGAATAAGGATTTTATCATTGAATGTGACGAAAATCTGCAAGAAAAAGAAATTGAGCTAAGACAAAATGAATTTGATATTTATATCTGTTTAATTTATAACTTAGGTGATGATCTTGCTGACTGTTCAGCTGATAATCGTTTAAAGGATAAAATACTCAATAAACTGACAAAAGCTGCTTCAAGTGTCTTTGACAAACTGATATTCAGAGTGAACTGTGCTTATCATATAAGCGATATCAGTGACGGAGAAATGATTGAAATCACATCACCGGTTTATCTTTTTGGTGTTTATGATATTCTGGAGTTTTTTGAGCTTTTGCCTATGGAATATGTGTTTCCTAAGCTGACACTTGCCGGCGGCAGTGCAAAACTTACTACTGCACAGGGCTATGACCGCAGACGTTTTTTGAAATTCTCTTTTAAGCTTGGTCTCATTTGCTATGGCTTAACAGGTCTTTGGAAGCTGCCGTTTCAGTATTACAGAGTTAAGCACCTTTCCAAGGATAGAGTCGTTTTTAAGAAACTAAAAAAATTCTTATCATTGTCACCTGAGGAACAGGACAAGCTTCTTGACAAGAAAACAAAAATGCTTGAAAAATATTAATATTAACACGTATTAATTGTGACAAATTAAACCCCCATTGCTGAGTATAATCAGTAGTGGGGGTTTGTTTTGACTATATATGTTGATGTACTTTTTGTGCTGAATTTTTTTATTACATATCTTCTGCTTATGCTCACAAAATCACTGATTAAATTCTCTTCAAAAACAGGCAGGCTGCTTTTTGGTGCACTGGTTGGCGGAGTGTATTCTCTTGTTATTCTTTTGCCGGATTTGAATTTTTTTGTTTCAATTTTCGGCAAGCTGATCGTATCTGTGCTGATAGTTGCCGCCTCGTTTGATATAAAAAGAGTAACTGTGTTTTTTAAAACTCTTGCCTGCTTTTATTTTTCAAATATGCTTTTTCTCGGCATCATCCTTGCCCTATGGCTTTGGATAAAACCAAAGGGGATCGTTATCAATAACGGCATACCTTATTTTTCAATACCTGCAGGCACACTGCTGATTCTTGCGTTGGCAGCATATGTAATTTCAATACTAATCATAAAAATTTATAACTATACAATTTCCAAAAAAGAAATTTATTCATTAACAATTGTGACAGGGGAGGAGCAAACGCATTTGTTTGCTTTTCTTGACAGCGGAAATAAGCTTAAAGAGCCATTTTCCGATTATCCCGTAATTATTGTGGACAAAAGCAAAATTACTTTTGAGCCGCAGCGTATTATACCATACAACACAGTGGGAGGTGAGGGGATGCTTCAGGCATTTAAACCTGATAAGGTCATCATTTCAAACGGCAAGAAATCCTTTGAATGTGACAGGGTTTATATTGCCGCAGGAAGTGTGGAATCAAAGGAATTTTCAGCAATACTAAATTCGCAGTTATTAAATATTTGAGGTGATATTCGTGCTAAAAAAAATCAAAAAATTATTTTTAAGACTGTTTAAAAAGCAGAAATGCTATTACATAAACGGACCGGAAACACTGCCGCCGCCGCTTTCCAAAGAGGTTGAGCTGAAAATAATGCAGGAACTGGCACAGGGTGATAATTCAAACCGTGAACTGTTGATTACGCATAATCTTCGATTGGTTGTTTATATTGCAAAAAAATTCGAGTCCAAAACAACCTCTACCGAGGACTTGGTTTCAATCGGTACAATCGGACTTATGAAGGCAGTTAAAACCTTTAACCCGGAAAAGAATATAAAGCTTGCAACCTATGCTTCACGCTGTATTGAAAATGAAATTTTAATGCATCTCAGAAAGGTTAATAATATGAAAACCGAAATGAGCTTTGATGAGCCGTTATCAGTCGACTGGGATGGTAATGAACTCACTTTGCGTGATGTTTTAGGTACAGAGCCTGACGATGTGTTTGAGCCAATTGAGTACATAGACGAAAAGCGTCTACTGCTCAAAACAGTAAACGCTTTGCCTGAAAAAGAAAGAAATCTTATGATTATGCGCTTTGGCTTAAATGGTACTGAAAGCCATACCCAAAAGCAGCTTGCTGACCGCCTTGGCATATCTCAGTCCTATATCAGCCGTCTTGAAAAAAAGATACTTGATAAAATTAAGACTGAAATGATGAAACAGGCGGTATAGCCGTATTAAGCTCTTTCTGAAGTTCTGCCGTTAAACAGCAGGCTGATACACCAGATTGCAGCAAGACCTACAATGCTGTAGATGATTCTTGATAATACAGAATCCTGTCCGCCGCAAATCCAAGCGACTAAATCGAATTTGAAAAGTCCGATAAGTCCCCAGTTAATTCCGCCGATAATGCTAAGAATTAATGCTATGTTATTTACAATTTTCATTTTAATCACTCCAAAATTAAAGTCACAGATAGTATTGACTACCTGTGACTTTTTTATTCATTAAATTATGTCTTTTTTCGTTATGCGTTGTTATTGACAAGAATTCCGCTCGGTCACATATCCACATATGCTCCCATCGACGAAATTTTGCCAAAGCCTAGCCTAACAAAAAAATCCATTAATTTAAAATAAAATTAAATTTTTGAAATGATTATTTCACACGCACCGCTGACCTTGTATTCGCCATAGTTAGCAGGTACAAAAAAGCTGTCACCCTTTTTGAATTCTTTTTCGTTAATACAGCCGCTGCCGTCAACAACTAAAATGTGATTAAAGCTCTTTTCATCTGTGCAAAGCGTAACGCTTTCTTTTACATCATAATGATTCACTGTGAACAAATCACATTTGGTGAGTAAGGTTTCAACATATTCACCATTGTCAACAGGCTCGCCCATAGGCTTGATATCATACTTTGGCGGCTCAGTGACTGAAACATCAACAGCCTTTTGGATGTGGAGCTCTCTTGGTTTACCATCCGCACCAACTCTGCCGTAGTCATAAACTCTGTAGGTTGTGTTTGAATTCTGCTGAATTTCAGCTACAAGTATACCCTTGCATATTGCGTGAACAGTGCCTGCTTCAATAAACAGCAAATCACCTTTTTTAACCTTAACACTGTTGAGCACATCTGTCAGGGTGTTGTTTTCAATTGCATCTGCAAATTCTTCGCTGCTTATTTTATCCTTAAAGCCATAAATGAGCTGTGCATCATCTGCCGCATCAAGCACATACCAGATTTCTGTTTTGCCAAATTCACCCTCAACTCTTTGAGCATATTCATTGTTAGGGTGTACCTGAATGGACAAATTATCCTTTGCGTCAATCAGCTTGATTAAAATAGGAAAGTATGGAAAATCCTCTGCTCTTGTTCCCACAACCTGAACACTGCCGATTTCATTGATTACATCATCAAGGCTTTTTCCGTCAAATTCACCGCCGTCAATTGTGTTTTTTCCGTCCTTGTGGCAGGAAAGCATCCAGCCCTCAGCAACCTTGTCATAATCACATTCAAATCCAAAATCTGTTTTTAATCTTGTTCCGCCCCAAAGGTAATCCTTGAATACAGGCTTAAGCTTTAAAATATCCATAAGTTTATTCCTTTAATAAATCATTTTTTTATATAATAGCAAATTTTGTCTATACTTTCAATTAAAAATAGTGTAAAATATATCTATTAATTTTGGAGTTTTTTTGTTATGAATGTTGTAGATGTTCAAAATTTAACATTATCATTTGGCGAAAATACGCTTTTCTCAAATGTTTCATTTGATATTAAGGATAAAGAAAAGGTCGGCTTTGTCGGTGTTAACGGTGCAGGCAAAACCTCACTTTTTAAAATACTTACCGGTGAATATATCCCGGACAGCGGCAACTGTTTTTTGTCAAAAAATATCCGCCTTGGTTATATGGAGCAGCATACCTGCTCAGATGAGAAAACAATCTGGGACGAGCTTGTGAGTGTTTTTGATGACCTGATTAAAATGGAAAAAGAGCTTGAGGAGCTTGCAGAGCAGCTGACAGTCAATCCCTCACAGCAGCTGATTGACAGGCAGGATTATTTAACCAACGAATTTAATCTGCAGGGTGGTTTAACCTATAAATCAATGACACGCTCAGCATTAATCGGCCTTGGCTTCAGTGAGGAGGATTTTAATAAATCCACAAAGGCTCTTTCCGGCGGTCAGCGTTCAAAGCTGATACTTGCTAAATTGCTTTTATCAAAAGCTGATTTTCTGCTCTTGGACGAGCCTACTAACCATCTTGATATTTCTGCAATTCAGTGGCTTGAGGAGTTTTTAAAAAATTTTAACGGTGCTTGTCTTATTATATCCCACGACAGATACTTTCTTGACAAAATCACCGATAAAACCATTGAACTTGAAAATAAAAAAATCCGTTCTTATAAAGGCAACTATTCCACATTTCTGATTAAGAAAGAGGCGGAGCAGAAGGCAATTGAGGATAAGTATAATAATGATATTGCTGAGATTGAACGCCTTGAAGGTATTATTGCCCAGCAAAGGCAGTGGAACAGAGAAAAGAATATTAAAACTGCCGAGAGTAAGGAAAAGGTTGTTGAACGCATTAAAGCACAGCTTGTGCTCCCTGACAGCAAGGTTGAAAAAATCCGTTTCGATTTTACACCGAAATGTGTATCAGGTGAGGATGTGCTTGATGTGCGTGATTTATCAAAATCTTTTAATGGTAACAAGATTTTTTCAAATGCAAGCTTTAATGTCAAAAGGGGAGAAAGAGTATTTCTTCTTGGTGATAACGGCTGCGGAAAAACCACACTTTTAAAAATCCTTATGGGTGATTTAACTCGTGATGACGGCACTTTTAAATTCGGTCAGTCCTTGATGACCGGCTATTTTGACCAGGTACAGGCAAAGCTTGATTTAACCAAAACAGTGATTGATGAGGTCTGGACTAATTTTCCATTTATGACCGAAACAAGAGTTCGTAATGCCTTAGCCGCCTTTCTCTTTAAGGGTGAGGACGCATTCAGACCGCTGGAGGTTTGTTCGGGTGGTGAGCGTGCTCGTGTAGCACTGCTTAAACTTATGCTTGGCGGCTTTAACTTTTTGCTTCTTGACGAGCCTACCAACCATCTTGATGCTTTTTCACGTGAGGAGCTTGAAAATACTCTGCTTAATTATCAGGGTACAATGTTGAT
>CAYNGP010000070.1:0-9829 GCA_964396885.1 uncultured Bacteroides sp. | reverse complement strand
GCCTTGTCTGGCTACAACAAGATGTATAGGTGATTTATAATGAACTATTTGTAGCCGGAAAGGCTATGGAAATTATAATGCAGTTAATGGATATAATCAAATCAAGACATTCCATCAGAAAATATACGGATAAGCAAATACCAAGAGAAGCACTTGAAAAAATTGTTGAAGCAGGTGTTTGTGCTCCAAACGCCGGCGGCAGACAAGGTACAATATTAGTTGGCGTTCACAATGCAGAACTCTGTAAGAAAATAGGCATTATGAATATGCAGCACTTTGACAGAAGTAAATTGCTTGGCTCTTATGTATCCAAGGAACAACCAAGTGTTATTGACGATAAAAGTATCAAAAATGGTTTTTATGATGCACCATCAGTTGTATGTATTTTTGCACCGAAAGATTTTTTGTTCAGCATACCTGATGCCTTTTGCGCTGCTGAAAATATAGTTTTGCAGGCAACGGAGCTGGGTATATCCTCCTGTATTATTTCAAGAGCTGAACAAACCTTTGACAATGATTATGGTAAAGATTTATTATGTAGGTGGAATATACCTGTTAATTATATTGCAAGATGCTTTGTTATTCTCGGCTATATTGACGGTGAACAGCCACAGGCAAAGTCAAGGCTTGACGGCAGAACAATGATTGTTGATTAAGGGATAGAAAATATGAATGCAGAAATTTGTCTTGAAAATTAGAGGTTAGTATGACACAGAATGAAAAGCTTTTATGGTTAATTAAATATTTGCTTGGTGAAAATCCAAGATACAGCAAGGTTAAAATACCGGATGATATGGATGAACAGTTTAACTTGTATCGCTCACTTGTTAATGTTCGTATGCCAGAGGCTATCAGCAATGAATATTTGGCTGCTGAAGATGAATATCTGCAAGAGGAAATCAGTAAAAAAGGCATCATTCATACAAATGAGTTGATACCGTGCAGTGATGCTCTTTATTTATGGCAGGGCGATATAACTACTATTGATGCAGATGCAATCGTCAATGCGGCAAATAATCAGCTTTTGGGATGCTTTTGCCCTTGTCATGCTTGCATTGATAATTGTATTCACACCTTTGCAGGTGTACGACTTCGTTTAAGGTGCAATGAAATTATGCAGGCACAAGGCTTTAAAGAGCCAACAGGCAAAGCGAAAATAACCCCTGCGTATAATCTGCCGAGTAAATATGTGATTCACACTGTAGGTCCGATTATAAACAGTATTCTTACAAAAAGAGATAAAGCACTGCTTGCCTCCTGTTATTATGAATGTTTGAAAATCGCCGATGAGCATAATTTGGAAAGTATTGCTTTCTGCTGTATTTCAACAGGCGAATTTCATTTCCCGAATGACAAGGCGGCACAAATTGCAGTGGATACAGTTAAAAAATACAAAGAAAAAACGAACAGCAAAATCAAGGTGATATTCAATGTTTTCAAGAATAAGGACTATAAAATCTACAGAGAATTACTCTGTTCAAATAGATAAACTTAAAAAGGCACTTGATGAGTGTGATGCAGTTGTCATTGGTGCAGGCGCAGGACTGTCAACTGCCGCAGGGTTTACCTACGGCGGAGAAAGATTTGATAAATATTTCTCCGATTTCAAAGCAAAATACGGCTTTGAGGATATGTACTATGGCGGATTTTATCCGTATAGAACACAGGAGGAATTCTGGGCATACTGGAGCAGATATATTTATATTAACCGTTATATGGATATTCCATCTGACCTATACACAAAGCTGTTTGAGTTGGTAAAAGATAAAGATTATTTTGTTATCACCACAAATGTAGACCATTGCTTTCAAAGGGCCGGATTTGAAAAAAACAGATTGTTTTATACGCAAGGCGATTACGGACTTTTTCAGTGCAGTGAACCTTGCTGTCAGGAAACCTTTGATAATGAAGAAATCATCAAATCAATGTATGAACAGCAGCAGGATATGAAAATACCGAGTGATTTAATCCCCAAATGCCCGCATTGCCAAAAGGCTCTTACAACAAATTTAAGGGCAGATGATAAGTTCGTTCAGGATGAGGGCTGGTATAAAGCAAGCGAAAGATATACTGATTTTATACGCAGACATAAGGATTTGAATGTACTTTATCTTGAGCTTGGAGTAGGGTATAACACACCTGTTATTATCAAGTATCCGTTCTGGCAGATGACTGCACAAAATCCAAATGCAACATATGTCTGTATAAATATGGGTGAGGCAGTTTGTCCGAATGAAATCGAACATCAATCTATCTGCATTGATGCTGATATATCAAAAGCTATATCAGATTTATAAGGAGTAAAAATGAAAAAATTTATATCAGCTATTTTAGCGTTAGCATTGCTTGTTGTTTCATTTACAGGATGTGCTGATATTAGCAGTGAAAAATCTAATCTCTCTTTTTTCAAATCATTAAATTTTGATGATGGACTTAGCGTTGTGGTAGATGTATTTGAAAAATATCCTTTGCAATATGCAACGACATTGGGAGAAGATGGCAACCCTCAAATAAGACCTATTGAATTTAAGTTTGAGGAGGACGGCGTTTTATATTTTGATACGGTAATATTTTATACATCGTACAAAGAACTCCTTCTGCACCCTTATGTTCAACTGTGCGTATGTGATCAGGAAACAATGACATATGTCAGACTTGGCGGTAAAGTCAATTTCACAGATGATGAGGACATTATTGAACGTTGTTTTGATAACAGCGAGGTTCTTACATCTCAGTTCGGTGACAAAAAGGAATTTGTAATTGCCTATTATCTTACAGAGGTCTGGGTGGAATTTACTTCAATGTCAAGTGAATTACCATCTAAGACGTATTCTTTATTAAATAAATACGATATTAAGCAAGATGAAACAAATTTGACAGAATAGGAAAAACAAATGGCAGCTCAAATCGAGTTGCCATTTATATTTTTGATATTCTTATTTTGTTACAGTGACTGCACAGTAATTGCTGCTTGAATCGTCCAGAATACTGTTGATATAATTCAGCATAAAATCGTTGTCCTGTTTTTGCCATAGCTCAATACCGATTTTATAATCTGTTTGATTTATTGGGACCCCTGCAAAGTAGCTTGAATTTATATCAGCAAAGGTTTCGGCAAGCAAGGTCTTTTCTTCTTCTGAAATCTTGCTGTTTTCAAATCTGCTGATGATTTGATTTTTAGATGTGTCCTTAAAGAAATTTTCTGAATATTCAGCAAAGCTTAACAAATCACGATTATCAATACTGTTTTTCTCAGTCCAAGCTGAAACATCAACAGATTTTGTAGTATAGTTAAATCCGTTGCTGTTAAAATCAATCATTCCATATTGATTAGGTGCAACAGCTAATGATGATGTTGCAATTTCTGTAATGCCGTCAGTACTAATATGCTGCATATGAATGTGTCCGCTAAGATTAAGCGTAACATCATATTTGTTATAAAGCTCAAGCAGTTCGTTTGCATCATAAAGCTGATAACCGAAAGTAAAAAGCGAATTGTGTGCCAACAGATTTTGATGGCTTACTGCAAGTACCTGTATGTTTTTCCTTTTAGCTTTTTTGAGTTGACTTTCAAGCCATTCGTATGTTTCGTCCTGAACAAAATTTTTACCGTATGCATTTGTGTCGAGCATAAGAATACATAAATCGGAATTTACCTTGTAGATATAGCTGAGTGAGTTTTCATCCACACTTTCTGCTTGATTTATACCGAAATCTGCATAAATCTCTTTAAATTCATCAGCAGTTACAGAGTCAACATATTCATACTCATCACCTGCAAATTTTACTGATGATGAATTATTAATATCGTGATTACCGGGAATAACAAGAACCTGAACACCGCTTTCCTGAATAACTGACAGCTTTTTTGCTAAATCCTCGTGACTTGCTTTTTCACCGTTGAAGGTAAGGTCACCGCTCAGTATCAGAACATCAGGAGTAGCACTGATAACATCATCGGAAAAGGCAGACATCATTTCATCTATGTATTGAATAACCTTTCCGTCAGAGTTGTTGATTGTATTCCAAAAGGCGTTGCCTTTGTCTGTAAGCTTGGGGGATAGATAGTGCACATCAGTTGCAGTGATTATTTTAACAGGTGCTTTATTATCTTTATTTCTAAAAACCATAACTCCGGTGATTATCGCAATAATCAAAACAAGAATCATTGCAATTGTTATTACTTTTCGTTTCATATGTACCGTCCATATACAGTAAAAAAATTATTGATAATAACATTATAAGTCTATAGTAATATGAAATCAAGTTCCTCAAACAGAAAATAGTTTGTATTGAATAGATTGAATTTAAATGATATAATTTGAATGTTATCATAGTGATTTCAAGGTGGCAGATATGAATAGTTTACAATTAAAACAATATGTAGCAGAGCAGTATAATGCAGACGAGGAGTATCCGTGGATCAAATTTCCGGAATATTGTGTGTTCAGACATAGCAATAATCAAAAATGGTTTGCCCTGATAATGGCTGTTTCAAAAAACAAAATTGGTTTAAATGGCAATGAGAAAATAGATATACTTAATGTAAAATGTGATCCGATTATGATAGGGTCGTTATTAAATGAAAAAGGCTTTTTCCCTGCTTATCATATGAGTAAATCAAGCTGGATTACAATTGCCTTAGATGGCAGTGTTGATGATGAAAAAATTAAATGGTTAATTGATATGAGTTATCATTTAACAAGTACTAATAAAAAGAAATAATGATTTTTAGAATATCATAACAGAATTAGTTATGTAATTTCTTTATGATACTGATTTATTATTTCTTTTAACGTAATAGATTTTAAGCTTGATGTTAAGTCATCACATATTTTGCTGTAGGGATTTTTGAGTATGCTATTAATGTTTTTTCCGACAGGGCAGAGCGGAGAGGGCATTGCGTGTATGCCAATCATCTTTTTCAGTGCATTCGGCTCTATCGCCATATATACTTTATATAAATCAATTTCTTCAGGCGGACAATTCAGCGTTGTTCCGCCTGTTCCGAATTTTACGGATAATATGCCTGCCTTTTTTAAAGCACTGATGATATTGCGTATGGTAACGGGATTGCATCCTGTAGAAACTGCCATCATTTCGCTGGTAAGCTTCATTTTATCACCATATTCATATATAAGAATAAGGCAATGAATAGCAATTGATAATTTGGTGCTTATGTGCATTTTGATAACCTCCGTAATTTATAATTATATAATACCACGAAATTTTGTTGGTGTAAATATTGACACTACACCTGTTTGAGATTATACTAAAGCCAAGGTGTAAATCTAAAAATTACATAATAAGCTATAGCTCGGAAATATATTCAATTTGTTTTAAGTCCTACAGGCAGTTCACATAAGGCTGCAGGCTTGGCAATAAAAAAGCATATGAGTTATATATCTGACTATATAAAGGTAGTATATGAATAAAGTTATTGAAATTTTTGGAAATCATATTTATAAATTAACACAAGCAAATCCTGAAAAGACATTAAAGCAATTATCCTTTGTATATACGGCAGCAGGCTTGCAGTGCAAATATTTTCCAAGCAAGCTGCTTTTGCCTGCAAGGCAGTATATGCAGTGGGCTGCAGCAGATTCGGCAATAAAGCCTTTAAGAAATTCGTATAATTCTGCAATCGTGAACTTGTACTTACCTTGCGAAATTCTGCACGCAATGGGAATTTATCAGATGTTTCCTGAGGCACTTTCCTGTTATCTTGCAGCCGCAGGCAGTGAAAAGGTGTTTATTGAAACAGCAGAAAACAATGGTATTCCCAAAACATTATGTTCTTATCATAAAGGATTTATAGGACTTGTGGAATCCGGTGTTTTACCAAAGCCAAAATTTATAATAAATACAAATCTTGCCTGTGATGTAAATCATCTTTCATTCAGACGTGCGGCAGAATATTACAATATTCCGCATTTTATGATTGATGTACCAAGTGAGTATAATGAGAAAAATCTGAACTATGTTGAAAATCAGCTGCACCAAATGGTTGTCTTTATTGAGAAAAACAGTGATTTCAGACTTGATGAAAGCAAATTAAATGAGGTTATAGACAGAAGTAAAAATACAATCAGGAATTTCAGACAGTTAATGGAGCTTAGAAAAGATGTGTTTTTATCGGATGAAATGACATCCCATATGCTTTCTGTCTTTTCAACACATATTATGCTTGGCACAAAAGAGGCTGAAAAATACAGTGCTGATATGATAAAGCAGTTAAATAATTGCCCTAAAGAACGCAAGGGTGTTCGACTGCTTTGGGTACACACATTACCGTATTGGCAGGATGCTTTGCGTGATTTAATTAACTTTACAGACAGATGCGAAATCGTTGCCTGCGATATGACATTGGATGCGATTGATGTGGATTTGGGCGAAGAAAATCCATATCGTTATATGGCAGACAGACTTTTACGAAATACAATAAATGGCTCAAGAGAACACAGAATTAAAGCTGTGTTGCAATATGCGAAAGAGTTAGATGCTGATGGTGTAGTATGGTACTGTCATTGGGGATGTAAACAGACTGCAGGCAGTTCATCAGCAGCAAAAGAAATTCTGGAGGCAAACGGATTGCCGACACTTGTTCTTGACGGTGACGGCTGTAATTCACAAAATGTAAATGACGGACAGACAGTAACAAGAATGGAAGCATTTCTTGAGCTGTTGGAGAACAGAAAATGATTGGATATAACTGTAAATATGCACCTGTTGAAATTCTTGCAGGCTTTGGTGAAAAGTGTGCATTGATTAACAATGAGGTTGCAAACTTTGACTATGCCGCAAGCCGGCTGCATCCTAATATGTGCTCACACGCAAAAGCAATGCTCGAAGAGATACATACAGGTAATTATAATGAACTGATTTTTATGAATTGCTGTGACAGTTCACGAAGAGTTTTTGATTCAGCAGTTGAGGAAAATATTAACTTTTCATACTGTATTGATTTGCCCTCCTGCAATAATCAGTGTGCTGTTGAAAGATTTAAGGATGATATTTTAGAATTTATAAGTAAATATGAGAAATACTGCGGTAAGATTTTTGATAAAAAATTATTCCTTTCATCATTCAAAGAAAAACAAAATTTGCCCCGGAATAAATTTATTGCAATTCTTGGTGCGAGAAGCAATAAAACGCTTATTGATGTTGCAAAAAATTGCTTTAATGGTATAGAAATACTGGATTTAACCTGTGCAAATCACAGAGAAGTTAATCCGATTGACGCCGAAGAAGATGAACCGATTGAAAGTGTTATTCTGAAATACGCAAAGGCTTTAATGGTTCAGACTCCTTGCATGCGTATGCAGGATATCAAATCAAGAGAAGCACTGCTTGAAAGCGAAAATTGTATTGGCATAGTCTACAGCACAATTAAGTTTTGTGATTATTATGACTTTGAATTCTCTAAGCTGAAAAACCTTAAAACACCAATTATAAGAATTGAAACCGACTTTACAAATCAATCTTATGGTCAGTTATTAACACGTCTTGAGGGCTTTGCAGAAACCATTAACAAAACAGATAACAAAAGGAAAAATATGAATATGAACGGAAAATATTTTGTCGGCATTGACAGTGGCTCAACATCAACAGAGCTTGTTGCTGTTGATAAGGATTGCAGCATTGTTAAAACTGTTATGGTAAGAACAGGTGCAAACGCAGGTATTGGTGCAAAAAATGCCCTTGAAAAGGCAGATATAGATTTAAAAGATATTGCACATATTGTTGCAACAGGATACGGCAGAAAAAATATTGATTTTGCAGATGACAATGTAACAGAAATTACCTGCCACGCAAAAGGGGCAAAGCATTTATATAATGATGTCAAAACCATAATTGACATCGGCGGTCAGGACAGTAAGATAATTAGCCTTGATGAAGATGGTAAGGTTATCGGATTTGTTATGAATGATAAGTGTGCGGCAGGTACAGGCAGATTTCTTGAGAATATGGCAAAAGTTTTGGAACTTGATATGAGCACAATGGCTAATATTGGTTTGCATTATAAGACTGATTTAACCATATCAAGTATGTGCACCGTTTTTGCAGAGAGCGAAGTTGTTTCACTTATTGCAGAAAATCATTCAGTTGCCGACATCGTTCACGGACTTAATAAGAGTGTTGCAACAAAAACAAAAGCCCTTGCAAACAGTGTAAAGGATAAAAGCAACATAATGATGACAGGTGGAGTCGCAAACAATAAGGGTGTTGTAAGTGAACTTGAAAAGCAGTTGAAAACAAAAATATTTATTCCTGAGCATCCTGAATTTTGCGGTGCACTCGGTGCGGCATTAATAGCGGCAGAAAATTAGCGCAAGGCGAAAAATCTCTTATACATATTGAAAAAACCGATTTTTGTTACCATAACAAGAGTCGGCTTTTTGCTGATTAAAATATATTATTCTATTTTGTTTGTATATAATGTAAGCGTGAAAATAATAAAAAGTGATTGAATTATAATTTTCAGTTTATTTGAGTTTAATAAAAATCTCATGTTGTTATAGCTATAAAACTTAAGCCACTCCCTGTAAAGCTTTACTATTAGGAGTGGCTATCATTTTGCTTTTGCATATTGTTTGTGTACAGGTTTTGCAGCAGAGGGGGGAGAATGTCAAATAAAAATGAAACAAATTTTTCTCTGCTTATTTTCTGATTTGTATTTTTGTGCTATAATAACCTCACAAAACATTTGCAAAATCAAAGATTTTGATTGTTTCGGAGAACATTGTATCATCAATTTGAGCTAACGCTCTTACACGGCACTATCGTGTACTGCACTTTGTGCAGAAATTGTGCTATAATAAAATAAAGTACTTTTAAACGGAGTGAAAATTATGCGTGTCTTAGATAAAATACATAGCAAAAGGTGGCTGGCAGCATTATTATGCCTTTTTCTTATTTTATGTGATGTTATACCTGTAAGTGCAGCTAATGTAAGTGTGCAGGACGAAGCAGATAATAAGAGGGTGAAGGCAGGCATTTTCTATTTTGACGGCTATCACAATAAGGATGATGAGGGAAAGCTGAGCGGATACGGCATTGAGTTTTTGCAGTTGGTTTCACAATATTCACATCTGAATTTTGACTATGTCGGATATGATAAATCGTGGAATGATATGCTCGATATGTTAGAGAATGGTGAGATTGACGTAGTTACGTCTGCAAGAAAAACCTCGGAGCGTGAAGCCAAATTTGCTTTTTCTTATCCAATCGGACGCAACAGCACAGTTATTTCCGTTTTAGCAGATAACACAAAATATCACAGTGGAGAATATGGAAGCTACAATGGTATGTGCATTGGTCTGCTTGAAGGCAGCAGTCAGAATGCAGCACTGGCAGAGTTTGCCCAAGAAAAACAGTTTTCTTACGAAACAAAAATGTATGAAGATTCACAACAGCTTGTAGCAGCTTTGAAGGATGGCAGTATTGACGCAATCCTTTCCAGTAATCTGAGAAAGGTAGAAAATGAAAGAACACTGGACACGCTGCTGACAGATAATTTTTATGCGATTGTGCGAAAAGAAGACAAAGAACTGCTGGAAGAAATTGATTATGCTATTGAGCAGATGGACAGCAATGAGGGCGACTGGGATAATTCGTTGTTTTTTAAATATTATGGACCGGTCAGCTCTTCTGAACTTGTATTCACTGAACGTGAGAAAGCATATATACAGGATGTTATTGCAGGAAAGAAAAAGATTACTGTGACATCGATAGGCGACAGAGTTCCTTATTCCTATGTTGAGAATGGGGAGTTAAAGGGGATTATGCCGGATTATTTCGCAAAGGTTATGGAACTGTGTGGTCTGCC
>CAYNGP010000069.1:0-9929 GCA_964396885.1 uncultured Bacteroides sp. | reverse complement strand
AAATTTCGACACTTAATATATTAGGAAGTATTTTAGAATAAAAGGAGATATATTATGGATCAAAGTACCTATTATTTATTGTCATTAATTTTATCATTGTTTATGGCTATTGCTACACTTATAGGACTGGTATTTACTTGTACACAGATATTTCAAATAAAGCAAAATCGAAAAAAACAATACGATCAGTCACGAAGAGAAAAAACTGTTGATATGGTAACAATGTACATTAATAGCATAAATAGTCAAACTAAGGCAACTGAAAATATTGTTGCTCAACTTACAGATGACCAATGTCAAGATTTATATAACGGAATGGTTTTTTGCGTTGATGAAAAAATTGTCAATAAAATGTGCAATATATGTCCCTATAGAGATGAATGCAAGAAAGATATTACCAAGAAAACAAGATGTAAGAATAACAAAGGAGAATTTGTTGTTGATGGCGATTTATTATATTTATTAAGAAGTAATGTTATTAATTATTTAAATACGCTTGAGTGCGTTTTATTGTCTTGGCAATTAGGAATAGTTGATCAAAAAGCATTGGAAGAGCAATTTGAATTCCTTGATAAAAAAAGACAAAAGGAACGAGCACTCGAAGTGTTTAGAACAATTGCAGGCAACGGAAAATCGTATCCAACTATAGAGAAATTCTATCAATATCTAGATCAAAAGAATAATGATATAGCAAAAGAAACTATAAAAGAAATAATTAACTAATATTGATATATAAGAATAAAATTTAAAGCTAAAACTACTAAAAATTATTAGATGTTCATCTTATATATTTATATTAAATAATAATAATTTATTAAAAAGTTATTTTATTGTTGCAAATTCAATATAATATGTTATAATAATAATAGATAGATAATTGATTTTTATATTATGTTTCTATCTATTAAAAATTGAATAGGAGTGAGGTTTGATGAAATCTATTGATGAATAGATGGCAAAAGAATCTTAATGTAGGGAGGATATTTACCATGAGGAGAATTGACGAATAATTGTTGTTTAATATAATAATAAAATATCAATTATTTTTTTTATAGCGCGAAGTCTTCTTTATTGAAAGGGACCACAAAAAAGAGATATTACATATCTCTTTTTTGTTTTTATAAACAACTTTAATATAATTTCTATATACTTTTTTGTCACAATGTGGTATTATAAATAAGGTGTTAATATGTTTAAAGAACAATTTAATAGTTTAATCAAAGGATTTCCTGATCATAAAAATATGGTTTTGTCTACATCCTATAAAGACAAAGTTACATCAAGAATGATGTCCATAATAAAAATCGGTGAAAAATTTTATTTTCAGGCTGACAGTGAATCAAGAAAAGCACAACAAATAAAGTTAAATAAAAATGTGTCATTGTGTATTGACAATATTCAAATCGAAGGTATTTGTGAGAGTGTTGGCAGAGTTAAAGAAAATACTGTGTTTTGCAGTTTGTTTTCAAAACACTGCAATGTGGCATATAAACTGTATTCGTTTTTAAGTAAAGAAATGCTTTATGAGGTCACACCTATAAGAATTCAGCGTTGGATTTATGAAAATAATAAGCCTTTTATTGAAGTATTTGATTGTGTTAAATGTTCTTATGAAAAGATAGAATATGTAGTTTAATGACTATTGAAAGGAAGTGTTGGTATGATGAGGGCTCACAGCAGGTTGACCGGCGTTGTTTTAAAGCTCGCTTCATTACTGTTAACACTTCTTATTTTTTTGTCTGCATTTCCTGCTTATGCACTTGATAACAATTATGTTATAAGTGAATATAACGGATGGATTGATGTGGATGACTGTATAAATTATGAAAAAAGCAGTGTAGGATTTGATGGCTTTTTAAAGAAAATTGTTGATGAAGAAAATGGTTGTTTATATATATACTTTTCGTTTTATGATGTCAGGCTAAATGGTTTTGATGATGAAAATATCGTTATCAGCTTTGATGTGTGGAATGATGTAAATAGCTATAGCTTTTCTGTCAACAAAAATGGTTTCATCAATACCGGCACGAATGAGCAGAAAAATATAAAAATTGCGTATAATTTTGATAGCTGTTCCATAAACAGCTGTGGTGGTGAAATTCTGATTGGTTTTGAACTGACTAATCAAATCGACAGGCAGCTTTATAATAACGTACGATGTGAATATTCAGGTGGAATAAACAAAACAGAGGTGCTTTTTAATAATCAAAGTCTTGATATGTATGTTGAGCCGACGGTTAAAGCGGGCACAACAAAAGCAGAAAAGACCACTAAGGTGGCTAAACCAACGGCTGTTAAAAACATTACTGCAGCTAAAGAGAAAAGCGAAAAGACTTCAACTGAATCAAGCAGCAAAACGACTAAATACACGCCTACAGGAACGGTTAAAAGCAATACGAAGAGTAATCAGCCAACGCAATTCAGCGGCAACAAGGTTTATTTGCAGGGAAATACAGCAATTGAGAACGATAGCGAATACGAATCAACTGTTGCAAGTGCTTCTGATGCAGTTATAGGAAGCTATAAGATGTCAAAAACTGCAGTGATTGTTATGGCAGTTGCGGTTGTGCTGGTCGCTGTAGGTGTTGCTTTGGTTATAACGGGTTTAGTGTCCAAGGGCAAAAAGGATAAAAATACTTTGGAAGTTAATATGAATAACGAAAATTAAAAGCCTTGTTTGTTGCAAGGCTTTTATTGTTGGATTTTCTATTGACTTTAAATGAATAATATTATAAAATTATATTAGTTATACATTAGTTTACCGAAAGGGGATATGGGTATGAAAATGACTAAAAAGATTTTAGCAGTTATGCTTTCAGCAATGTTTGTTTTACTTTGCTTTGCAGGCTGTTCACAAAGCGGACCGGCAGAGGAAATCACAGCTGAGACAATGCTGATTGCTTATACCGAGGACAAAGCTCCGTTTGTTTATGAGGAAAACGGTGAGGTTAAGGGCTTTGATGTTGAGCTGTTTGAAAAAATCTTTAAAGATATAAAGAATGAATACAAGAATTACAAATTTGTAAAGGTTGACAAGGATTACAAAATTGGTGAAGATGTTTACTGCGTTGATGATAAGGGCGAAAATTGTATTGCTTATGTTATGATTGGCGGCGTTCAGAAGGATGTAGGTTCTGTGAACGAGAATTATACCTTCAGCGAGGATGTTATCAATGACAGAATAATTACTGTAACAACGGATAACAGCGGTGTAGCAAACTATGCTTCACTTGAAGGCAAAACTGTTGGTGTGATAAGCGGTGCTGCTAAAACTGCACTTGATAAGCACACATCAATAAAAGGCGGCTTTAAGTCATTACAGGAGTATAGCGTTGACAGTATTGCAACAGCACTTGCAGACCTTGATGCAGGTAAAATCAATGCTCTTGTTGTTGATGAATTTGTTTATTGTGCTGCAGAAAAAACAACAGAATATAAGGTTTTGGACGGCGAGCTTGATAATATCAGTTATGCATATGCATTTAAAAAGTGGGATTGGTATAACGACGCAATCAACGAGGCTATCTATGAGCTGAAGAGCCCTGAGTACAACGATGCTGATGAGTTTACTCCAATTGTTGAAACATACTTTGGCTATAACGCATCAAGCTTTAATTACATTCCTCCTGAGAAAAAATAATACAGTATAAATATAAAACTCCGTAGGTTAAATACCTACGGAGTTTGTTTTTATTTTGATTAATTTATTATTTAATAACAGTACCCATTGTGTTTGGTGCCATACCTGCAGCGTTAGCCTCGTCGGTATCAATGTGCATTGCAAGTGCATAGCTGTCTGATACTCTTACAACAACATCACCGAAGGTTAAATTTCTGCCGTTAGCTGTTGGGATTTCAACCTGAACGATTTCACCATTTGTTAAGCCCATTCTTTCAGCATCTGCAGTTGTTGCGTGGATGTGACGCTTTGCAGCAATAACACCCTCTGTGAGTTCAACCTCACCTGCAGGGCCAACAAGCTTGCAAGCACCTGAGCCAGCAACGTCACCGCTTTCACGAACAGGAGCAGCAACGCCGATTGAACGTGCGTCTGTAAGTGAAATTTCAACCTGTGTTGCATTTCTGCAAGGACCAAGGATTGAAACAGCAGGGAACTCACCCTTTGAGCCTACAACCTTAACTCTCTCATTGCAAGCATACTGACCTGGCTGAGAAAGCTCTTTTTTTACAGTGAGCTCATAGCCTTCGCCAAATAAAGTTTCTAAATCCTCTTTTGACACGTGAACATGTCTTGCAGAGATTTCAACTAATACCTGATTATCCATTTTGTTTTCTCCTTAATAAATTATTGTTCGTTCAATATTTTATACCTATTTACATTGTTTTTCAATAGTTAATTTGATATAATTATTTTTAAATATAACATAATAAGCTTAGGAAAAGGATATGTAGCTATGACATTGGATGAATTAGAATTAAAATGTAAAAATTGTACTGCCTGCGGACTTTGTGAGGGCAGGACAAACCTTGTTTTCGGCATTGGCAAAAAGGATGCTGATATTATGCTGATTGGTGAAGGCCCCGGTGAAAACGAGGATTTACAGGGTCAGCCGTTTGTTGGCAGATCCGGTCAGCTTCTTGACAAGTTTCTGGCAAGTGTTGATTTGTCACGAGATAAAAATGTATATATTGCTAATATGGTTAAGTGCAGACCGCCTAAAAACCGTGACCCAAAGCCTGAGGAGCAGGATGAGTGCATTAAATGGCTCAGGGAACAGTTTAGAATTATCAAGCCTAAAATTGTTGTTTGTGTGGGCAGAATTTCTGCACAAAGGCTTATTGACAAAAATTTCAGAGTTACACAGCAGCACGGTGAATTTATTGATAAAAACGGTACTCTGTTTATGGGTACATATCATCCGGCCGCAATTTTAAGAAACCCGAATAACAAGGAAGCTGCCTTTGGTGACTGGCTTAAGGTCAGAGATAAAATCGAAGAGCTTGGTATTGAAATATAGCATCGAAATTTAATTCTTAATCTATTCTTAATTTTTTCTTGGAGCTATATTTGAAATAAAGTGTTTTAATGTGTACAACGGATTTGGGATTAATTCGTTTAGGGAGTGATTAAATGAAAACAGTTTTAGTTTGTGATGATGACAATGCAATTTTGGAGTCACTGAGGATTTACCTGAGTGCAGAAGGCTATCATGTCTTAACTGCACAAAATGGTATTGAGGCACTGGAGCAGGTGCAGGGTAATGAAATACACTGTGTTGTTCTGGATATAATGATGCCACAGCTTGACGGACTCAAAACTACACTTAAAATAAGGGAAAAATATAATTTCCCTATTATTTTGCTGTCAGCTAAAAGTGAGGATATGGACAAAATTACCGGACTTGGCTTTGGTGCGGATGATTATGTTACAAAGCCTTTTAATCCGCTGGAGCTGGTAGCAAGAGTTAAATCACAAATAAGGCGTTATGTTACTCTCGGCAGTCTTGAAATCAAGGAAAGTCAGCTTGTTACAGGCGGAATTGTCCTTGACACTGATACCAAAAAGGTAACCGTTGACGGCGAGGCTGTTAAGCTGACCGCAATGGAATATAAGATACTGGAGTATCTTATGAGGAATATGGAAAAGGTGCTTTCATCCTCACAAATTTATGAGGCAGTGTGGGGCGAACCGTCATATTTCAGCGAAAAAACTGTTACCGTTCACATTAAAAACCTCCGTGATAAAATTGAAATTAATCCCAAAGACCCGAAATACTTAAAGGTGGTGTATGGTCTTGGATACAAATGTGAAAGAATTTAAATATTCAATCTGGACTAAAATAGGCTGCATATTATTGGCGCTTGTTACTTTTGCTGCGAGTGTGGGTATGGTTGCTAAAACGGTTATATCTGCAATTTATTGTGAGAATATGGAGAGCAGCGACTGGACCGATAGTACTGAATTTCAATCTGCATTTTCAACAGATGTGGAGTATATTATTCGCTACGGTTATGCCAATAAGCTGGATGAGGATTTCAGAAATTCCATTAAAAGTCAAAAGGATGCTGTGGTTGAGGATGCGTATAAACAGTATCTTGATGAAAAAAGCATATATGAAAAAAACAAGTTAGCTGCTGACGTTGGCAGTTACTATGATTCAGAAAATGACGAATGGGTTGAGTATCCTACTTTTGCGCAGAATGAATATCTTTCTGTAGATATTGATGAAATTAATGCAAAGCATATTTCAACAAATACTACTTTTGAAATGAATTTTTATGATGTACTGAAAAATTCATCTGATGGTGAAGAGAAAGAGTATATCAGCAAACAATTTGATAACTGGGCGAATGATTTTTCACACAACAATTATTTATTTAGTGAAGACTATTTTGATTACCGACAGGACAGTTATCGTAATTCGCTGGCATATTACGTAAGCTATGATGAAGATATCCGTACAAATAATGGTCTTGATAAGGATTTTGATGAAAATGCTTACAAAGAAAACAGTCAGGTTTATTTTATCTCTAAGCACGGCAAGATAGAAACCAAGGGGCTCAGTGATTCTTTTACTGAAGAGCTTTATGCGTATAATATAGAAAACGATGAATATGCACTGAATACAGATGTTTATGTTTTTTTGCACATTCCAAATGTTAATCCGACTTTTCTTTCTACAATAAGATTTTGGAATGACCGCTATATTAATCTCTATTATTTTAATAATACTGCGGTAAAGACAGATGGTGCTCTGGCGCAGAACATAGGTGGTTGTGTTGCACTTTTAATCATTGCTTTTGTCAGCGGAATTTATGCACTGACCTTGGCAGGTAAAAAGAAGGATGGTACGAGAAGACTCAGCTTTGTTGATAAAATACCATTTGAAATCCACTTTGTTATCAGTGGTGTGCTTGTCGGATGCGCTTCTGTGCCATTTATCGCCGGTGCAGAGCATTTGTCAAATGTTTTTTCAAATCTGTTCCTATTGTTAATCAGTGTGTTTACTTTGGCTTGTTGGCTGTTCGTATTTGAATTCTGCTATTCAGTTGCACGCTATGTTCATAGTGATAGGAGAATAGGGAATAATTTCCTTGTTTATAAAATTTATGTATTCATCAAGAAGGGCATTAAGGTACTGATTAATGCTTTTGCCTATAAGCCGAAAACCATTAAAGTAAAGTCAATCATTCTTACGGCTTTATGGTTTGCAGTTAATCTGCTTGTTATGGGGATTGCATATCTTTGTGCTTACGATATGATTCCGTTTGCAATAATCATCCTTCTGGCAGATGCAATTGTTAATACACTCATTATGATTAAGGTTATTAAATACCTTAAAGATCTTGACACAATTATTTCTGCATTCAGTCAGCATCAGGAGCCTGTGGTTGATATTTATTCACTGCCGAAATCATTACAGATTCTTGCAGAAAGTATGAAATATACGAATGCAGAACTTCAAAACGCAGTGGCAAAGGCAGTTAAGGATGAAAGATTGAGAAGTGAGCTGATTACTAACGTTTCACACGATTTAAAAACACCGCTCACATCAATAATCACCTATGTTGACCTGCTTTCTAAATGCGATATTCATGACCCTAAGGCGATTGAATATATCAACGTGCTTGATGAAAAGGGTGAAAAGCTGAAAAGACTTATTGAAGATTTGATTGAAGCATCAAAGGTTACCAGCGGTAATGTGAATGTTAATCTTACAACCATTAATTTGTCAGAGCTTTGCCTGCAGTCAACGGTTGACGCTCAGCCTGACTTTGAAAAAGCAGGGCTTGATCTGATTGTTAAGGACTGCGAAAAGCCGCCCGTAATTTCTGCCGATGGTGCAAAAACCTTCAGAATTATTGAAAATCTGCTTTCCAATGCAAGAAAGTACAGTGCCAAAGCATCACGTGTTTATGTTGATGTTTATAGTCAGAATGGTTATGGAATATTTGAAATTAAAAATATTTCAGCACAGCCGCTTGATATTTCACCTGACGAGCTAACAGAACGCTTTGTCCGTGGTGATAAGTCAAGAAATCAGGATGGCAACGGACTTGGATTGTCAATTGCCAAGGAGCTTTGCAAGCTGCAGAACGGCAAGCTTGAATTGATAATCGACGGCGATTTATTTAAAGCAAGAGTTAAGTTGCCCCTTGCTTAATATAAAAGGGGCGGATATTATCCGCCCCTACGAAATGTTCAAAATATCAGATTTTGTAGGGTGCGGCATCCTCGACGCCCCGCAAATTTATAAAATATTACACCCCCTGTAATTTGCAGGGGGTTAAAACTTTTTAAAATTTTTGTTGCATTTTTGCTTTTGCCCAAGTATTTATAGTGAAAGGAGGATGAAAATGACCGGTCATAATGAAGAACAGATTAAAATTGTTAAACGTAACAGCAATATGGTTTATCGTCTTGCTTTTTCTCAAATGAAAAATAAGGCAGATGCCGATGATGTTTATCAGGATGTATTTTTAAGATACCTTAAAAATAACCCATATTTTGAAAATGCTGAGCACGAAAAGGCGTGGTTTATTCGTGTAACACTCAATTGCTCAAAAACAAGCCTTAAATCATTCTGGAAAACACGGGTAGCAGAGCTTGACGAAAGCTTTGAGGCAGAGCCTGTAAGCGGCGAGGATTTATCCTTTGCACTGAATAAGCTGTCAAAAAAGCACCGTGCGGTTATTCATCTTTTTTACTATGAGGATATGAGCACTGCGGATATTGCCGATGCTTTAGAGCTTAAAGAGGGGAATGTGCGTATGCTTTTAACAAGGGCAAGGCGAGAGCTTAAGAAAATTTTAGAAGGAGATGATTGCTTTGAAAAAAGAGTATAAAGCGTTGTTTGACAATATAAAACCTGACAGTGAGCTGATGTATGACACATTTAATAAAGCTGATGAAAATAAAAAATCTACTGCTTTTATGCCGAGAAAGGTTGTGGCAGCCGCATTGGTAATGGCTGTTTTGGTTGTTGGCGGCGTTGGTGTTCATCAGATTATAGAACCGAAAACAATTGAGAGAGCAGAAAATGCAGTAGGTACAATAGATGACCTTCCGTCAAGTGACTTTTTCACAATCACTGCCTTTGCAAGTGATGATGAGAATGCAGAAATAAAAACGCTTAGTCCGAATGACATTACTTTAATGGATTATAAGATTGAACTGAGAAAAGATAGCTATGGTTATTATATTTCAGGCAGCGGAGAAACGGATTTTCAAATCAATGCTGAGGATATTAAGCAGGTTACATTCAGCAGTGAAAACGGAACATTCAATTATCTTGATATTCCTATGATAAGATACAGGGAAAGTCTTGGCGAATACTATGCTGTCAGATTGCCGATTACTAAGGAGGAAGCTAAGACATATCTTGAAACTATAGAAAGCGGAAATGCTTACCCCGGTTATAAGCAAGAATTTATTCAGAATATAATGAAAAGCAGGGATTGTTCCTCCTATTTTGGTGATAACAGCACTGACCTTGATTTATACTCTATTGATTATTCCGACGAGTTCGGTGTTGATGAATTCCTTTTTGTAAATCATGAAGAAAAGCAGCAGTATGTGCACTTTAACAAAAAAGAACTGGTTGCAAAAACCTATCCGGGTATTGATGGAATAGCCAGTGTCAGCTATAAGCCTGACGAAGCAGAGTCTTATCTTCTTGATAACCCTGAAACGCCATATGACAAATTGCCGACAGGTGAAATCACAATAACGGTTGAATTTAATACGGGACAAAAGATTACTCAAAAACTTTTATGCAGCTTTGCTGCCGACGGAACCTTGATGTTCAGTTATATAGATTGATTATTGTTGAAACAAATTGCAGGGGACGATGCCTACATCAATCCGAATGTTTAATGCCAAACAAAAAGCAAAAGCCGTAGGAAATTAAACTGAAGTGAACCCCAAAGTTTAGACAAATAAATATTAAAAAGAGAGAGAATGAGTT
>CAYNGP010000068.1:0-10032 GCA_964396885.1 uncultured Bacteroides sp. | reverse complement strand
CCAGCAGCCCTTACGTCCGCAGGAACACTGCTCGCCGTCAACAACAATAACCATATGACCGCACTCACCGCCTGCAAAGTTAACACCGTTAACAATTTTGCCATCAACAATAACACCTGAGCCCACGCCTGTGCCGAGTGTAACAGCTACAAAATCCTTTGCACCATTGCCTACACCTGCATAAGCCTCACCAAGTGCTGCACAGTTTGCATCATTTTCAATAAATACCTTTTCAACACCGATTCTCTCAATAAGCATCTGCTTTGCAGGTACATTATTAAAACCAAGGTTGTTTGCAAATTCAATAATACCATCACCGTTAACCGTACCGGGTGTACCCATACCAACGGAGTCAATATCTGCAATTGTTAAGCCTGCCTTCTGCACAGCCTCTTTTGAAACCATTGCAATATCATCAAAAATCTCATCAGCAGTTCTTGGTGAATTTGTTGGTGTTTTTGATGTTGCAATAATATTGTACTTATCATCAACAACTGATGACACAATATTTGTTCCGCCTAAATCAATACCGATTGAATACATAATTTTTATCCCCCTAAATTCAAATCAACTTTGCCAAATGTCTACTTCTCTGTCCTCAGGATTAACATCCTCCATACCGAGGTTAATCATCAAATCCTTAGCGGCATTGTAGCCCATTTTCTTTTGTCTGTTATTCATTGCTGCCGTTTCAACAATTACGGCAAGATTACGTCCCGGTGTAATAGGAACTGTCATTACAGGAACTTTAACGCCAAGAATTTTAGCATATTCATTATCAAGCCCCAATCTGTCATAAGCCTTTGTGGAATCCCAAGCCTCAAGCTGAATAACCATATCAATTTTTTCACTGGGCTTAACAGCACCCATACCGAAAATTCGCCTTGCATCAATAATACCGATACCGCGCAGCTCAACAAAATGGCGAATATTACTCGGCGAATTACCCATTAAGGTTTCATCACTGATTTTTCTGATTTCAACAGCGTCATCGGCAATCAGTCTGTGGCCGCGCTTGATAAGCTCAATTGCCGCCTCGCTCTTACCTGCACCGCTTTCGCCGGTAATCAGAACGCCCTCACCATAAACCTCAACAAGCACACCGTGTCTTGTAATTCTCGGTGCAAGCTCCTTGTTAAGATACTCGATAAGAGCTGCAAGAAACGGTGATGTTTCCTCGTCTGTTTTAAGCAGCGGTACTTCATATTCTTTGCAGGCTTCAATGAAATACTCAGGTATTTCAAGACCTCTTGTGATAACGGCTGCTGCAGGCTTAAGCCCGAGCCAATAGCCCAGTGCCCTATTCCTTTCGTCATCACTCATATTGAGCATAAAGCCAAGCTCTGTCCAACCGAGAATCTGAATTCTGAGCGGGTCAAAATAGTCAGTATAGCCTGTTAAAACAATACCCGGTCTGTTTATTTCAGCGGTTTTAATCTTGATTTCACCGGCATCCATAGGTAGGTACACAACCTCAAGCTTATGGAATTCAATAATCTTTTCAAGCGTTACAAAATATTCCGGAGCCATAATCCACCCTCCTGTAAATATACACTTAATTATTATAAAATATAATCAATTCTTAATCAAGTCATTTTTTCAAATAATTAAGTATATATAAATATTTTTTGTTCATCATTTACTTATTTGCAGTTTTGTGATATTATAGTCAATAAAAATTTTGAATAGAGGTTTTAAACTTGTATAAAAAATTAAAGGTCGGTATTGGCTCTGATGCTTTTCCGCCTACCACTGACGGCATCAGCAACGTTGCACAAAGCTATGCCGCTGAGATTAATAAAGGCTTGGGTGAGGCGGTTGTTATAACCCCTAAAAACCCAAACCAGCTGGACTATAAATATGACTATCAGATATTCAGATATAAAAGCTGGTGGGTGCCGTCAAAAGAGGGATACAGCGTTGGCTGGCCCTTTAAGGATGAGCTCCATCAGGCGATTATTGATATGAATTTTGATATTCTTCATTCTCACGCACCGCTTGCAACAAGCTACTATTTCAGACGTGTAACAGAAAAGAAGAAGATACCTGTTGTGCTTACATACCACACAAAATATGAGTATGACATTGACAGACGTGTGCCCACAAAGCCTGCCAAGGATTTTGCATACAAATTTCTTTTAAACAATATAAATGCAGCTGACGAGGTTTGGGTAACAAGCGAAGGCACATCCGACAGCTTGAGAAAGCTGGGTTATCAGGGTGATTATATTGTAATGCCAAACGGCTGCGATTTGCCGATAACCAACGTGTCATCCGATGATATTGCAATGATTAAAAGAAAGCACAATGTACCTGAGGATGTGCCGATTTTTCTTTATTCAGGCAGAATGATTTGGTATAAAAACATTGAGCTTATACTGGATGCCTGTGCCAAGCTTAAGCGTGACGGCAAAAAATTCAAATTAATTATGCTCGGCTTTGGTGCTGATGAAAATGCAATTAAACGCTGCATCAGAAAAGCAGGTATCAAAGACGATGTAATCTGGACAGGTAAAATTTTAGACAGACAGGAAATTCTGAGCTATTACGGAATTGCCGACATATTGCTTTTTCCATCTGTATTTGACACAAACGGTCTTGTTGTGCGTGAGGCGGCAGCCTGTGCAACACCGAGCCTGTTAGTCCGCGGAAGCTGTGCAGCCGAGGGCATTGAGGATGGAAAAACAGGATTTTTGTGTATGGAAAGTGCTCATTCCGTTGCATCCACTCTTGCTAAAATAATGGACAACAAGGAACTGTTAACAAGAGTCGGAAAACAGGCACAAAGCGATATTTACATAAGCTGGGAGGACTCCGTCCAAAAAGCATATAAGCGTTATGAACGCTTAGTTGAAAAGTTTAACAAATAAAAATAATCCCATTGCAAAATCAACTTGCAATGGGATATTTTTATTTATCTTCGCTATGACGTTCGGACAACTCTTTGAGCATTATTTTATGATTTTCCTTTGTAATAGGATATTTAAGTGTCGGGAATATTGCAATAAGCTGACCTATAGCTGCAGGGATTGTCATAAGCAGCCACATTGCCCCTGCATATTCAGGGAAATCCTTGGCAAAGCTTGCACCGTTTTCAAGCGCAGTATTCATAGACGCAATATTCGCATCACTGTAACCAACAGCACTGTATATAATACCTGATATAATACTTGCTATACCGCTTGAAAATTTAACAATAAAGCTCTGACCTGAGAAGAATATTCCGTCAGGTCTGTAGCCTGAACGGTGCTCCTCATAATCAATACAGTCGGAAATCATAACAGACTGGAATACATAGAGCGCACCTGTTGTTCCGCCCACAATCAGCATTAAGATACCGTCAACAATCGCCCACGGTATAGTATTAAGGCTTGTGGGTGCTATTTTATATGTAACATAAAGCAGAATAAACGGAAGAACACTGATTGCTAAAAACAGATTATAAAGCTTTTTGACATCATATTTTTCCAAAAGCTTAGGGCAAAAAAGCTGCATAATAAATGTGCCTGCAAACATACCGCCTGCCACCAAAACGGCCTGAACTAAAATTTTGAAATCACCGAACAGGTTCATCAGATTACCATTGCAGTAATAATATGTAAACAGGGTCATCATAACCACATTCATCAGCTGCCATGGTGAACGGAGAATACCGGAAATCATCAGCTTTCTGAAGGGTACGCACTTCCACATAATCTTAAAGCTTTCGCCCATAGACTTATTTTCCTGATTATTTGGTACTCTTTCCTTTGTTCCGATACCTGCACACAAAAACAGCACTGTTGCAAGAACCGTCATCACAACAGCATAAATAATAAAACCGGGCTGTGCATTACTGTCTTTATGCAAAATATCGTTAATACCCTGCGAAGCAAAAATTGCAGTAACGCTGACTAAGCCTGCTGCCACAGATGCCACAATTCTTGAAAGCGACAGAAGCGTTGACCTGTCCTTTTCAACCTCGGTCATACGTGAAACAATACCCCAGAGCGGAACATCACCAGCAGTATAGCACATACCCCAAAGAATATAGGATACAGCAGCCCAGCCGACAATAAACACCTTCGCTTTTTCGTCAGCGGCTGCGGCATAATTGCCATTGATAAAAGAACCGATTGTGATCAAACCGATAACAATGGGAGAAAACAGAAGATACGGTCTGCACTTACCCCATTTTGACTTTGTTCTGTCAACAATTGAGCCCATCATAGGGTCATTGACAGCATCCCAGATTCTTGCAATCATAAATATCCAGCCGAGAGCCATTGCCGGCAGACAAATTACATTTTGAAAATAGTAATAAAGTCCCGTGGATACAATGTTGTAAACCATATTCTGACCGAACATACCGGTTAAATACAGATTACGTTCCTTTTTGCCATATGTAGCAACTGCCTTCTCCATAAACAAGTCCCCCTAAACTCTTTATGTTATTTCATTAAAATGCACTGCATTGTCATTACTTCATCATTTCTGCCAGCTGTGACAGCAGCTCAATATCCTCAGCCTTAACCTTAATATTCGCTACCATCGGTTCATCATCAGGATTGGTTATTTTAAGCTCAATAACCGATCCCTCCCGGATTCCTTTATTTTTTACTGCTGTGAAATAATTTTTCAGCTTAGGGTGATTTGCGTCAAATTTATTCTTTGCGCTCATTATTTTCATCAGCATTGCAGGATTAAAATTCATATTACTTCTCTTTTCCAAAAGCTTTTAACCAAGCTTTTCATCCTCTCTGACTGTAAGCAGACAGCCCACATTCACCACATTCAGCAAAACATAAACGATTGCAGCGGCTGCAATAGAAATTTTATCAATCATAACCGGTACATTAACTGCATTGAATACAGCAACAAATAAAACGAGTATCGGCACAATCATAAACACGGCTGCACAGTTTGATAAAATTTCACCAAAGGAGCATTTTACATCAACAACAAGATAGGTTGTCACAATACTTATCAGTGTTAAAACAATTGACACCGCCATAAAGTTCAGCATTAAAATCTGGTCAACCGTCATATTAACCGTAATAGGAATGATGGATATAACATCGCCGTTTGTAATCAGCTTAACCTGTGTAATAATGCCTGCTGCATAGCTGATAAGATTCATAATCGCCAAAAAAATGATACCGCACTTATGCTTTGACATAATCAATATACCCCCTGATTTCTTTCATAAGAACATCCATTTCATCATCAGTACCAACAGAAATTCTTACATAATTATCAATTCTCGGCACTGCAAAATAACGGATGAACACCTTTTTCTCTTTCAGATATTCAAACATTTCCTTCATTGATAGCGCACTGTGTGTGGCAAAAAGGAAGTTTGCAGAGCTGTCCATCACCTTGAATCCAAGCTCTCGCATCTCCTCCGTAACACGCTGTCTTGTATTTATTATTTTTTTACAGGTATCCTTAAAGTATTCATCATCAAGAACACTTGCTCTGCCAATCTCAACTGCAAGGCTGTCAACGGTGTAGGAGTTATAGGAATTTTTAACAGCCTCCAAAACAGAAATCAGCCTTTCACTGCCGATGGCAAAGCCTATTCTGAGCCCTGCAAGGGAACGTGATTTTGAAAACGTTCCTGTAACAAGCAGGTTTTCATATTCGCCGATAAGAGGAACACTGCTCACACCGCCAAAATCAACATATGCCTCATCAATAATAACAACGCTGTCCTGATTATATTCCATAATCTTTTTAACAAAATCCAAGCCCTCACCGATTGAGGTAGGCGCATTCGGATTCGGAATCACAACACCGCCGTTTTTCTCTTTATAATCCTCAGGATTGATTCTGAAATCATCATCAACAGGATAGGTCTTGAATGGGATGTTAAAAAGTCTGCACCATACAGGGTAAAAGCTGTAGGTTAAATCAGGGTAAGCAATCGGCAAATCGCTGTTGAATAACGCCTGAAATGCAATCGCAATTACATCATCAGAGCCATTGCCCACAAATACATTTTTAATATCTACATTATAATAATCTGCCAACGCCTGCTTTAAAGGGGTTGAATTGGCGTTGGGATATTTTTTCAGCTCATCTATATTAAATTTTTTCACAACCTCAAGTGCCATTGGTGACGGCGGATAAGGATTTTCATTTGCATTCAGCTTAATGATATTTTTATCACTGCTCTGCTCACCGGGAACATAAGGCTCAATATCTCTTAAATTTTTTGTCCATAATTTTTCCATAATAAGTACCTCTTTTAACTATTTTATCATATAAGGCTTAAAATAGCAACAGTACTATATTAATGTTCATTATATGAATGTGGGGGATGGCATCACAAGATATTTATTATTGTTTTCATTTATAATCTATGTTAAAATATTATATCAAAGGAGTGACATTATGGAATTTTTGTTATACATATTAATCGGTCTTTGTGCCGTTATCATCATTTTGCTGATTCTGCTTTTAACCAAAAAGCCTCAGCAGGACAATTCTGCCGAAATACTCGGCAAGCAGATTGAAATGAGCAATCAGCGAAGCTTTGAGCAAATGAACTATCTGTCAAAGCAGATGAACGGCTTGACAGAAAAAAACTATCAGCAGCAAATCAAGCTGCTTGAAACCCTAAACAAAAATGCAGACAAGCAGACAAAAATGGTGAGCGAAGCCATTCTTTCCATGCAGAAAAGCAATGAGGAAAAGCTTGAATTAATGCGTAAAACCGTTGACGAAAAGCTGACGGATACACTCAATCAACGTCTCAACGCAAGCTTTAAAACAGTCAGTGAGCAGTTGTCAAATGTATATAAGAGCCTTGGTGAAATGAAGGAGCTTTCAGCAGGTGTGACCGATAATGTTAAGGGGCTTAACAGAGTGCTTACCAATGTCAAAAGCCGCGGCACATGGGCAGAGGTTCAGCTTGGCAACATCCTTGACCAGACAATCCCGGGTATGTATGAAACCAATGTTCAGACCAATCCAAAATACAACGGCAGGGTTGAATTTGCAATTAAAATTCCGAACACCGAAAATGACAGTGTAACCTATCTTCCGCTGGATTCAAAGTTCCCGATGGAGGACTACGCAAGGCTTTCAGCCGCTGCAGATGCAGGCGATTTGGAGTCGCTTGAAAAGGCAAAGAAGGCACTTGAAGCAAGAATAAAGGACGAAGCAAAGCTCGTAAAACAGTACATCAGTTCACCTGAAACCACACCGTTTGCAATTATGTACCTTGCAACAGAGGGCCTTTACGCAGAAATCACATCATCAAAAACAGGCATTGCAGAAAAGCTGCAGGCTGACGGCATTATGATTGCAGGACCGTCAACAATCACCGCACTGCTCAATTCACTGGCAATGGGCTTCAGAACTATGGCTATCAACGAAAAAGCAAACGAGGTTTGGAAAACACTCGGCGTTGCCAAAAAGCAGTATGCAATGTTCGGCGATTTGCTTGCAAAGGCAAAGAAAAAGGTTGACGAGGCAGGCAAAGCCCTTGAGGACGCCAACCACAGAAACGACGTTATCCAAAAGCACCTCAGAAAAGTCGAAACCCTCGATTTGCCTGAAAATACTGATATATTTCAGATTGATGAATAATAGAAAAGAGTGAATTGATTAACATCAATTCACTCTTTTTTCATATCATCAACAATATATAAGTTTTAAACAATTGCTTTATAAAATCTGATTTCAAAGGTTGTGCCCTGACCGAGCGTGCTTTCAACGAATACACTTGCTTTTTCCTTTTCAAAAACCATTTTTGCCAGTGCAAGTCCGATGCCTACACTGTCAGTTGATGAATTTTTGCCGTGGTAAAAGCGTTCAAAAATATGAGGCACATCCTCAGGTGCTATGCCGCAGCCGTCATCTTTAATGATAACTGCATCATAAATGCTGGTTATTTTGCTTGAAATTGTAAGCTCTCCGTTTATATCAGTATGCTCAATACAATTTTTCAGAATATTTTCAAAGGCTTCAATACTCCAGTTTTTATCACCGATGAAGCTGAAATCTACAACACTGTTAACCAGTGAAATCCCTTTTAAATCAAGCGTTACCAAAAACGGCTTAACACTTTCATCAATAACACTTTTTATATGTGTCTGCTCGTGCTTGAACTCAACAGTATCAGCGTCCAGCTTTGACAGCTTAACCAGATTTAAAATCAGCCATCGCATTTTCTCTAACTGATTTTCTATTATGGAAATAAATTCCTGATTCTTTTTATCCGACTCGCTTTCTTTCAGCAAATCAGTCATAACCATCATGGAGGTTAACGGCGTTTTAAGCTGATGTGAAATATCAGCAAGGGAATCTGCCAGATAAACCTTATCCTTTTTAAGCATTTCATTTTGAGTCCGCAGAGTGGAGATAATTTTATAAAGATTATTTTTCAGTATAGACAGCTCGCCCTCAGCATTGTCATTAATATCCAAATCATAATTGCCCGACTGAACAAGTGATAAATAATTATTCAGCTCATTGAGTTTTTCATACCTCTTTTTTGTACAGACAAAATATACTGAGGTTGTTGTGATACCAAGTATCAGGCAAATAATACCGCAGGCTGGATGAAAAAAGACACAAGCAACTGAGAGAACAACAGTGACAGCACCGCCTATTAACAATATTTTTTTAATATCATCATTAATCATTTTCAATCACATAGCCAAGACCACGAATCGTTTTAATGATTTCAGGTTTATTGGGCTCCTCCTCAATTTTATCTCTGAGTCTTTTGATATATACAGTCAAAGTATTATCCTCAACAAAATCACCGTCAATATCCCAGATATTTTCAAGAAGCTGATTACGGCTGAGAACCTTACCACGATTATTTAACAGAATCAGCAAAAGCCTGTATTCCATGGCAGTTAAAATAATCTCAGCACCATTCTTATAAACCTTTGCCTCGTTCGTATGAATAACCAAATCCTTAATTTTTACGATACCGTCACTGCTTTCCTTATTATAACGACGAAGCACACTTTTAATCCTTACAAGCAGCTCTTTCACACGAAAGGGCTTTGCAATGTAATCATCTGCACCCATTTCAAAGCCCATAACCACATTAACCTCATCGTCATAAGCTGTCAGAAAAATCACAGGCAAATCCCCGATTTCCTTAATTCTGCGACACACATCATATCCGCTGCCGTCCGGCAAAGTCAAATCAAGTATATAAAGCGAAAACGCTTTTTTATAAATAATATCCAAAGCGGATTTAACATCCTTGGCAAGGGTTACACTGTACCCCTCATTTTCAAGTGAATAGGTCAGCCCCATACCGATGGCACTGTCATCCTCCAACACAAAAATCTGCATAATATCACCTCAATATATATCTTAACACAAAACAATCTTTCTTTCCATTACAATATTGTAATTGTTAAAATAATAAATGATAATAAAGGCAAAGTGTCATAAAATCTTTTTTAACATAGAATAAAGTAGCAATTAAAGGAGCTGAAATTATGTTTAGTTATGTAAAACGTTTACAATACCCGATTAATATAAAAAATCCCGACCCCAAAGCCGCTTCAATAATCATCAGCCAGTATGGTGGACCTGATGGCGAGCTGGGTGCAAGCTTAAGATACTTAAGCCAGCGCTATTCAATGCCTTATCCCGAATTAAAAGGCTTGCTGACAGATATAGGTGTTGAGGAGCTGGGGCATCTTGAAATGATTGGAACGATGGTTCACCAACTCACAAGAAATCTGACCGAAAAGCAGATTGAAGATAATCCCGGATTTGCAGCATATTTTGTTGACCACACCAACAGCGTATACCCAACAGCTGCCAGCGGGTTCCCATGGTCAGCAGCAAGCATAGGCGTTAAGGGTGACACAATTGCTGACCTTAATGAGGATTTGGCAGCAGAGCAAAAAGCACGAGTAACATATGATAATATTCTGCGATTAGTTGATGATCCGGATATTATCGAACCAATCAAATTCCTTCGTGCACGTGAAATAGTTCACTACCAGCGTTTCGGTGATACTCTACCGCAATCTTGTAAACTTTTTGCTTAAATCTCGGTGCAAGGTGTAC